>DATCQX010000407.1:0-25330 GCA_036569285.1 Streptomyces sp.
GAACAGGTTCTGGCACTCGTCGAACACGGCGAGCAGCGGCCAGAGTTTCAGGGAGCGCTTGTCCGCGATCTCCCGGGTGATCCGCTTGTCCGGGCACAGATCGCGGGGCAGCTTCTTCATCGCGGCGGCCCGGCGCATGACCTCCTCGCGCAGCAGCCTCAGCGAGTCGGCCGCGTACCGGATCGACTCGTCGTCGATGCCGGACACGAACCGGTGAGAGACGCACTTGAGGGCGTCCAGGTCGCCGGTCCCCTTGTTCTCGTGGAGCCAGAGTTCGACGGACGGGTCGAGGGCGGCGCCACAGGCGATCACCCGGACCGACGCCGTCTTGCCCTGGCCCGGCAACGAGCCGATCAGCAGGTTGTGTTGAATCAGCGGGACGACTTGGCTCCGGCCTCGCGGGTCGATGCCGAAGGGGTTTCCCTTGAAGATGTCGTGCCTTCGGGCAGCGGCCAACTGCCACTTCACGAACCCGGTCTTGGAGAGGTCCCGGTCACCGACCCACAGGACGAGCCGGCCCTCATGGACCGTGGGATCGCCCTCAGGCCAGACACAGCCCAGCGGACGACGCAGACCAGAGGCGAGCCGGGCCCGCCGGGCGGCCACATCCGCGACCGTCACACCGAGCGGGAGGTCGATGTCCGCACGCCACCCGGGCCCGTCACGGGTGATGGGGGCGGCGAACGTGATGCCGTCCCCGCCCTTCGCGACGGCGCTCGTGATGGGGCCGACACCGATTGAGGCCATTGCCCTGACCACGATGTCGCTGGTCAGCTTCTGTACCTCTGCCTTGATCACCGCGCGGGTCACCAGCGGTGCATCCGCCGGCGCCCCCTTCGCCCCGAACCCCAGTACCGCGAGGACGAGAGTGAGGAGCCGCACCCCGGACGACGCGCCGAATGTGATGTACAGCACAGCCCCCAGGGCGACCGGCGCCATCACCGCGAGCATCGACCCCCGCCACACCGCCCGGCGGTCACGCTGCCGGGAGAGCTTGAGGTATCGATCGGTGTCCTCGCGCCGCGCCTCCGCCCGACGCAGCGGCTCGCTCTCGGCGTCACTGACCCAACGGACGATCTGGCCAACGGTGTTGGCGACTCCGAGGGGAGAGCGCCAGACCAGCTTGGGCACATAGAGGAAGGGGACGCGGACGGCGTGGAAGGCGATGGTGTGCCAGACGTGCCCGGCCAGCCAGCGCATCGCGTCCTTGAACTCCCCGGTGGACTTCGCCCAGGCGGGGATCACGTCCCGGCGCTGGGAACTCCTGATCCTGTCGATCAGTCCCGGACCCGCGTGGGCCGGAGACGGCTGGTCGACGACCGGGCCCTCGGAAGCACTGTCCGCGTCGGCTTCCGTCTCCGTACGTTCCTTGCCAAGGTTCACGGCCTCGTCCGTCGGCTTCGGACTTTCGCCTGAACCGCTGCTCATCTCGGCTTCCAGCCGCTCGAAGAGTTCTTTCTCCGAGTTGTCTCCAGGACCCTTCTGGTCCTCGTACTCCACTGACACTTCCTTCCGGAACCACAGGAGAGAAGCCAACGCCCGGCCGCTGCTTGGCCGTAGGGCCGGGCGTCGGCGTGTGAGGGGGAGAGCTGCCGAACGGCTCTCAGACGCCGTCCGCGTCGGCGTCGTCGTCCGCCTGGACGTCGTGGCCGTTGACGCTGTTGACCAGGGCGAGTTGGCCGCGCATCGGCCGAGGCCCGCGTTCGGAGTCCAGCTTCACGAACACGTTGTGGACGAAGCTGGGGGCGCGGGTCGCGAGTGCTGCGGTGTCCCGCACGGTGAGACCCGTGGCCCACCCCTTCTCGATGGCGGCGCGGGCTTCCTCGGTGTTCAGCTTGGACGGTTGTGCGTCGTCCTCCGTGTTCACCTCGCCCTGGTCCGGCTGTTCAGGTGAACGCTCTTCCTTGTCCGCCCCTTGAACAGGGACGACATCGGGGAAGAGGAGTTCGGGCAGGGCCTGACTCCGGATGCTCGCGGTCGCCGTGCGCATCTGCTCGCGGGTCTGTTCCGCCAGCGCGGAGGCCACCGGATCGGCGCCCAACCCCTCCCAGGGCGAACGCAGTTCGATGGTGGCCAGGGTGACCGCATGGCGCCGTGCGGCAAGTTGGGCGAGGAGCTTCTGGCGCTGCTCGTCGTCCGTGCCCACGCAGGCACGGTCCACCGCGTCGGAGAGCCGACGCCCGAGCCGCTTCCCCGCCCGCTTTCCCCGCTCGGCGGGCGCCATCATGGCGAGCCGGGCCGCGAGTTTCACCGCCCGGACCGTGGCCCGGTCGCGGGTGATCTGTGCGGCGTCCCGGTCCTGTTCGGCCAGGCCGATGCGGGAGAGGAGACGTTCGCCCAGTGCCCTGCCGACGCGCGCGGCCAGGCCGTTGGACTCGGCGCCGGGCTTCTGGTGACGGAGGTCGATGCCCAGGGCCAGGTGCCACAGCAACGCGGCCATGACGGGCCCGAAGAAGGCTCGGACCGTCCCGCCGATCAGGCCCGACTCGGCGTACGCCGGGATGATCTGGACTCCGGTGATCGCCCAGACGAGAACGCCGGGCGCACCGGGCGTCCCTTTCGGGCCGTTCAGGTTCTGGCGCGCGAGGAGCGAGTTAGCGAACAGCGCCAGCTCGGCGGCGGCGAACATCGCGGCGCGTTCGAGCGTGCTGCCCATGTCCAGGTAGTCGGCGGCGAACCGCCAACTCGTGTCCGCCGTATACCCCGTGCAGACGATCGCGGCGAAAGCGGCGACCCAGATCGCGGGCGCCGCCATGCCTCGCAGCTTCCGGGCGCAACGCCACATCAGCAACGCGACGACGGCCAGGGCCACGATGTACGGGGTCGCGGGGATGTACAGGTCGTCCATCACGCCACCCTCGGCATCCGGCTGACGCCTGCCTTACGGGACCGCTTCCGCAGCGAGGGAATGGCCGCGATCTCCTGCGCGTAGACCGTGTACATGCCGTCGGGGCTGTGCTCGATCAGGTCGGCGAGGATGTCCTCGGCCGCCGCCCGCCGTGCCCGGCGCTCCTCCTCGGACTCGTCGACGAGGCCGAGGAACAGGGCCGGAAGGAAGCCGTCTGGAAAATCGTCGCCCCCTCGGGCCAACTCGGCGAATTCGTGATCGTCCACGGCTTCTTGATTGCCGACGAACGCTCGCATGGTTCTTCTCCTGGGGTTCCTGGATGGGATGGGGGAAGGCCAGCGGGGTGGGCTGATGTGACCCGTCGGCCACCGCCGCCGGCCGAAGCGGTGCGGAAGTGGTCAGACGCGGAAGCGGCGCGGCCCGATCAGGCGTCGGCCCAGGCGGAACGCGATCTCGTGCATCTGGTAGCCGCCGAGCGCCGCCATGGCCGTCAACAGCCAGCTCCCGCCCAGCAATTGGACGGAGTGGCCCGCGACGTACGCGGTGAGCAGCGCGACGACGAAGACGAACACGGCCACCACACGAAGCTTCGCCGTGGGCGGCTTGGAGTAGCGGCGAACGATCTCCAGATCGGTCACGGCGGCCAGCCGGTAGGACCCGTTCGGGACGTTCAGGACGACGCGGCGGGCCGCGTTGTGGTCGATACGGACGACCGTCCCGATGACCAGGTCGGTGCGGTCGCGGACGACGTCGCCAATGGCGAGACGCATCAAGGTCTCCTTCGAGATGGAGGACAAGCAGGACGAGTGGCCATGACCTCCGAAGTGCGGCGCTCTGTAAGGCCGTTCGCACTCCGAAGATCAAAAACACTCGTTCGGACACTCTGTTGAGTTCTCAAAGGCCAGACGCTGCCTTCGTACTCACCCCTTCGGGCTTTCCTCCGGACGCAAGGACAGCAAGAGGTGAAGAGGTCTTCTCCTCAACTCCTCTTTAGGACTTGCTGTGACTATGACGTACCCCTCGCCGGGTCGTCAAGACCTCTTTAGGAGTCGTAGTCTGGAGTCAGAGAAATGGCCCAGGCCGCGCAACGGATCGGTGAGCACCATGCCCAAGGCGTACGAAGTGATCGCGGACGACATCCGCAGATCCATCCGCGAGGGGACGCGCAAGCCCGGTGACCGTCTGCCCTCGGAAACAGACCTGGCCAAGCACTACAAGCGCAGCGTCCCGACCGTCCAGAACGCGCTCCGCCTCCTCAACGAGGAGGGGCTGATCGACAAGCAGCACGGCCGCGGCAACTTCGTCCGCCGCCCCCGCACAGCGGCAGTCCGCGACAACACGCGGCACCAGTGGGAGAAGGACCGAGCCCGCGAACCCTTGGCCGAACGCGCCCAGACCGGCGCGACGGAACACGACACCGGCCTGGAACTCGATGACCTGGTGTTCTACGCGAAGTACCAGGAGATCAAAGCCCCCAAGGACCTGGCTGACGCCATGGCCGTCCCCGAGGGCACGGTGCTCCTCGAACGCACCTACCGCACCCGATACGCGGCAGAGACGGCCCCCTTCAACCTGGTGACCTCCTACCTCGTCCGCGACATGGTCGCCGCCAACCCCGACCTCCTGGACGACTCCAAGGAGCCATGGCCAGGCGGCACCCAGAACCAGCTCTACGCGGTGGGCATCGAGATCGACCGCATCGAGGAGCGCCTCACCGCCCGGCCACCGACGCCGGAAGAGGCGGAGGAGCTGGAACTCCCGCCCGGCACCTCAGTGATCCTCCTCCGCAAGACCTCGTACGACATCCACGACCGCGTCGTCGACATCTCCGACATCACACTCCCCGGCGACCGCACGGAACTCCTGTTCACCACTCCCCTGGAAAGGTGGTGAGCACCGGTGAGCCGGAGCATCATCATCGTCACCGCCGTCCACGCACCGTCGGCCTCGTTCCTGGCTGAGGCGTACAAGTCACTGCGCGAGCAGGAGTTGCCCGACGGCTGGGACTGGCACTGGGTGATCCAAGAGGACGGGCAAACGGACAAGGTCGCCCCCCACGTCCCCGACGACAGCCGGGTGACCTTCCGCCAAGGCCGGCCCGGCGGCCCCGGCGTCGCCCGCACCATCGCCCTGGCCCACGCTGAGGGCGAGTACGTGAAGATCCTCGACGCCGACGACCAACTGACCCCGGGCGTCTTGGCCCGCGACCTGGCCGCCCTCGAAGCGGATCCCACGATCGGCTGGGCGACGTCCCGCGTCCTGGACTTCCTCCCGGACGGCTCCACGGCCGGCTTCCCAGGCGACCCCGCCAACGGCCCGATCGAGCGCGGCGAGGTCCTCGACTTCTGGAAGGCGAACGGCTTCCGCGCCCAGGTCCATCCCGCCACCCTCTTCGTCCGCCGCGACCTCCTGCTCGCCCTTGGCGGCTGGATGGCCCTGCCTGCGTCGGAGGACACGGGCCTTCTTCTCGCCCTGAGCGCCGTCAGTCGCGGGTGGTTCAACGAGGAGGTGGGCCTCCTCTACCGGAAGTGGGAGGGGCAGATGACCGGCCAGACGTCACATACTGAGCCTGTGGAGCGGGAGGCGCGGATGGCGGTGGTGGAGGCTAGGGCCAGGCAGTTGGCTTACTTTCAGTGGAGGTACCCGGGGACGGGGTGACCGGCGGGCATCGGTGATCCGGCTACCTGGCTTTGTCGAGCAGTAGTGGTTCTGTTCCAACTTCTGGGAGCCGAATGCCCTCAGGCGACGACCCGAGGGCACCCCATGTAAACGCAGCGCACGCACCTGCGGCACGTTGCATATGAGGGACGCCACACCAGAAACCCGCGCAACCCCCGCCCTCCCCTTGTTTTTCGGCAAGCCCTTACAGGTATACGCGGGCCGGATTTATATGCTTCGCCAGTGCGGGGCATCAATTCCATTCGAGAATTGATGCCCCGCACAAAGCTTCACGAACCGTCGATTAGTTTCTTAATTTCGGCCGGAAGTTCCTTGCCCGAGTAGGCGGCTACAAGCTTGGCCTCGTTTGGAGTATCCCCAACCGCGATGGCCACTTCCGGGGAGATTCCGTTTACCGTGTAGGCAGTTTCCTGGGTTTCGGTATCGTCGGACTTATCCTGCCCGCCTGTGTCGTTGCAGGGCGGGATGGTGGCATTGCCGAGTTCCTTTCCGGCTATGAATTTCACATTTGCGACACCCTGGTATGTGCGGCCCTGATATAGAACCTGGTAGGCACAGGACGCTGCCCCTTCGTCGTTATCGCTGCTTGCCGTACATGCCACGGCTGACACCATCACGGGCACCACCAGCAGCAAACCTGCGAGTCGCCTTGCCCAGCTCACTGATGTCCTCCTAGTAGATGCTGCGAAGTGCCAGGATGTCTCCCTTTCCAAGGGTCCTAGCGATCGTCTTGCACGGGAACGAGCTTGTGTACATCGTGAGGTTCTCGTGTCCCGAACGGACGTGACCCAGCCCGAATACGTGTCCTGCCTCATGTGTGCCGACTGAGCGGATATCGAATTTGTTGTTGCAACTCGCTGTCGGCTTGTTCGTAAAGTTGTAGTCATGGGTGTTGAAGCGGACATCGGCTTCGCGCAGGTCGTTCTTCACACCCGGCATGGACCAAGTGTACGAGCAGGTCGTTGCGACGGCGCCAGCTATGAGATCTCCCGCGTCCCAAACACTGACCCCATCCCGACCAGTGCACCCGTTGGAAGCGTTGACGCTGGCTTCCCGGCTGGTTTCGGACATGAAATTTGCCTTCGCGCCGACTGTGTCGCTATATCCACAGTCGTTGTGACTGTCAGTGATGTTGTCGATAGCGTCATAGAAAGCCCATTTGGCATCATTTCGCGATAGGCCGCCAGGCATTCCGCCGTCGCCGATGTACCAGTTGTACGTGCCGTACTCCTTGCGGTCTTCCGTTGCGTACGCGCCGTCGCTGCACGCCGAAGGGGAACTAAGTGAGTCCACGGCGGCTACTTCGGCGCCGGTTCCGGTGTCTGAGGCGTCGGCGGCCGTATCCGTACCTTCAGGCAGGCCAGCCAAAGGGTCCGCTAGGGAGTCGGGACGATCGGAACCTGTGGTGGATGTGTCCACATTGGCGTTGTCAAGGTTATAGGACACCTTGCCGTCAGCGGCGACTTCCAGCGTGAATCCATGGGACTCACCATCTGTGGTCAGCGTGTCGATGCTCACGGCAGTACCGGGTTCGGGGACGGTCACACCTGCACCGTCGTAGGTCACTACGCGTCCCACTGCATCGCACAGAATAGCGGACGAACCGGCGGGCAGATCGCTGATAGTCAGCTCGCCTTCTTTGAGCTCGCAGACATCTGGAGCTGCCCATGCCTGGTCGGCGCTGCTAACTGCCGCTGACAGCGAAGTTGCGATCACAAAGGCCAAAACCGTTCTACCTACGAGCCCCGAGCTGCGCTCAGCCACTCTCCACCCCCATGGAATCCTCCCGCTACGGCGGGATCTGATCAATTCTCCTGGAGAATAATCCATAAACCGCCATGAACGGTGTGCAGATCAGGACAAGAGGGGGCCTTTGAAGTTCAACTTTCAACTTCATTTTATGTGCATGTGTCCGTTAAGGTCTTCTGTTAAGTGGTGATTTTATTGGGTCCAGGCGATCTGTAGATCGGTTCCGTTTGAGGCCCTCCCCCCTCTGTCCTGAAATCTACCAAGGTGCTTCTGTTCCATTTTGTTTGGGTTTCTGCTTCGACTTGCTGACCCAACGCTCTTCGCCTCGCAGTTCCGGATTAAGGGTGAGGGTAGGTCATGTCACGATCGGAATCCCAGAATGGCTTGTTTGATACTCATGGGATGCCTGCCTGGCGTGATAAAGGCTAATTTTTTGGTTTCTAGAGTGTGGCGTTGTGAACGACCTGGTGGAAGACGAGTGATATCTGTCGGCGTCGCCGCAGGGCCCTGCGGTTGAGGGCAGCGGGCGACGTAGACAGTGAAGTCCACTAACGAAGCCAGACTTCCCGGCCGTCACACGTTGGCGACAGCCGACGACAGCGATTCGAAGCGATGGGCCAAGCGCTGGGAGCTGACGGTGCCGATAAGCCTTTCGGCCTGGTCGAGAAGCTCCCGCGCCTGGTCGTCCTCCCCACACTGGTGAGTGGTGTCGGCCAGATCCAGCACAGCGTGAAGACGGTCGCGGGGATAAGCCGGCGTGGTCGCTTCAACGCGCTTACGCAGATAGGGAACGGCCCGTGAGGGCTGGTCACAGGCGAGCCAGGCCCGCCCGGTGGCAGCGTCCACGGAGTCCTTCGTGAGCCAGGCCGCCCACCACGGAGTCCGCTCGTCCGGGGAGTCGAGGTGGAGCAGCGCCTCGTCGCGGAAGCGGAGAACCGTGTCGGGGTCGCGCCGACGTCCCGCCGCATAGACGCGCCGATCCGCGATCACCGCCGCCGCGGCGGACGGAAGATCTGGTGTCCGCGCGGCGATGTCCAGAAGCGCGGCGGCATCGTTGTGATGGCCCAGCCACGCGGCTTGGTACGCGGTAGAGGCAACCAGGTTGGCGGTCGCATGACGAGTGGTCAGCGAGGTGTCGGCCTCCCGGGCCAGCCGCATCCCCGTGTGATAGACGCGCTGAGCCTGCGGATGCCGCCGAGCGTCGAACAGCATCCAGCCCACCTGTTCGCTCAACTCGATGTAGGCCGTCCGAAGCCGATCGGCGAGCACCCCTTGCCCGTGTGCCTGCGCCACAACCCGTGAGGTGCTCTGCCAGATCCCGACACCCCAGGTGAGATCGCTGCTGGCGCTGCCGGTGGAGTCGTCCATGTCCCGGAGGTCGCGGACGGCACGTTCGATCGACCCTACGAGCTGCTCGTTGAGTCGGGTGGATGGCGACTCGGCAGCTTCCGCTATCGGGCCCAGCAGCAGGGCGAGGGCGGGTGCGGTGGCGGCTGCTCCGGTGAGCATGAACAGGTTGCGGCGGTCCATGATGTCTCCTTGGCTGATCTCGTGGAGCAGTGCCTCAAGGGGGGCGTCACCGGGCGCGTCGATGTGGCGGTGACGGGTCCGGGGACGAGGCAGGTCCCAACCGACGTCGGACGCGGTGATGCACCGTCCGGCCTTGGCGGTGAGGACGGCCAGGGCGTCCGCCTGGTTGTCGGGCTGGGGGAGGGAAGGGACTTCACGGAGCCAGGGGTAGGCCGCCTTGGGGCTGAGGGGGGAACAACCACGGCGGGCCCGAAGCTGGTTGATGCGGGCGACGAGTTGCTCCGGGCGCATCCCCAACTGCTGCAACAGGGCGCCGAGAACGTTCGCCGGCGCGCTGTCTAACGCTGCTGCTGGCTCCATGGGCACTCCAAGTCCGGCAGGGTCCTGGCCGGACGGTACCACCGGCTGATGCACCGCCAGAAGACGGGACGAATGGGGCTTGGTGTACGTACACCAAGCCCCAAAACCGGTGCCCGTAAACCGACTTGGTGTGTGCACCGGGTACACCACGGCGACCTCTCGCGACGACCTGTCCGCCTCCGCTTGGCTGTCCCACCTCGCAAGACCGTGGAGGTGAGGAATGCGAGCAGTGGTCTTCGGCGCGTCCGGACTTCTGGGCCGCAGCGTGATGCGGGCCTTCGACGACATGGCCGTGACGGGCACCGGGTACAGCCGGACCCGCGGAGGACTGGTCGACGTCGACGCGACTTCGGCCGACGACATCGCGCGCCTGCTCGGCCGGCACCGGCCGGACGTAGTCGTGAACTGTGTGGGTGAACGCCGTCCAGCGGTGTGGGCCGATTCACCGGACCGTTCCCGCGCGATCAACGTGGACACGGCCCGGCTGATCGCCAAGGGCACCCACTCGTGCGGGGCCCGGCTGGTGCACGTCTCCAGCGACTACGTCTTCGACGGTACGGCGCCACCGTACCGACCCGACAGCGCCCCGAATCCGCTGAACGCCTACGGCCGGTGGAAACTGCTGGCCGAGCACGCCGTGCGGGAGGCCTGCCCGGACGCGGCGATCCTGCGGCTGCCCCTGCTGTACGGGCCCACCCGGTTCTCGCACGAGTCGAACCTGACCCAGATCGCCCGCCAAGTCGCCTCTGGCACCCCGGTCGAGCTGGACGACGTATGTGTCCGCTACCCCACCCACGTGGACGAGGCCGCCGAGGTGTGCCGGCGGATCGCCGGGGCCCTCCTGCAAGGGCAGTTCCTGGGCTCGGTCGCCCACTGGAGCGCGGAGCAGGGCCTGACCAAGTACCGGATGGCCCTCCTGATCGCGCGCCGGTTCGGCCTGCCCGCCGATCACCTCAGCGCCGGTAACGCGGAAGGGGACCGGCCCCTCGACTGCCGCCTCGACGTCCAGGACCTGCCTGAGGCCCTGCGTCCGGCCCGCCGCCGATCGTTCGACATTGAGTTCCCGCCGGTCGTGGAGCCCTGGCTGGCCCCCACCGGAAGTCAGCGGAAGGACCCATCGTGACCACGCTTGTGTACGAGGACTTCGCCCGCGCGTACATGACCGAGGTGAGCGAGGCCGTCCGCCGCATGCTCACTCATGGCACAGCGGCCGTCGACCTGCTGGCCAGGGCCACCATCGACCGCGGCGAGGTCCGCGCCTTCGGCAACGGCGGCTCGTCGGCGATCGTGCGCTCGGCCCTGCTCCAGTTGCGCACCCAGAACGACGCGATGATGAGCCCCGCGGCCCTGACCTACAGCACCCATCGGGACGACTATCGCGGGGTCTTCGCCCGCTCGCTCGCCGGGAGCATCGACCGCGTGGGCCTGGTCGTCGTCGCGAGCGTCAGCGGCCGTTCGGTGAACATCCGCGAGACCGTCCGGCTCTGCGCGGACCACCGCGTGCCCGTGCTGGCCCTGGTGGGCGGCGACGGGACCCAGTTGGAAACGGCCGACGGCATGGTCTGGCCCACCGGCACCACCGACCAGCAGATCAGCGAGGACGCCATGCTGACCGCGCTGACCCTGACCACCGCCGCACTCGGCCCCGGCACGGACCACGCGAAGCGGCACCTGCATGCCCTGACCACGGTGGACACGGGGTGGCTCGGCGTCTTCTTACAGCAGGCCACCGAAGCCGTCACGGACGCAATCCGCACCCGGCGCCGCATCTACGTGCTGTGCCCCGAAGGCGGCCCCCTCGCGCTGGTCGGCGAGCACTTCGCACACAACCTGAGCTGGGACGCCCCGCTCGGCATCGAAGGTGTGCGGCCCCCGCTCGTCGTCCGTGACCCGTCGCTGGCCGACCTGACCGCCATCTACAACGACCACCCCGACCCCGCGCACGGCGTCCGTCACCAACTGAGCGGCGCCAGCCCCGAGGACGTGGTCCTCCTCCTGGCCTACGACTCGGCTGCCAGGACGACCCGCGAGGCGATCGGCGCCGCGATCGAGGCAGGCACCCGGCTGTTCCTCCTCCACCGGGACGGCCCCGGCACACCGCACCACTTCCGGCTGCCGCAGACCGACGACTTCGCACTTGCGGCCCTGACGCAATCGGTCGCACACCTGATCTGCCGGACGACCCACGCCGCGCTCAACGACCCGACGGCCGCACTGTCGTCCGGCGACCTCATGGCCCAGGACCTGGCGCCGCTCCGCGAACTCTCCGACACCCTCTGAACGAAGGACTCCAACGTGTCCGCACGCGAGATCCACACCAACATCCTCCGCTCTCCCCGCAGCGAGATCACCGCCCTGTCCCGCATCCCGGTCGCCGCCATCGTGGACGCCCTCGGTAAGACCGGCGCCCTCTCCCACTGCCTGCAACTCCAGACCCCCGGCCTGGTGTTATGCGGCAGCGCCGTCACCGCGCTGGGCCCCGACGTGACCGTCCGCCGCGCGGCGATCGACCTCGCCCAGCCCGGCGACATCGTCGTAGTCGCGGCCGGCGGCAGCAAGGACCACTCGTGCTTCGGCGGCGTGACCGCCGCGCACATGCAGACCCGGGGCATCGCCGGAGTCCTGGTCGACGGCATGGTCCGCGACCTCACCGAACTGCGCCGCATCGCCTTCCCCACGGTCGCGCGCGGCGCCACCCCGCTGAACTTCGACTACCCCGCCGACCAGGAAAACGGTGCGGTCAACGTCCCCGTCGACATCGACGGCGTCCGCATCGTCCCCGGGGACGTCGTGGTCGCGGACGAGGACGGCACCGTGATTGTGCCTCGCAGTCAGGTCGCGGCGGTCATCGCCAGGGCGCACGCGTCCATGACCGCCGAGGAGGAGAAGTGGTGGGCCCGGAGGGGCCAGAGCCTCGACGCCGTACGGCAACTCGTCGACTGCGGCTACGAGATCGTCGGAGAGGAACTCTGATGACCGACCTCGCCGAGACCTTCCGCCGGTTCGCCGACCAGCAGGCCGTGGGCCTGTCCCCGCTGTACGCCACCCTGTCCCGCGCGGTCGCCCGCACCCCCGAACTGCTCGACCTCGCCGCCCACACCCAGCCGGGCCAACCCGCCCCCAACATGCTGCTCGGGGCCGTCCACCACGTCCTCCGCAGTGGCGTCCAGGACCCGCTCGCCAGCTACTTCACAGGCCACGAGGATCTGGACGAGACCCGTGCTGCCGCCCTGCTGACGGACTTCTGCCGCCGCCACACCGCGCGAATCCAGCGGATCATCTCGACCCGGTCCGTCCAGACCAACGAGGTGGGCCGGTGCGCCGTCCTCCTCCCGGCCCTCGCCTCGCTCCAGCAACAGCTCGACGACGGCCGTCCGATCAGGATCGTGGACGTGGGGGCCAGCGCCGGGCTGACCCTGCTCTGGGACCGCTACACCTACGACTACGGCGGGCACCGGCTGGCCTTGCCCGACAGCGACCCTGACATCGTCCTGCACTGCGGGATCAAGGGCGCGATGCCGCCCCTGACGGTGGACCAGGCGCGGTTCGTGAGGCCGATCGGCATCGAGCCGCACCCGGTAGACGTCACCGACCCCGAGGCCACCAAGTGGCTGGTCAGCCTCACCTGGCCCGAGCAGACCCAGCGCATGACCACCCTGAACTCCGCGCTGGCACTAGCCGCCCGCACCCCGCCGACAATCCTGGCGGGCACGGCCCAGGACCACCTCGCCGACGTCGTCGCCGAGACCCCCGACGAGCAGCACCTGGTCCTTGTCTTCTCGTGGTCGATCTACCAGATCTTCGGCTCCCCCGGCGGCAGGGAACGCCTCGTCAACACCCTCGCCGAGCTGAGCCGGGACCGCCCGCTGCACGAGATCTCCATCGGCCACTTCGGCCACAACACCGCCCGAATGATCATGGCCCGCCACGACGGTGGAGTGAGCCGCTCCGACACCGTGGCCCACTGCGACGTGTATGGCACCTGGCTCAACTGGCTGGCCTGACAGGGTATTTCATGTCACACACGATCACGAGAGCGGTCGTGGCCGCAGGGGGAGCCGGCACCAAGATGGCCCCGATCACCCACGTCCTGCCCAAGGAGATGCTGCCCGCCGGACGGATGCCGATCCTCGAACACCTCGTCCACGAACTGTGCACCGCCCAGATCACCGACGTCCTGTTCGTCATCTCCTCCCGCAAGCCGCAGATCCCGGCCTACTTCGGCAGCGGCGCCGCGTACGGCATGGACTTCTCCTACCGCGTTCAGGACGACGGCGCCGGCCCCGGCGCCCCTGCCCTCGCCGCCGAGACGTGGACCGCAGGCCGGCCGTTCGTCTTCGCGTTCGGAGACAACCTGATCCGTGCCGCCGACGGCCAAGAGACACCGCTCCAACGGCTCGTGGCCGACGCGTCGGACTGCTCCGTCCTGACCCGCGTCTTCCCTGCGGGCGGCGTCCCCCGGCACGAGACGCTGCTGGGAGCGGCCATCCCCGGGCAGGCCGTCTTCGACCGGGAGTTCCTGGATCACGCCGGTGCCCAGTGGGTGCACGCCTGCGCCGGCCGCTGGACGCTCGGGCCGTTCATCTTCAACGCCCTCCGCGAGTGCCCGCTCCGCCTCAACGGCGAGCTGTACCTGATCGACGCGGTACGACGCTGGATCAGTAACGGCAACTCTCTGACGGCGCTGCCGCTCCGGCCTGACGACCTCCGGTTCAACTGCGACAACTGGGAGACCTACCACGATGCCGTCGCCGCACTCCGCCCATGAACTCCCCGTCCGCAGAGTCCCCTTGGAGAGCCGATTCCAGAAGCCCGGAACGCAGGTCACCGTGATCTGGCCCGAACGGCGCGTGCGCAGGGTCGTGTTGGCCTTGCCTGTGGAACAGGGCGACGGACGCAAGTACGGCCACAGCCTCACCGAGATCGGACGGCTCCCGACCGACCTACGCGACGGCACCGTCTTCGCCGCACCGACATTCAGCGAGTCCCCCTGGCTGGTCAACCACGCCACCAGGGCCGACTGCCGCCAGGAGGACCACCTCATCCAAGTGGTCCTCCCGACGCTCTTGGCCATGCTCGGCACACAGCCCCGGCCGCCGGTACACCTACTGGGATTCAGCAAGGGAGGCTTCGCAGCCCTCAACCTCCTCACCCGTCACCCCACCCTCTTCGGCGTCGCGAGCGTCTGGGACGCCTCGCTCCTCAGCGACCGGCCGCCTCACCCCCAACTCGTGGAGGTCGCCGGAAGCCCCGCGCAACTCGCCGTGTACGACGCCCGGCAGAACCTGCGCCGCCACGCGCATCACCTACGTGGAACCCGTCGCATCGCGCTCGGCGGAATCGGCACCCTGGAAGCCGACTGGACCGCCGGCCGTCAACTCCTCGAAACACTCGGCATCCCCCACGAGGCCTACCGGGACGCCCCGGCCGCCCACCGCTGGGACCCCGTATGGCTCGCTCCAGCCATACGGCACCTGCTCGCTCTCGAAGCTGGCCGGTGAGAGCTGATGAGCATCCTTGGTTTTTCCCACCTCACGATCGGGTGTTCCTAAGATCTGCCCACTCGATCTCGATGACGGCACAGGAGGTACTGGCTATCATCAAATCCACACAATCGAGCCATAACTCAAGAACGGCAGGTTGCAAGAATGGCCGATCTCATCTTTCCAGGATTGGGAATTTCCGGATATCGCAGTTTCGGGCCGGAAATGCAGTACAGCGGAAAGCTGTCTCCAGTAACCCTGCTTGCAGGTCAAAACAACTCGGGCAAGTCAAATTTTCTAAGGTTTCTCAAAAAGGTTGCTACGGGGAAAATCGAATTTACGCCGCTTGATAGACCACAAGTAACCCCTTCCATTTCCTGTCGCTACTCGATCACTCTGGCCGTAGATGAGATTCACAACCTTGTCGCCACCCAATACCCGAACTTGGAAGCATTGTTTCGAGAAGTGGTCGGTCACTCAAGTCTCCAAAAGTTCGGGGACGGATTGCTGTGGCTACAGCTTGAGGAGAACGGTCAACTCGTAGAGGATCAATTCGACGAAGTCGTAAAAGCGCTCGGTAATCTTGCACCACTGGCACAAAAAATGGCGAATGAGTACAATGCGCAGTCAGGATTGGATGCCGGGCGCAAGAACGCAGCTAGGGTATTCACAAGACTGCTTCAGCTGCAGGCGAAAAACACGGCAGTTGAGACGATCGAGTCGTTTCGCCAGATTCAACCTATCGGCGCCGGGATGAGCATTGAAGGTTCCCACGAAGGCGCCGGATTGCTGGGTAAGCTGCAGCGGCTCCAAAACCCGAGCGCGGAAAAATATCGTCGAGATTCGGCAAGATTTTCAGCAATCAACCGCTTCCTGCAGAACGTTCTCGATGACCCGTCCGCCCGACTTGAAGTTCAGCATAATGCCGAGACATTGAATGTCCATCAAGGTGGAAAGATGTTGCCACTGGAATATCTGGGCACAGGGATCCATCAAGTGGTCATCTTGGCTGTGGCCGCGACGGTACTGGAACGCACTGTCGTCTGCATTGAGGAGCCTGAGGTCCACCTGCACCCCATCCTTCAGCGAAAATTCATCAGATACCTTGCCGAGGAAACAAACAATCAGTACGTGATTGCCACCCATTCGGCGCACTTGCTCGACTATAGGCGCGCTTCAGTGATTCACGTTTGGCACGATGGGGAAAGTACAAAACTTACAGCAGCCCAGAACCCGAGTTCCCTATCAAACATTTGTACCGATCTCGGCTATAGGCCGTCAGATCTACTTCAGACTAACGCTATCATCTGGGTAGAGGGGCCCTCGGATCGCATTTATCTAAATCATTGGATTGCGAATACTGATGGTGACCTCATTGAAGGCCTTCACTACTCCATCATGTTCTACGGTGGCGGCCTCTTGAAGCATCTCACGTCAAGTGATGAGGAAGTAACAGATTTCATTCACCTTCGGCGCCTGAACCGCTATCTTGCAATCCTGATCGATAGCGACAAGACATCCTCGCGTAAGCCGATCAACGAAACAAAGAGGAGGGTTCGGGACGAGTTCAACGGAGATGGGGTTAAGGGATTCGCCTGGATTACTGACGGGTACACGATCGAAAATTACGTACCGCACGATGTGCTGCGTGCTGCTGTAGCTGAAGTGCACCCGAGAGCGAAGCGGATGGCGTGGACGGGGGAAGAGTGGGAAAACCCCTTGTCGCTGACCAGCAATAAGGGGGAATCTGTAAGCCCAGACAAGAATAAGATCGCCCGTAAGGTTTGCGAACGGTGGAGGGACCCTCTGAGTGGCAATCTTCAGCTAAAAAAGATGGTTCAGCAGTGCGTTCAGTTCATCAGGGATGCCAATGTCGGAGTTGAGCAGACCATGTAAGTCCTATGGGGAGAACGCAAACATAGATAGGCGCTGCCTCACTCTGGAGGCTGCGCCCGTCTATTTTCGTGTCCCGCTCGGGAAGGGGGGACCCATCAGGGCTGAGCAGGCTTCAGTCCTTCAACAGCGCGTCGCGTACCGGAATCCACTCCAAGGCTGAACGGATGGCCTCCTCCAGGGACAACTTCGGCGCCCAGCCCAGCAGTTCTGCCGCCCGGTCGCTCTTGGTGTAGCCGCCCGCGACGTCCCCGGGACGCGGTTCGGCATCGACGGTGGCCAGGGGTGTGCTGACGACGTTGTTGAACGCAGCGCACAGCTCACGGACCGTGGTACCGGTTCCAGTCCCCAGGTTGATCGCGATCGATCGCTTCGGCCCCGTGAGAATCGAGTCGAAGCGTTCGATCGCCGCGAGGTGTGCTGCGGCAAGGTCCCAGACATGGACGTAGTCCCGGATGCCCGACCCGTCGCGCGTCGGATAGCGAGTGCCGGTGACCGGGAACGGACGACCTTCGCGGTGTGCCTGGATGAGAACACCCACCGCGTGGCTGGGCCGCTTGAGCTGGAGCCCCGTCCTCAACTGCGGGTCGGATCCGACCGGGTTGAAGTACCGCAGCGACAGCACCCGCGGCCCGGCCACGGCGATGTCGGCGAACATCTCCTCGCAGACGGCCTTGGTGCGCGCGTAGGGGCTCTGCGGGGCCAGCGGCGAGTCCTCGTCGACGGGTGAGCCGTCCTCGGCGCGGTAGACGGAGGCCGAGCTGCTGAAGATGATCCGGTCGCAGCCGTTGCGGTGCAGGTGGCTGACGAAGGCCAGGCTCTTGGCGACGTTCGCCTCGTAGTACCCGATCGGGTCGGCCACCGACTCGGGCACTACGATCAGCGCCGCGCAGTGCACCACGGCGGAGATGTCCGGGTGTTCGGCGAAGATCCGGTCGACGAGAGCGCCGTCCGCGATGTCACCTTCGTAGAAGACCCGCCCCGCGGTGAACTCACGGCGCCCCCGGACGAGGCTGTCGAGGATTACGGGCGTGATGCCGGCGTCCAGACAGGCCGAGGCGACCGTGCTCCCGATGTAACCGGCACCCCCGGCGACAAGAACCTTCACGACGTTTCTCCCGCTTCGTACCAACCCCGGCAGACGACCGGCAGCAGGCTAGCGGAGAACCCCCGAAGATCATGTCGGCCAGGCATGACGCCACTGCTTCGACGTTCCTCCGGTCATGGGTTGATCGGCACCTCGTAGACGATCTCGCAGAGCGCGGTGGGAACGACGATGTCCGCCGTCTCGACCGCGCGCCCGTCGTCGCTGTAGTACGTCCGCTGAATACGGGTGACCAGCGAACCGCGCTGGATGCCGAGGAGCGTCGCCTCCTCGGCATCGGCCTGTCCGGCCTCCGGCATCTCCACAGCGCGGCTGACTGTGATGCCGATCTCGGCCATCCGCCGCACAACGCCCTGCCCTGCGTGCGGTCCGGCTTCCGGCAGCACGACCAGGGATCCGGACGTGATGCTGTACGGCTCCCAGCTCGTGGACAGTTGGACCGGCCGGCCGTCGGCCAGGAACTCGTAGGCGGTGCGGACGCAGTAGTCGCCCTCGGAGATGCCCAGGCGGGCGGCGATGTCCGGGGGAGCGGGCAGCATGGCGTCACTGCGGCTCTCCCAGGTCCCGACCTTGCCGAGTTCCGCCATGTCGGCCTGGAACGGGGAGCCGTCCCGCCGCTCCCGGTGCTGGGACCGGACCATGCGCACCTTCCGGCGCGGCTCGGCCACATAGGTTCCCGATCCGGCACGCCCTTCGAGGACGCCCTGCGAGATGAGCAGTTCCTGAGCCGTCCGGACAACGGCCTCGCTCGCTCCGCACTCCTTCGCCAACTGCCCGCGCGACGGCAGCCGGTCTCCCGGTGCCCACTCGCGATCGGCGATCCGCTGTCGTAGCACGTCAGCGACCCGGAGATAAGACGGCTGCTCTCGCATATGGAAAATCTAGCCGACGGACCATAATCTAGACCTCTAGCTGTAGCCTAGAGGTCTAGATCGCTCGAAGTTCGAGTGTCACGGAGGAGCGTTTTGCCCTCACCCGAGGAACGTGCCGACACGATCGCAGCGCAGCTCACCGCCGCTGGGTTCGCGCCCCTTCTCCGTGACCACGAAGACCACATCGCCATAGAGGTGAGCGTCCCCGACCAGACCTCCGCCGAGTCGTGGCAGGTCCTCCTGACGCAGCTCGCGTCGGCCGACTGGTTCGGGCACGTCGTCAGCACGGAGCGTGGCCACGCCACATGGGCCGGCGTGTACAAGAAAACCCCTGCGACCACCCCAGTGGGCCAGGGGCACGGCCCCTCAGCTTTAGGGAGCTGAACAGCGTGTCAAACCCTATCCACCCCACCGCCGCAGCAGCCAGGCGGCGACTTCCCGACACCGGGGCGCCCGCCCCTTACCTCTCGCTCGTCTGCGCCCTCGGCACCCACGAAGAGTGCGACGAGGCTGAGCCCCCGCCCGCCCCCGTCGACCTGCCGCTGATCTACGAGCGGTGCGCGTGCAAGTGCCACCCGAACCACCAGGGAGAGTGATGGTCGCGAACCGCTACACCCACATCGCGAATCAGCTCCGCGCACAGATCGAGCAGCGCGCTCTCTCCGCCAACGAACGGATGCCTGCGGAAACGGACCTCATGGCCGCGTACAGGGCGAGCCGACCGACCGTACGGCTCGCCATGGATGTGCTGGAGAACGAGGGCCTGATCGTGCGGCGCCACGGGATCGGCACGTTCGTCCGGCCGCCCACCACGCGGATCAGGTACGCCAACGACAAGCTGTCCCGAGAGACGCGGGCCGCCATCGCCCCGGTGGTGGAGGTGAACGTCACCAGCAAGACGATCACTGCGAACAACAAGCTGTGCGCACGGCTGGGCATCCCTACAGACACCCAACTGACCGAGTACGTCTACCGAAGCAGCCACGGAACCGTCCCGTACAGCCTGGCCCACGTCTACGTCCTTGCCGGGCTGCTCGACCCGAACGAGCCACCCCGGCCCCTGTCCCCGCTGGGCGACGACGTACGGGCTCAACTCATCGCGTCCGGCGTCCACTTGGCGGCCACCCAGTCGAACATCACGGCACGCCTCGCCACGGCCGAGGAAGCGCGCTTGCTCGGCATCGGTATCGGCACGGCCGTACTCGACATCGTCCGCACCTCCCTCGACCCCACGGGCAGCGTCGTGGAAGCAACGCTCCTCGTCCTGCCCGGCTTCAACGCCGAAGCGACTTTCACCACCCACTCCCTCCTCCGGGAGCAGGAGTTGGAGACAACTCGATGACTGACGGCTCCGTGCCGCCGATCCACTGAACCTAGGAACTCGCGTCGAACCCCCGCGACGGGCGAACGTCCGGGGGCATGGCCGACGCTGGTTAGGAGCGCCAACATGCATGACCTTATCCGCTGCATCGCCGCTTGGTTGCTGGGTGTGTTAACTCCCGGTTCTGGCAAGCATCGAGCGGGTGTTCGCCCTGTCGCCGAGAGTCCTGCACAGCGTCCCGGCGCGTCTCGTCCGTGCGCTGTGCGGCTTCCTGAACACCGGTCGCCGTACGGGCTTCACACACCCATCGACGGCGCGGGGACGGCATTGGTCCGGCCGTACGTCCTCAAGGCCGAAGGTGCCCGCGAGAGTGAGCGGCAGGCGCGGCGGCGTATCGCCCTGGTGCTCGCCGCTGACTTCGGCATCGATCTCGACCAGCATGTGATCGGTGCGGAGGAGGTGGCCTGATGGGCACGGAGAACGGGTGTCGCGGGTCGGCCCCGGAGAGGTCCGGGGAGGGCGTGCGGCGCGGGGACGTAGTGCGGGACACCGGCAGGGACTCGGTGGGTGAGGTGATGGGGTTTGTGGGCCCGTACGTGCAGGTGCGTCCGGTCGGGGGCGGCGTCGAGTGGGACGCACGTCCGGAGCTGCTGCGGCCGGCGTCCGAGGCGGAGGTGTTGAGCGCGCGTGTGGCCGTGGCCAAGGGACGGTCGAGAGGAGAGCGGCTGTGAACGGCTTCGATTCCCTTCCGGTCGACGTGGAGACGATGCGTACGACGACGGCGCGCGTCCTCGCGGACGATGCCGGGCTGCCGGCCGCCGATGAGCTGGAGACCCTGGTCCGGATGTACCGGGGGCATCTGATGGTGCTGATCCCGGAGATCGGGCGGGTGACACTCGGGCTGCCCGAGGACAATGCCGACGTGGTGGCCGCGTGGGCCGGTGTCGGGGAGGCGCGGCGGCGACTCGATGCGGTGGGAGAGGGCGCGTTTCCCCGCGAGTTGGCGCACGCGCGGCGGCTGGCCCGGTCGGTCGTCTGCCTGCTCAGTCATCTGGAGCGCCTGGAGGGTCCGGGTGATCGCCGTGAACCGTGAACGGTGGCTGACGGCCGTGTACCTGACGGTGCTGGCCCTGTCGGGCGGGGCTCTGGCCTGGAGCATCGCGCACGGCGGCGGGTAGTCCGCACTCCCTGAGACGGCCGTCCGCCTCGTCTGTCTTCCCCCGCGGCAGCGGGGCGGGCGGTCCCATGGAGGCCTCGTGCAGCGGTTCCGCGCTCCACGGGGCCTCCGAACAGATCTCCGCAGCCGCCAGCCGTGGCCCGGCCCCCTTGCACCAAGGGAACCGGGCCACCGGCATGTCAGGGGAGCGTCTCGGCGTCCGCCCGGGAAAAGATCAGGTCGCTCTCGGCCACGACAGGCCCCCGCCACCTCACCGGCGCGGACGGCCCCTCCTTGAGGGCAGCCGGGTAACTCTCGGGCCGGTAGTCGTTGGCCAACCGATAGGTGTGAAAACCAGCGTCCGCCATGATCCCGAGCAACTCATCGACGGAGTCACCGAGTTGGGCCATACGGTCGGGGGTGACCTCAACGGTGATCTCCGCATCGGGCCGGAGTTTGGCGAGCAACGGCTCCAGCCCCCGGACGACCCCTCCCTCGGCCCCTTCAACGTCGATCTTGATGACCCGAGCGGTCTCGATCTCGTCCGGCGTGAGCAACTCCGGCAGCGGGAGCGCCTCAATGTCGAACGTGGACTCGGCGGGCCCGTCGTACGGCACGATGCTGTTGGCCCCCATATTGCGGGAGCTGGCGAGGACGAACGTCAACGTCTTGCGGCTGTCAGCCACCGCTGCGTGCACCGCGCGGACGTTGCGGCATCCATTGAGCCGCACCTGCTGCTCCAACCGCTGATGAAACTCCAGCGAGGCCTCGATCGAGACCACCCGCCCCGCATCACCGACGAGCCCCGCCGCCAGCACACTGAAGATCCCGACGTTGGCGCCGACGTCGACAAACGTGTCCCCCGGCTTGAGCCGCCGCTGCAACCAGCCGGTCATGTGCGGTTCCCAGACCCCGAACAGGTAGACGTACCGCTGGATGAGGTCCTGAGTATCCACAGCGAACCGCGCGCCGAACCGAGTCTCGACAACCCGCTGCCGAGGGTGCTCCCGAAGCTGAGCATTGAGAAACCGCGAGACCAGCACCCCCTTCCCAACCGCCCCCGGCGCCTCCCGCACGTACCCTCGCCCGAGCGTAACCAGGGCCTCTGTCACCGCGCTGCGCATCCGACTGCCTCTCCGCCGACTTCGGCAAACGGTAGCGCGGCCCCTGCACGACGGGGCGGGAGAGCCATCGCTTCACGCGGGTTGCGGGGCTAACCCACCGGTGTCCCAAACTGCGGGCCGAGACGCGGAAGGACCGCGTACTCCTGTACTTCACCAGGGAGTTCAACGTGAACGGCCCCATCGACACCCGCACCGCCGTACTACTGCTCGCGGGAGCCGCCAGCGTGTACATCGCCTTCCTCCACCCAGACGTTGGCGGCGCGCTCCTCGTGGGGGTGGGCGTGGTCGGCCTCCTCCACCTCTTGCTGCGATAGCGGGGATGACCTGGGCAGTCCGGCGAAGCGATTAAAAATAATAGTGTTCTCTGCCCGCCCCTTTCGGGAGCTTGATGCCCCCTCAGGACATCGCATTTTCCTTTCAACGCCTCTCCTGGTGTACCGTCAGAACGACCCTGAAGGAACGGCCGCCGAAAGGCAGCCCGTCACCAGAAGGGAGGTATGACGTATGCCGTCCGGACCTGCCCCTCACGAGGGGAACAGGCCGTCGCGGACCCACCGCCGTAGCTTGCGGTCCTGTGCTCGCAAGCTACGGCCCGTGGTTACCGTCTTTCAGATCGTCTACTACGCCGTAAGGCTAGTACGCGAGCTGATGACGTGACCTGCGGAAATGGAAGAGGGCTCACCCGAAAGTCCGGGTGAGCCCTCGGGTCCACGTCTTGCCTCGGGGTCCCGTGCGCGTATGCCTACCCAGCAGCGCACGGGGCCCTTCTTGTGTGAACCTAGTGATGTCACCGTAGCACGTTTCAAAATCTACTTTCCAAAATACGTGGCCGAGAAAATTTCAGCCGAACATCTCGATGCCGCCAGCTTCATCAAAGTCAAGAAAATTGCCGATCAACATCCCGGAGGAAAATTCAAAAGTAGATCCCCTACATGAATCTGCGCCTCTAATCGAAGGATAAATCCAACATCCGAATCGCGTTCCCCCTCAGCAACTTGTAAGCCACGTCATCCGACAACCCACCCACATGCTCAGCCGCCACCTTCTTCGTTTCCGGCCACGTCGAGTCGACGTGCGGGTAGTCCGTCTCGAAGGTCGCGTTGTCCACGCCCACGGTCTCAATCGCCTCGATCCCGTGCCGATCCCGGAAGAAGCAGCAGAAGATCTGCCGGTAGTAGTACATCGACGGCGGCTCCGGGATCAGATCCCGCACCCCACCCCACGCCCGATGCTCCTCCCACACGTCGTCAGCCCGCTCCAGGGCGTACGGGATCCACCCCATCTGCCCCTCGCTGTACGCGAGTTTGAGCCGAGGGAACTTGACCAGGACCCCGCTGAACAGGAAGTCCATCATCGACGCCATGGCGTTGTTGAAGCTGAGTGACGCCTGGACGGCGGGCGGGGCGTCCGGGGAGGCGGCCGGCATCTGGCTGCTGGAGCCGATGTGCATGTTCACCACAGTCCCGGTCTCCTCGCACGCGGCAAAGAACGGGTCCCAGTAGCCGCTGTGGATCGACGGCAGCCCCAGATACGTCGGGATCTCGCTGAACGTCACCGCGCGCACCCCACGGGCCGCGTTACGCCGGATCTCCGCCACCGCCAGGTCGATGTCCCACAGCGGGATCAGGCACAGCGGAATCAACCGGCCCCGGCTGTCGCCGCACCACTCCTCCACCATCCAGTCGTTGTACGCGCGCACGCACGCCAGCGCGACCTCCTTGTCCTGCGCCTCGGCGAAGGTCTGCCCGCAGAACCGCGGAAAGGTCGGGAAGCACAGCGAGGCCTCCACATGGTTGAGGTCCATGTCTTCCATCCGCGCCTTGGGGTCCCAACACCCTCGCCTCATCTGCTCGCGCGTGATGCCGTCCAGGGTCATCTCGTCACGCGAGAACCCCACGGCCGCGATGATCCGCTTGTACGGGAACAGCAGCCCCTCGTACTCCCACCAATCGGTGGTCTGGCCCTCAGGATCGGTGGTGAAGCGGTACTTCCCTCCCACGTACGCCAACTCCCCGATACCGGCCGTGAAGGGCTTCGGCCCCCGGTCGCGGTACTTGCTGGGCAGCCACGTCTCGAAGAGGTGAGCCGGCTCGATCACGTGATCGTCCACGCTGATGATCCGGGGGAGATCCTTGGTGCTGGCTTCAGTGCCGCTCATTACTTGCCCCCTGCTCGTCTACCGCTCCCGACCACCAAATCTGACGGTCCATCAGATTGAGCGTAGGAGAGCACCGGGGCGGCAGCAAGCCTCTACGGGTACTCACACACCTGCAGAGGAGAGGGGAAAGACGCTGAAACATAGGGGCTGTCACACCGGTCACACCGTCACGCACCCCGCCGTAAGGGGTCAGCCACCCGTGACGAGCTGTGACGCAGTCCCTGTTTCAGCAATCCCCTCACCCCCTCCAAGCCCGCACCCGTAGGATCACCAAGTCATCTTTAGGAGCGCTGCTGACCAGGGGG
This sequence comes from Streptomyces sp., assembly GCA_036569285.1. Lineage (GTDB taxonomy): Bacteria > Actinomycetota > Actinomycetes > Streptomycetales > Streptomycetaceae > Streptomyces. Next base: position 24,584 of record DATCQX010000407.1, read on the forward strand.
AACGTTGGATACAGGCGATCAGCTCATAACGATCGCTGCGGTACTCCTCGGAGCACTCAGCACCCACATCACCAACTTCCTCATGGAGCGCAGCAAGAACCGCTACCAGCTCCTCACCCGCTGGGACGACAAGAAGATCGACGCGTACGGGAACTACGTGGACGCGGCCAAGGCGAGGATCGCCATGTCCGTACGCCTCTACGAGACCCGCGAGGGGCTGCGCGAGGAACGCCGGGCGGAAAGCGACCTCCGCGACGATCTGACGGACGCCAGCCGCGTCTGGGGCTCCGCGTTCGAACGCGTGATGCTCCTCGGCGGCGACGACGCCATCGAGGCCGGCCACGAGCTGAACGTGTTCCTCTCCGAGATCGAGTGGCAGGCGACAGGCAAAACAACCGGCACCCTGGACGACTGGCGCCAGCGAAACCGTTCCGCCTTCCGCGCCATCAACGCCTTCCACGAGGCCGCTCGCGCGGATCTCGGCATCCAGGGCAACGTCATGGGCGAGAAGCACCCCGAACGCGATCTCCTGCTCCCTCCGTCCCGTCAGTCTTCTGACGAGAGCTGACGCCCCCTGGGAGAAATTTGGGAGAAGATCTTCTCCCGCGATGCCGACCCGTCCCACGCCAGACCAACGCCGACCAACACCACAACCACACCGCAGAAAACCAAAAAGGCGCTTCCCACCAGGGGAAACGCCTTTTCAATAGGTACTTCTCGAGTGGGGCTAACAGGATTTGAACCTGT
>DATCQX010000408.1:0-7619 GCA_036569285.1 Streptomyces sp.
CCCCCTGACCAAGGAAGTGACATGACCCGACAGGTCGCACGCGCGCCAGGACGCCCGCACGGCATCTGGCAGCGCGCCCTGGCCGTCGCCGCCGGTCTCATCATGACGATCGGCACCCTGCTGTTCACCGGCACCGGCACCGCCCACGCGGACGACGCGCACGAGCTGACATACACCCTGGCCTCCGTCGACAAGGGCTCCGCCGAGCCCGCCGCCTGGCAGGTCGCGGCGATGGCCGAGTGGCGGTTCGCCCAGTACTTCGCCTTCGACACCGACTGCAAGGGCCCGCTCAAGCCCGGCGCCAAGTGCATGCTGTCGTACTTCGGCAGCTCCAATCCGGTGCAGGTCGTCGACGTCTACACCACCGGCTTCCGGCTGGTGTCGCTCCCGGGCCACTCCGAGGGCGCCGGCCGCGTCATCGTGTTCTCGATCGAGCGCACGGACAGCGCCCTCCTGCTGCACGTCCGCGCGGACGGGCCGTGGAGCCTGAGCGAGTGGCTCACCTACAACTCGCCCCTCGGCGACGTCATCTGGGACCAGTACGCCAAGAACCTGTCGTACGGGATCGTCCACGGCGAATGGCACCAGTGGGCCTACCCGGACGGCTTCCTCGATCACCTCGACACGCAGTGTCGCTACCCCGTCGACCTGTCGCGAGGCGCCTACATCCCCTGCGAGATGGGGCACATCTACTGGCCCTGGCAGTACGGCCCGCCGGACGGGCAGAACACGTGGGGCTGCGCGGCCCACGGCACGGCGGTCTCTCCGGCCGCGGGCCGGGCGATCGACGCCGCCTGTTCACAGGTCGCGGCGGGCACCTGGTACAGCTGGGGCGGCGGCCACGGCGGCTCGCCCGGCGCGTCGTACGGCTTCGTCGACCAGACGGACCCCGTCCGCAGCAAGAACGACCCCTACCGCAAGGGCTTCGACTGCTCCGGCCTGGTGCGGTGGGCGTGGGCCCAGGCCGTCGGGTACGACGTCATGGGCAACACCACGGCCGCCGGAATCTTCAGCCTGCCCGGACAGCGGCTCGGCACCGACACCTCGGCCCTCAGCCCCGGTGACCTCGTGTTCTTCGGCCGGCGGTCCGTGCACCACGTCGCCGTCTACCTGGGCGCCGGGAAGATCGTCGAGGCACGCGAGTCCGACACCCACGTGATGGTCTCGGACCTCAACAGCCACGACATGACCGACTACGCGGGCGGACTGCGGTTCATGGGCGGCATGAGCTCGGGCAACCACATGACGTGGGGCACCGGCATCAACGTCCGCTCCGCGCCCGCCCGTTCGGCCTCGGTCGTCACCACCTTCCCCGGGCCGACGGGCATCAACATCGACTGCCAGAAGCACGCCGACTCGGTCACCGCCGAGGGCATCACCAACGACGTGTGGTCCCACCTGCCCGACCTGGGTGGCTGGATCTCCAACATCTACGTCAAGGGCGGCTACTGGCTGGACGGCGTCCCCGACTGCGGCGGCTCCACCGGCTCCGGGGAGCACTCCACCTGGGGCACCAGCGTCAACGTCCGCTCCACGCCGTCGCGTTCCGGCACCCTCGTCACCACGTTCTCCGCGCCCACCGCGATCCACATCGACTGCCAGAAGCACGCGGAGTCGGTGACGGCCGAGGGCATCACCAACGACGCCTGGTCGCACCTGCCCGACATCGGCGGCTGGGTGAGCAACATCTTCGTCAAGGGCGCGGCCTGGCTGGACGGCGTACCGGACTGCGGTGGCGGCACCTCGCCCGGCTCCAACAGCACCTGGGGCACGGACGTGAACACCCACGCCCACCCCACCACCACGTCGGACGTGAAGAACACCTTCAGCGGCCCCACCCAGGTGAAGATCGGCTGCCAGAAGCACGCCCAGTCCGTGACGGCCGAGGGCATCACCAACGACGTCTGGTCCTACCTCCCCGACTACGGCGCCTGGATCAGCAACATCTACCTCAAGGGCCCCGCCTGGCTCGACGGCGTCATGGACTGCACCCGGCCGCCGGCCCTGGACCCCGACACCGGTTCCGGCGGCGGCACCAGCGCGGGCGCCGACGGCATGTTCAGCACCTGGGGCACCGGGGTCAACACCCACGCGCACCCCAACACCACCTCGGACGTCAAGAACACCTTCAGCGGCCCCACGCAGGTAAGGATCGGCTGCCAGAAGCACGCCCAGTCGGTGACGGCCGAGGGCGTCACCAACGACGTCTGGTCCTACCTCCCCGACTACAAGTCCTGGATCAGCAACATCTACCTGAAGGGCCCCGCCTGGCTGGACCGAGTGATCGACTGCACCCGGCCCCCGGCCCTGGACCCGGAAACCCGCGCCTGACCACCGCACACTGACAGGGCGTCCGCTTCCTTGGGGGAGCGGACGCCCTGGTGTGTCACCGGGGCCGACAGGTGTCGGCCAGGGCGGCGATCGTCCGCACCACCCGATGCCCGGCCAGGTCGAAGTCCGCGGGCCGCTCGCATCGGTCCCGCGACACGTGGGCCTGGAGAATCTGGGAGACGCGGCAGGTGCGGACCTGCTCCGGCCCGGCCGCCACCAGATACCAGCGGCCGGACTTGAGTAGCAGCCCATAGGGCCCCGGCGTCCGCGTCACCTCCTGAGGCGCCCCGTGTCCAGGTGGAACCATCTCGCCGGTCCGCTCCCGCAGTTCCTCTGGGACGTGACGAACCGGCGGCTCCTCGCACCGCTGACCGGAAGCACCGAGCGGGACGGGTTCCCGGCCACAGCGGTGTGCCGCAGCACCCTGTTCGACGGAGCTGCCAGCCTCGACGAGATCAGCTTCCCGACCAGAGGCTTCAGCGGTCTGACACTCCGGCTGTTCGACCCCGCTCAGGACGGGACGCAGACCTCCTTGCCCTTCAGTGTTCCCTGGCCGACGACCTCGATGAGGGGGTAGACGCAGCCGGCGGCGAGGTAGGTGGACCAGGTATCGGTGCCGGTGTTGGTGCCGGGGACCAGGGGGCCGTGGACGGTGCGGCTGAAGTTGGCGCCGCCGCCGGTGGTGTTCTGCCAGCCGAGGCGGACGTGGATGGCGTCGCCGGCGCGCTTCCAGTAGCCGACGCCGATGACGCCGGTCTGGCCGACGCGGCCGTTGACGTCGATGCAGAGGTCACCGTTGCCGAGGTCGGTGCAGCGCTGGACGTAGGCGTCCGGGGCGGCCTGGGCCGGGGCGGCTGCCGCGGCGGGCACGATCACGCCGATCAGGGTGGCACCCAGCGCAAGGGCGGAAATCCTCATGGGTCCTCGATTCTTCGCGCGGCGGTTCGGTCCGCACGAGTGTCGTGCGCCGGACGCGTCGGCCACCAACAGTTCGATGAACATGGAAAGGTGAGGGCCGGGCAGCGCCTCACTCCGATGGGCGTACCGCTCCGCGGTGGTGCGTGAGCGGGATACCTCCCTGGTCAGGGTCCGGCGACGGCGGAACCCGCGCGCGGGCGCCCTGATCGCTCGGTTGCGATGTTCCCGGCCCCTTTCCAGGGTGGGCTGAAGTCGAGCAGTTCTCGGAAGGAATGTCCCATGCGCGCCTCTGTTTCCCGCGGTCTTCTCCTGCCGTCCGCGGTCTGTGCCGCCCTGATCTTCGGCCCCGTCGGCACGGCAGCCGCCGCCGTCGACACGCACCCCACGACAGCCTGGCCCGTCACCTGGGACGTCACGGACGTGAGCGACGGAGGCTGGGCCTTCGGGACGGACGCGTTCGCGGGACGCTTCGGCGTGCCGGAGAAGGACGACACGTTCGCGCCCCTCGTCGACACCGCGACCAGGATCGCCGAGGGCGCCCGCAGGGGCATGGACGCCTCCGAGGCCGCGGCCTACGCGGACGCCCTGCGGACGGCGAACGCCGAGGTCCAGCGGCGGCTGGCGGACGAGAAGGGGACGTCCGAGGGCGTCACGGACCGCGCCGCCGACCCGGTCTCGGACGCGGTGTCCACGGTCCAGTCACTCGTCGACGGACTCCTCAAGGCGCTCGCCTCCCTCAACCTGCCGGGAGTCCTGAGCACCGTCACGGGCCTCCTGTCCACGGTGGTCGGCGTGGTGGGCGGTGTGGTGGGCGGCCTCCTGGGAGGCCTGCCGCCGCTGCCCGCCGTCCCGTAGGCAACCGCGTCGTGTGGTCCGCGTCATAGCCTCCTCGGTGATCGCCGGGCGAGGCCGGCACGTACCCCCTGACGACGACCGGACACCGGGTGCGAAGATGGGCGCGCTATGACTGTCGGAGGGTGGGGCCGCGCGCTGCGGGCGGGTGTGTTCTCCGCCGTGTGCGTCGTGCTCGCCGCCCTCGCGCACGTCACGATGTCGGCGACGTCCGTCCCCGGGGCGGCGATGGCCGCAGGCGCGGCGGCGACCGGCGGGGTCGGCTGGGTCCTGGCCGCCCGTGAACGCGGACGCGCTCTGATCGTCACGGTCGTCGTCGCCGCGCAGACCACGCTGCACCAGGCGTTCTCGGCGGCCCAACAGGCCCGACAAGCTCAGCAGGCTCAGCCGGGAACGCCCGTGCCGTCCATGGACATGTCGATGCCGGGCATGGACATGGGCGCGATGGACATGCCCGGCATGTCCCACGCGGGCCACACGATGGGCGACGGCACTCCCCATGCCCACAGCGTGATCCACATGGACGACGGCGCATCCCTCGGCATGTTCGCCGGGCACCTCGCCGCCGCCGTCCTGTGCGGACTGTGGCTCGCCTACGGCGAACGCGCCGTCTTCCGCCTCCTGCGGACGGCCGCCGCGCGGCTCACGGCCCCGCTGCGGATGCTGCTGGCGCTGCCCGCGCCGGCCCACCGTCCGCCCGTCCGCAGGCGCCGTCCCGCCGATCACCGTGCCCCCGCACGTCTCTTCCTGGTCTCCTCGCTCTCCTACCGGGGTCCGCCCATGGGTGCCGCCGTCTCCGTCTGAGACGGCCGGAACCACCCACCGGGGCGCCCCGCAGGGCGCTCCGGGCATCGCCGTACCCCCAGTACCGGTGACCCGTGCCCTTTCGCCGGCCGGTCCCGGAAGACCCGAGTAAGGACCTGACGTGACTGTTTCCGTCCTGCCCGCACCCCGGTCCGAGCGCGCCCTCGCGGACGCGTCGACCACCGCCTGGGCGCTGGCCGCCCGGGGCGGCGACCCGTACGCCGCCGAACGTTTCGTCCGCGCCCTGCACGGCGATGTCGTGCGGTACGTGGCGTACCTCAGCGGCGATCCGCAGAGCGCCGACGACCTGGCCCAGGACACCTTCGCGCGGGCCCTGGGCAGCCTGCACCGCTACGAGGGCCGTGCCCCGGCCCGCGTCTGGCTGCTGTCCATCGCCCGGCGCGCCGTCGCCGACAGCCTCCGCCGCGCCGCCGTCCGGCCCCGCGTCGCCGACGTCGCCGACTGGCGTACGGCCGCCGAGTGCGCCCAGCCGCGGGGCCTGCCCGGCTTCGACGAGGGGGTGGCTCTCCTGGACCTCCTGGAGGCGCTGCCCGAGGACCGCCGTGAGGCGTTCCTCCTCACCCAGGTGGTGGGCCTCTCCTACGAGGAGGCCGCCGGTTTCGCCGGCTGCCCCGTCGGCACGATCCGCTCCCGCGTCGCCCGCGCCCGCCTCACCCTGACGGCCCTCCTCGTGGAGACGGAGACGCCGGTCCGGTGACCTGCCGCTGCCGCCGGATCGCCACGGGTCCGGCGGCAGTTCGATGTCATGGGCCCCGCATGGAACAAAAAGCCAAGATGGTATGGAGGTGAAAAGAGGGATCTGTGGATGGATTCCCGACACAGCGTCCAACAGTGGTACCCCAGGTGAGACCGACAGGTTGTTCAGCCAGGGGGGAACACCGTCATGACACTCGTCGTCACGTTCACAGGGCGCGTCCCGCTCACCGCACCGGGAACCGGATCCTGGCTCCACGTGTGGTCCTACACCGTCCAACCGACCTCCCCGGCCGACCTGTTGCCGAACCAGCGGGTCGCCCTCGCGCTGCCGGCGGACGCGGACGTCCGGGACCCCGCGCTGTTCCCGGGCGTCCCGGCGCTGGCCGGCACCTTCCTGGAGGGCGGCGACGGGGTCAACCGCCAGTACGTGGGACGGGCGGTGAGCGGTACGGGCACCCAGACGATCTCCTTCGTCGCCCCGCAGGCCCAGCAGAACCGCGAACTGATGCTCGTCACACAGCCGCAGGCGGGCCGGCCCTGGTCGGTGAGGCCCTTCGCGACCAGCGCCTCGGGGACGCCCGACAACGTCGGCACGCTGACGGCCCCCGCCCCGGCACCCGGCCCCGGACCGGGCCGCCCGGTCGGCGACTTCGCGGGCACGGTCCCGTACGCGAGTGAACTGTTCGGCGTGTACCAGCCCCTGCCGGGCTGGCTCGGCTACACCTCCACCGCGCGGGCCGCCGAAGCGCTCGGCGCGCCGCTGCCGAGAGAGGCGCTGACCGGGGACGGCCCCGGGCAACTCGCGATCGGCGAAGGCCCTTTGGCGCCGCTGGCCCCGCTGACGGTGTGGGGCAACCGGCCGCCGACGGACGGCATCCTGTCACCCGTCGGCCTGGTGAACCTCTTCCGCGAGTACTTCTTCGAGTTCGACACCTTCCTCGGCCCGCCCGTCGGCCACCTGTGGCTGAGCCCCGGCGGCACCGTCGAGGTGGTGGAGACCTCCACCCGCCGCACCTTGGTCGAGCGGACCGCCGAGCAGTCCGAGACGTCCACCCGCAAGACCGAGGAGGCGCTGACCGACCAGACCGACCTCGCCGACGCGGTCAAGGAGTCCAACGCCAACGAGACCGCGCTGGGCGTGACGTCCAACGCGAGCGCCAACTACGTCGGCATCGTGCACGCCGACGTCAGCGCCAGCTACAGCACCAAGAACACGACGAACACGTCCTCCGAGGTCAGCCACAAGCACTCGCGGACCCAGAGTTCCAAGGCCAGCAGCGAGATCACCCGGAACTTCAAGACCACCTTCAAGACGGTCACCGAGACCACCGACACATCGAGCCGCCGGTACGTGGTGCAGAACACCACCGACAAGCTCATCAACTACGAGCTGCGCCGCAAGATGCGCAAGGTCGGGGTCCAACTCCAGCACATCGGAACCCAGTTGAGCTGGCAGGTGTTCGTCGGCGACCCGGGCCGCGCCCTGGGTCTGGGGGAACTCGTGCACGTGGTGCCCGCCCCGGACCTGACCTCGCTCAAGCAGCCCGTCAGACCCGCCCCTCTCACCCAGGCGCGCGTCACGTACTCGGACAACTACCCGATCCAGCGGACCGAGGACAGCAAGAACGCCCCGCACCAGGACGCCGACTGGGCGAAGCAGGACGGCTGGGACCGGCTGTGGCGGGGCGAGGAGGACGAGTACATCGTCGCCCACTTCGAGTACTCCGCGCCGCCGCCCGGACCGGGCTGGAAACTCAGCACCGCGGCGGGCAACGAGATCCGCAAGGTCTCCGCCACGACCAGCAGCGGCCAGGTCGCCAAGTTCCTCGCCACCTACGAGGTGCTGGACCCCGTCTCCGGCCGGTTCCGCGTCAACTGCACCAACGTCCACTTCGGGGGCGGCACGTACATCGCGTTCACCCTCGCGCTCGTCTGGGAGCCGCCGCCCCCGGAGAAGGACCCCGCCCTCCAGCAGTACCTCGCCGAACTCGCCGTCT
>DATCQX010000409.1:0-17320 GCA_036569285.1 Streptomyces sp.
ACTTCCCGCTGAACCTGTGCGCCCACAAGATCGCCCCGGCCATCGCCGCCGGCGCGCCGATCATCCTCAAGCCGGCCCCGGCGACTCCGCTGTCCGGCCTGATCATCGGCGAGCTGCTCGCCGAGACCGACCTCCCGGCCGGCTCCTGGAGCATCCTCCCGGTGCCGAACGACAAGATGCCGACGCTGGTCAAGGACGAGCGGCTGCCGGTCATCTCCTTCACCGGTTCCGAGAAGGTCGGCTACGCGATCATGGACTCGGTGCCGCGCAAGCACTGCACCCTGGAACTCGGCGGCAACGGCGCGGCCGTCGTCCTCGCCGACTGGGCGAGCGAGGAGGACCTCGACCGGGCCGCGCAGCGCATCGCCACCTTCTCCAACTACCAGGGCGGCCAGTCCTGCATCTCCGTCCAGCGCGTCATCGTCGACGCCGCCGTCCACGACCGTCTCCTCCCGCGTCTCGTCGCGGCCGTCGAGGCGCAGGTCACCGGCGACCCCTCCGACGCGACCACCGACGTCGGCCCGCTGGTCAGCGAGGACGCCGCCCGGCGGGTGGAGTCCTGGGTGGACGAGGCCGTCGCGGCGGGCGCCGCACTGCTGACCGGCGGCAAGCGTGACGCCGCCTCGTACGCGCCGACGGTGCTGTCGGACGTCCCCGGCGACGTCACCCTCGCCCGCGAGGAGGTCTTCGGACCGGTCCTGACCATCCAGAAGGTGAACGGGGAGGCCGAGGCGTTCGACGCGGTCAACTCCTCCAAGTACGGGCTCCAGGCGGGCGTGTTCACGCACGACGTCCAGGCCGCCTTCCGCGCCCACCGCGCCCTTGAGGTCGGCGGCGTCATCATCGGCGACGTGCCGTCCTACCGCGCCGACCAGATGCCCTACGGCGGCGCCAAGCTGTCGGGGGTCGGGCGTGAGGGCGTGAAGTTCGCGATGGAGGACTACACGTACGAGCGGGTGCTGGTCCTCACGGGGCTGGCGCTCTGACGGGTCCGCGGGGCTCTCCCCCGAAATCTCCCGGCCACTCTTGCTAATGGGAACCATTTTCACATAGGCTCGCACTCGGCGCTGACCCGCCGTCCCATGAAGAGGCCCGGCACCGATGCCTTCCGGTGCCGGGCCCTTCGCTGTCCGGCCGCTTGCGGGAACGCCGCCGCCGGGCCCATCCGTGCGACGCCGCGCAGCCCCTCCTGAAGAAGTGGATGCGGTCACGCGGGGTTCGCTCTGCGGTGGATCGAAGCGCTTCGATGCTCGGCCGGTGATGGCGCGCGTGTCAAGGGATCAGGCCGTCATTTCAACCGGCCCATACAGCAAGGTGACCGCTCTGGTCCAAGGAATATTGGAAGCGACCCTTGTGCACCCTTAGGGCTTCACTTAACCTCACTGCAACATCGAAGCGCTTCGACTAAAAGTCTGTCAGGGCCCCACGAAGGGTTGACGCAATGACGCCGAACGCCCCCTCCGCTCCCTCCGGCCCGAGCCGGAGAGGTTTCCTCGCCTCGACAGCGGTCGCCACCGCCGCCGTCGCGGGCGGGCTGCCCCTGCTGAGCGCCTGCGGCAGCTCGGACAGCGCTTCGCGCGACGGAACCACCTCGGGCAAGAACGCGCAGAAGATCCTTCCGGCCTACGTCGCGAACAGTGTCGTGACGCCCGACATCCCCGCCAAGAACGGCTCCTCGGCCGGGTTCATCGGCAAGGTCGACACCGCCACCCTGAAGACCTCGGTCGCGAAGAAGCTCGGCAAGGGCGGCAAGGTCACCGTCATGTCGCCGTTCTGGGGCTCCCCGCCCAAGGGCGACAACGCCTACTACAGGGCCATGAACGACCTGATCGGCACCGACGTCACCTGGCAGAACCAGGACGGCACCAGCTACGACCAGAAGCTCGGCGCCGTCCTCGCCTCCAGCGACGTGCCCGACATGGTCGTCATCCCGGGCTGGAACATGGGCGGCAAGATCCCCAGCGCCGTCATCGGCAAGTTCGCCGACCTCGGCCCCTACCTCTCCGGGGACGCCGTCAAGGAGTACCCGAACCTCGCCGCGATCCCCACCGACGCCTGGAAACGCTGCATCTTCGGCGGCAAGTTGCGCGGACTGCCGATGCCGTCGTCGTACGTCGGCAACATCGTGCCCTTCTACCGCAAGGACATCTTCGACAAGGAGGGGTACCAAGTACCCACCTCCACCGACGAGTTCATGGCACTGGCCAAGGAGATCACCAACCCCAGGGCCAAACGGTGGGCCTGCGGCGACATGAAGTGGACGGCGTTCGGGTCGTTCGGGGTCCTCGGCGGGGGCGAGAAGGCGCTCGGCTGGAACCTCGTCGACGGCAAGCTGATCAACCGCGTCGAGACCCAGCAGTACCTCGAAGCCCTGGAGTGGACACGGAAGTTGTTCGCCTCAGGTGTCGTCCACCCGAGCGCCTGGCTCGGCAAGAACCAGGCCGTCGACGCCGGCACCAAGTTCGCCGCCCGCGAGTTCATCATCTACAACGACGACATGTCCGCCTGGTGGGGCCAGCAGGCCAACCAGCAGACGCACAACCCCGAGTTCCGCATCTGGGGCATGGACATCTTCGGCCACGGCGACGGCGCGCCCCAGCTGTGGGCCACTCAACCTGCCAACATCTTCGCCTTCGTCAACAAGAACGCCTCCGAAGCCGTCGTCCGCGAGGCGCTCGCCGTCGCCAACGTGACCGCCGCGCCGTACGGGACGAAGGAGTACATGCTCACCAACTACGGCGTCGAAGGCACCCACTACACCATCAAGAACGGCGCCCCGGTCAAGACCGACCAGGGCAACATCGACGTCAACAACGCGTACGTCATGATCGCCAGCCCCGCCCCCACCATCGCCCGCCCCGACTTCCCCGACATCGGCCGGGCCGCCGTCGAGTGGCAGCAGCGGATGGGAGCGCTCACGAAGAAGTCGACGTTCTTCGGCATGCAGATCACCGAACCCGCCCGGTTCACCAACCTCTCCAACGACATGGAGCAGTTGGAGGACGACATCGTGCGCGGGCGCAAGAAGATCAGCGACATGCAGCAGTGGGTCTCCGACTGGAAGAAGAAGGGCGGCGACGGGCTGCGCGACTGGTACCAGAAGCTGCTCGACGAGAACGGCACCGCGAACAGCTGACCACGAGGCGAGGAGGACGACCGTGTCCCACAGCACGGTGCCTCGGAGCAAGGCCGAGGCCGACGATACGGGGAAGCGGATCGCGACGGAGCCGGCCGGCGCCGTCCGGACCCGCCGGAAGAAACGATCCCCCGCACGACTGAGCACCCGTCTGCGCCTGCGGCGCGACCGCGTCCTCATCCTGATGACCCTGCCGGCCGTCCTGCTGGTCCTGCTCTTCAACTACCTGCCGATCCTCGGCAACGTGGTCGCCTTCCAGGAGTACGACCCCTACGTCAGCTCCAACGGCGTCGTCGCCATCCTGCACAGCCCCTGGGTCGGCCTGGAGAACTTCCAACGCCTCTTCGAGGACTCGGCGTTCTGGGACGCCCTGAAGAACACGCTGGTGCTGTTCTCCCTCCAGCTCGTCCTCTACTTCCCGATCCCGATCGCCCTCGCTCTGCTCATCAACAGCGTCGTGCGGCCCCGGGTACGGGCGATCTCGCAGGCGATCCTCTACCTCCCGCACTTCTTCTCGTGGGTGCTCGTCATCGCCGTCTTCCAGCAACTCCTGGGCGGGGCAGGGCTGTTGTCCCAACTGCTGCGGCGGCACGGGTACGACGGCATCGACCTCATGACCGACCCCGGCGTGTTCAAGTTCCTCATCACCGCCGAGAGCGTCTGGAAGGACGCCGGTTGGGGCATCATCGTCTTCCTCGCGGCCCTCGCCTCCGTCAACCACGACCTGTACGAGGCCGCCGCGATGGACGGCGCCGGGCGGTGGCGGCGCATGTGGCACGTCACCCTGCCGGCGCTACGGCCCGTCATCGCCCTGCTGTTGGTGCTGCGCGTCGGGGACGCGCTCACCGTCGGGTTCGAACAGATCCTGCTGCAACGCGATGCCGTCGGACCAGCGGCCTCCGAGGTCCTCGACACGTTCGTGTGGTGGAACGGCGTCCGCAACCAGGACTTCGGATACGCGGCGGCGGCCGGGCTGATCAAGGGAGTTGTCAGCCTCGGGCTCGTCCTCGTCGCGAACAAGGTGGCCCATCTCATGGGCGAACAGGGGGTGTACAAGAAATGAGTACGACACTGGAGAAGCCGGGCCGCTGGGCCGCGCCGCCCCGGCCCGTGTGGGAGGAGCCGCCCACGAAGGCGGGCATCGCCGGGAAGGGGCTCGTCCTCGGGCTCGCCTGCCTCGCGATCCTCTTCCCGCTGTGGATCGTCGTCGTGACGAGCCTGTCCTCACGGGAGACCATCGACAAGGCCGGCGGGCTCGTCATGGTGCCCAAGGGGATCACCTTCGTCGCCTACCGGGAACTGCTCAGCGGCGGGCAGGTGACCCGGGCCGCCGTCATCAGCGTCCTCATCACCGTCGTCGGCACGGCGTTCTCGATGACCGTGTCCGTGCTGTGCGCCTACGGGCTGTCGCGCAGCGGGTCGCTCGGGCACCGGTGGATGCTGATGCTGCTGCTCGCGACGATGTTCTTCAGCGCCGGGCTCATCCCGACGTTCCTGCTGGTGCAGTCGCTCGGACTCACCGACACCTACCTGGCGTTGATCCTGCCGAGCGCGGTGAGCGTCTTCAACATCCTTGTGCTGCGCGGATTTTTCATGGGGATCTCGCCCGAGCTGACCGACAGCGCGCGCATCGACGGCGCCGGGGACTTCCGCATCCTGTGGCAGATCGTGATCCCGCTGTCCCGCGCGGTCCTCGCCGTCATCACCCTGTTCTACGCCGTCGGTTACTGGAGCGCCTGGTTCAACGCGTCCCTCTACCTCAACGACCAGGACATGATGCCCCTCCAGAACGTGATGATCCAGCTCGTCCAGAAACAGGAGGCGCCCGTGGGGCTCGGGCAGGCCATCCGCACAGGGGAGTTGTCCGGCCTCGCCGTCCAAATGGCCGTGATGGTCATGGCGTTGCTGCCGGTCGCGGTGCTCTCGCCTTTCGTCCAGCGGCACTTCAAGAAGGGGATGTTGACGGGTGCGGTCAAGGGCTGAACGGCAACTGCCGAAACTGAGCGACGCCACCAAGGGCCGCATCCTCTTCGGCGGCGACTACAACCCCGAGCAGTGGCCCGAGGAGACCTGGCAGGAGGACGTCCGCCTCATGCGCGAGGCAGGCGTCAACTCCGTCACCCTGGGCGTCTTTTCGTGGTCCACCCTCGAACCCCGGCCGGCGGAACGGAACTTCGGCTGGCTGGACACCTTGATGGATCTGATGGGTGACAACGGCATCGGCGTCGTCCTCGCCACCCCCACCTCCTCGCCCCCGCCCTGGCTCGGCCGCCTCCACCCCGACACCCTCCCCGTCACCGAGGACGGCCGCACCGAATGGTGGGGCGGACGCCAGCACTTCTCCCACTCCAGCGCCACCTACCGCCGGTACGCGGCGGCGATCACCGAGGACCTCGCCGCACGCTACGCCCGGCACCCGGCGCTGACGATGTGGCACATCAACAACGAGTACTGCACCTTCGACTACGGCGACGAGGCAGCCGCCGCCTTCCGCCGCTGGCTGCGCGCCCGGTACGGCACCCTCGAAGCCCTCAACTCCGCCTGGGGAACGGCGTTCTGGAGCCAGGGCTACGACACCTGGGACGGCATCCTGCCCCCGCGCACCCCGCACTACCTCAAGAACCCCACCCAGGTACTGGACTTCAGGCGCTTCACCTCGGACGCCCTCCTGGAGTGCTACCTCGCCGAACGCGACATCGTCGCCCGGCACACCCCGCACATCCCGGTGACGACGAACTTCATGCCCCTGTGGATCGGCCAGGACGCGTGGCGCTGGGCGCAGGAGGAGGACGTCGTCTCGGTCGACCTCTACCCCGACCCGCGCGACCCCCTCGGCGCCCAACAGGCCGCATTCGTGCAGGACTTGACGCGTTCCCAGGCGAACGGCCCCTGGATGCTGATGGAACAGGCCGCAGGCCCCGTCAACTGGCGTGGCGTGAACCACCCCAAGCCGCGCGGCCTCAACCGGCTCTGGTCCCTTCAGTCCGTCGCCCGGGGCGCCGACGCCGTCTGCTACTTCCAGTGGCGCCAGTCCCGGCAGGGCGCCGAGAAGTTCCACTCCGGGATGGTCAGCCACGCGGGCCCGGAGGGACGGACGTTCGCGGAGGTCAAACGGATCGGAGCCGAACTCCCCAAGATCGCAAGGCATCTGACGGCGCCTCGGAAAGCGGACGTCGCGATCCTGCACGACTGGCACTCCTGGTGGGCCGGCACCCAGGACGCCCGCCCCTCCAGCCGCGTCGAACTCCCCGAGGTCCTCCACGCCTGGCACCGCGCCCTGTGGGAGGAGAACCTCGCCACCGACTTCGCCCACCCCGAACACGACCTCACCGCCTACAAGTTGGTGCTGGCCCCCCAGCTCTACCTCCTCACCGACACCGCGATCGACAACCTCCTCGCGTACGTCGGGGGCGGCGGCACCGTCGTCTGCGGCTTCTTCACGGGAGTAGCGGACGACGACGACCGTGTCCGCCCCGGCGGCATGGACGCCCGCCTGCGTGAGCTGTTCGGTATCCGCACCCTGCACGAGTGGTGGCCCCTCGACGAAGGGGAGAGCGTCGAGTGCGAGGGTTTTCGCGGCACCCTGTGGTCCGAGGAGATCGAAGCCGAGCCCGGCACCGACCACATCCCCTACAAGGGCGGCGAGTTGGACGCCCTCCCGGCGGTCCTGCACCGCGACCGCGCCTGGTACGTCTCCACCCTCCCCGAACCCGCGGCCCTGCGCGACCTCCTCGCCCGCATCGCCGCCGAGGCCGGCGTGCACCCCGTCCTCGACGGACTTCCGGACGGCGTCGAGGCCGTCCGGCGCGGCGAGTTGCTGTTCCTCCTCAACCACGGCCGCGACACCGTCACCGTCGACGTCCCGCCGGGCCACCTGGACCTGCTGACCGGAACACCCACCGACGGACACCTCACCCTGGAGCGGTACGGGGTCGCGGTGCTCAAGCCGTGACCGGCACCCACCACACCGGACCTTCACGACAAACAACCTGACCCTCAGCAATCCTTGACCTTTTCATGGCTGAGGCGGGGGTTTGATAACGGCATGCGCACCAACACCCCCACACGTCGCGTCCTCACCACCCTGGCCGTGGCCGCGGCCGTCGCCCTCGGGGCGACCGGCACCGCGGTCGCGGCCCCCGCGCCGCACACCGCGATCACCGCCCCGGCGCTCCCCACGAACCCCCTGCACTCCATCGCGGACCTCGCCGCCCAGCGCCTGGCCACCGCCGACCTCGTCGCCGCCGCCAAGTTCGGCACCACGAGCCCCATCGACGACCCGGCCCGCGAGCAGCAGGTCCTCGACTCGGTGGCGGCCCAGGCGACCCGGCTCGGCGCCGACCCGGACGCCGTCCGCAAGGTCTTCCGCGACCAGATCGAGGCCAACAAGTTCGTCCAGCGCGCCCTGTTCCAGCGCTGGACCGACCACCCCGACGAGGCGCCCACCACCCGCCCCGACCTCAGCGTCGTCCGCGTCGAGATCAACCGCATCAACACGGAGTTGGTCCAGGCCCTCGCCGACACCGCCGCCGACCGCGCGGACTTCGTCTGCTACCCCGAGCTGTACATCGGCGCCGCCCAGGTCCGCCACGAACGCCACCTGGACCGCCTGCACACCGAGGCGCTGGTCCGCGCGCTGCCGTCGGTCTGCGAGAGCTGACGCCCCGCGGCAGCGGTACGACGACGAGGCCGGTCCTCCTTCCAGGGACCGGCCTCACGTCATTCCCGCCTCACTCCGTGATCGGCAACCGCGCCCCGTCCCGCAGAAACAGCGGAATCCGCTCCAGCGGTGCCTCCACCGTCACCGTCGCACCCCCCTCGTACGACACCCCGGTCCACGCGTCCGTCCACCGCGCCCCCACCGGCAGATACACCGCACGGTCCGTCGCCCCCGCCGTCAGCACCGGCGCGACCAGCAGATCCCGGCCGAAGAGGTAGGCGTCGTCCACGCCCCAACTCCCCTCGTCCCGGGGGAACTCCAGGAACAGCGGGCGCATCGGCGGCAGCCCCTCCTCGTGGGCCTCGCGCATCACGTCGAGGACGTACGGCCGCAGCCGCTCACGCAGCCGGACGAAGGATTCCAGGATCGCTCCCGCCCGACTCCCGTACGACCACACCTCGTTGGGGCCGCCGGTCATGTCCGGACCCAGCGGCATGCCCGGATCGCGGAAGCCGTGCAGCCGCATCAGAGGGGAGAGCGCCCCGAACTGGAACCAGCGGACCATGACCTCGCGGTACGCCGGGTCGTCCGGGTCGCCCCCGTGGAAGCCGCCGATGTCGGTGTTCCACCAAGGGATGCCGGACAGCGCCGTGTTGAGACCGGCGGCGATCTGCCGGCGCAGGGTCGGGAAGTCGGTGCCGACGTCACCGGACCACAGCGCGGCCCCGTACCGCTGACTGCCCGCCCACGCCGACCTGTTGAGGGTGAGGACCTCCTCGCCCTCCGCGCCGAGCCCCTCCGCGAACGTCCGCGCGTTCTCCAGCGGATAGAGGTTGCCGACCTCAAGTCCCGGGCCCGCCCAGTACCGCAGGTTCTCCGAGAACCCCGGCTTCAGCTCCGGCTCGCACGCGTCCAGCCAGAACGCCGTGATCCCGTACGGGGCAAGGTAGTTGTCCCGCACCCGCGACCACACGAAGTCCCTCGCCTCCGGGTTCGTCGCGTCGTAGAAGGCGACCTGCACAGTGGACGCGACGCCCTTGTCCGGCCAGTCGGCGTGCGCCATCGGGCCGTACTGCGTGCCGATGAAGTAGCCGCGCTGCTCCATCAGTTGGTGGTTCTCCGACAGCGGCGAGACGGACGGCCAGACGGAGACGACCAACTTGACGCCCATATCGGCGAGTTCACCGACCATCGCGGCCGGGTCGGGCCACTCGGCGGGGTCGAACTTCCACTCCCCGAGGTGCGTCCAGTGGAAGAAGTCGCAGACGATCGCGGCCAGCGGCAGCCCCCGGCGCTTGTACTCCCGTGCCACGGCCAGGAGTTCGTCCTGTGTGCGGTAGCGCAGCTTGCACTGCCAGAACCCCGCCGCCCACTCCGGCAGCATCGGCGTCCGGCCCGTCACCGCGCTGTAGCGCCGCTGGGCGTCCGCCGGATCGCCCGCGGTGATCCAGTAGTCGAGCTGCCGCGCCGAGTCCGCGACCCACCGCGTCCCGTTGTGCGCCAGCTCCACGCGCCCGACCGCCGGGTTGTTCCACAGCAGGGTGTAGCCCCGACTCGACGTCAGGACAGGGATGTTGACCTCGGCGTTGCGCTGCACCAGGTCGAGGACCAGCCCCTTCTGGTCGAACCTCCCGTGCTGGTGCTGCCCGAGGCCGTACAGCTTCTCGCCGTCGTACGCCGCGAACCGCTGCTCCAGCCGGTGGTACCCATTGCCGACGGCCGTGTAGAGCCGCGACCCCGGCCACCAGAAGTGCGCCCGCTCCTCCGCGAGGATCTCCTCCCCGGAGTCCGTCGCCAGGAAGCGGACCAGACCCTCGGCACTCACCTCGACGGTCAGCGCACCGACCGTCAACCGCCCTGTGCCGTCGCCGAGTTGGACGACCGACTCGGTGGCCGGGGGAGTGTCGAGCAAGGCGCCGGGCAGATCCGGCAGGACCGGCCCACCGAGCCGGGCCCGCACCCGGACGGCGTCCGGCCCCCACGGCTCGACACGGACGGTCTCCTGCCGCCCGCTCCACTCCAACGCCCCGCCCCGCTCACGGAACGTCCCGACGGTGGGGGAGGACTGGGCCAGACTCACCGTGGGCGGCGCCCCGGCGAACGGGCCTTCGGCGGACGGGTCTTGGGTGGACGAACCTTCAGTGGACGGCATGTCATCGGTGGGCAGGGTCGTCATGAGGCGTGCTCCTGAAGAGAGGAGTGCGGACCTGGAGGCACCCCGAAGGGGCCTTGAAGGCACCCCGAAGGGCGCGCGTTGGAGGCACCCCGGAAGGCACCTGCGGAGGCGCCCCCGGAAGGGCACCTTGAGGGCGCCCCGGAAGGCACCCTGGGAGGCGCGATGCGGGCACCCCGCAAGGGGCGCCTCGCGAGCGCACCCGGAGCGGCGCACCCGGAGCGGCGCACCCGGAGCGGCGCACCCGGAGCGGCGCACCCGGAGCGGCGCACCCGGAGCGGCGCACCCGGAGCGGCGCACCCCCGAAAGCCACCTCGCGGTCTCTCGCAAGGCCCCGGAGACCCCCGGAGACCCCGGCCCCCCGGCGGCGCCCACCGCCCCAACCAGCCGCCCCCAAAAGAGAAGTGACAGCCCATCAGTCAAGCCGCCGGTCGAGCCGTCATCCGAGCCCACAGCCCAGCCCAGCCCAGCCCACCCCAGCCCTCAGACCGCCCCCGGCCCCGTACTCGCCCGAACCGTCAACTCCGGCGCGATCAGCGCCACTTCGGCGCTCCCCCGCCCCTCCAGCTTCGCCACGAGCCGCTCCAGCGCCCGCCGCCCCATCTCCGCCGCCGGGATCGCCACCGACGTCAACCGCACCGGCGCCTGCGTCGCCACCTGGTCCGGGCAGATCGCGACCACCGACACGTCCTCCGGGACGGCCCGCCCCTGCTGCCGCAGCAACGCGAGCAACGGCTCCACGGCCGACTCGTTCTGCACGACGAACCCCGTGGTCCCCGGCCGCTCGTCGAAGATCCGGGCCAGCGTCGAGGCCATCGCGTCGTACCCGCCCTCGCACGGCCGGTGCAGTGCGCGCACGCCCAACTCCCGCGCCCGGGAACGCAATCCCTCCAGTGTGCGGACGGCGAACCCGGTGTGCCGCTCGTAGACGCCGGGCGCCTCGCCGATCACGGCGATGTCCCGGTGCCCCAGCTCCGCGAGGTGCTCGACGCACAGCGCGCCCGTCGCACTCCAGTCGAGGTCGACGCAGGCGAGGCCCGAGGGGTCGGCGGGCAGCCCGATCAGCACCGACGGACGCTCGGTCGCCCGCAGCAGCGGCAGCCGCTCGTCGTCCAGCTCGACATCCATCAGGACCATGCCGTCGGCCAGCCCGCTGCCGGTCACCCTGCGCACCGCGTCCGGCCCTTCCTGCCCGGTCAGGAGCAGGATGTCGTAGCCGTGTTCGCGCGCGGCCGTCGCCACCGCGATGGAGATCTCCATCATCACCGGCATATACATGTCGGTGCGCAGTGGGATCATCAGCGCGATGATGTTCGAGCGGCTGCTCGCCAGCGCCCGCGCGCCCGCGTTCGGGTGGTACCCCAGCTCCCGGATGCTCTGCTCCACCCGCTCCCGGGTGGTCGCGGAGATGGACCGCTTGCCGCTGAGGACATAGCTCACCGTGCTCGCCGAGACTCCGGCGTGCTGGGCGACCTCGGCGAGGGTGACCATCCAGCTCTCCAAGCTTTGTGAAGCGCTTCGACAGTGCGCGTTGCGAACAAGGGGGTGAAAGGGTGGTTCGACAGTAGCTTCGATGAGGGGTGAGTGTCCATAGGGTGTCGAAGCGCTTCGATAATCAGTCCGGACGTCACTCCAGGTCAACCCGGCCGGGCGCGCGAGGGGTGGTCGAGACGGCCGTAATCGGGTACACGATCCAGTAGAACCGACCGGTAACCGGACGTCCCGCACCCCCGACACGCGGCGAGGTGATCCTCATGCCCGCACCACACGCACAGCCGTCCGTCCCTTCCGTCTCCGAGCGCGAGGCCAGGCAGGTCGCCGAGGCGGCCCGCGAGCAGGGCTGGCGCAAACCGAGCTTCGCCAAGGAACTCTTCCTCGGCCGCTTCCGCCTCGACCTGATCCACCCCCACCCCGTGCCGCCCGCCGCCGACGTCCGCCGGGGCGAGGAGTTCCTCGCGGCGCTGCGCGCATTCTGCGCGACCGAGGTCGACTCCGCCCGCATCGAACGCGAGGCCCGCATCCCCGACGAGACGGTGCGCCGCCTCAAGGAACTCGGCGCGCTCGGCATGAAGATCGACACGAAGTACGGCGGCCTCGGACTCACCCAGGTCTACTACAACAAGGCCCTCGCCCTGGTCGGTTCCGCGAACCCCGCGCTCGGCGCGCTGCTCTCCGCCCACCAGTCCATCGGCGTCCCCCAGCCCCTGAAGATCTTCGGCACGCAGGAACAGAAGGACAGGTTCCTGCCGCGCTGCGCGACGACCGACATCAGCGCGTTCCTGCTCACCGAGCCGGACGTCGGCTCCGACCCGGCCCGCCTGGCGACGACGGCCGTTCCCGACGGGGACGACTATGTCGTGGACGGGGTGAAGCTGTGGACGACGAACGGGGTGGTCGCCGACCTCCTGGTCGTCATGGCCCGCGTACCGGCGTCCGAGGGGCACCCGGGCGGGATCACGGCGTTCGTCGTCGAGGCCGGGTCCGAGGGGATCACCGTCGAGAACCGCAACGCGTTCATGGGGCTGCGGGGGCTGGAGAACGGCGTTACCCGGTTCCACCAGGTCCGGGTGCCCGCCGCGAACCGGATCGGGCCCGAGGGAGCCGGACTGAAGATCGCGCTCACCACCCTCAACACCGGGCGCCTGTCGCTGCCCGCGATGTGTGTCGGCGCCGGGAAATGGGCGCTGAAGATCGCCCGCGAGTGGTCCGGGGTGCGCGAGCAGTGGGGCAAGCCGGTCGGGCTGCACGAGGCGGTCGGGGCGAAGATCAGTTTCATCGCGGCGACGACGTTCGCGCTGGAGGCCGTCGTCGATCTCTCCTCGCAGATGGCCGACGAGGACCGCAACGACATCCGGATCGAGGCGGCGCTCGCGAAGCTGTACGGCTCCGAGATGGGGTGTCTCATCGCCGACGAACTGGTCCAGATCCGGGGCGGGCGGGGGTTCGAGACGGCCGAGTCGCTCAAGGCGCGGGGTGAACGGGGCGTGCCTGCCGAGCAGTTGGTCCGGGACCTGCGCATCAACCGGATCTTCGAGGGGTCCACGGAGATCATGCATCTCCTCATCGCGCGTGAGGCCGTCGACGCGCATCTGTCCGTCGCCGGGGATCTCATCGATCCCGCCAAGTCCCTGGGGGACAAGGCGAAGGCGGGGGCTCAGGCAGGGGCGTTCTACGCGCGCTGGCTGCCGAAGCTGGTCGTCGGTGCCGGGCAACTTCCCACGTCCTACGACGACTTCAAGCATGGCGTCGATCTGTCCGGGCATCTGCGGTATGTGGAGCGGCACTCGCGGAAGCTCGCGCGGTCCACGTTCTATGCCATGTCCCGGTGGCAGGGGCGGTTGGAGACGAAGCAGGGGTTCCTGGGACGGGTCGTCGACATCGGGGCCGAGTTGTTCGCGATGAGCGCGGCGTGTGTGCGGGCCGAGTATCTGCGGTCGCGCGAGGAACACGGGCGGGAGGCCTATCAGTTGGCCGATGCGTTTTGCCGGCAGGCGCGGGTGCGGGTGGACGAGCTGTTCGGGAGGCTGTGGGTCAACACGGATGACGTGGACCGCAGGGTGGTGAAGGGGGTTCTGGGCGGGGCTTATGAGTGGCTGGAGGAAGGGGTTGTGGATCCGTCGGGGGACGGGGCTTGGATCGCGGATGCTTCGCCGGGGCCGTCAGTGAAGGAGAACGTGCGCCGGACGATTGGGTAGTTCGAGGTTGTCGGGCGGGTGCTGCGCCGTCGTGGCTGGTCGCGCCCGCGCGGCGGTAGCCGCACATCAGACACGGTCCCGCGCCCCTAAAGCGGCGCTGCCGCGCCGATTTCGCCGCACCCGCCCGAACTCTCAATACCTCAGCACCACTTCTGGTCCTTCGTCTTCTTCGTCCACGAACACGTGTCCACCTTCGAGCCGTTCGCTCTCGTCAGCGTCGCCGTGTCGCCGTCGTTGTTCCAGACGTAGGCCTTGCGGTTCTGGAAGGTGTCGGTGGTGGTGTCCTTGCCGGTGCCGGTGTGGATCTTGACGGTCTTACCGGCGCCGACGGTGATGTTCTTGAAGACGTACTTGTGGTTGGAAGTGTCCTTGAGGACCCACCCCTTCACGTTGACGGCCTTCTTGCCGGTGTTCTTGATCTGCACCCACTCGGCGTTGAGGCTCGCGTTGGTGCGGGTGTCCTTGCCGGGGCTGTCGAACCAGACCCGGTAGAGCTCGACGCCTCCGCCGGCGGCCTGCGCCGGGGTGGAGAGGGCGGTGCCGAAGAGCAGAGCGGCGCCGCCGAGGGCAGCACAAAGGTGCTTCACGCGCATAGAAGAGATCCCCCCTGGATGTCGTATGCGAGAAGAATTCGTATCACACGATCTTCACCAGAACCTCATAAACGGTCATACGCATCACGCCCCGGCGACGCGGCGGTCCGCCGCACAGCCGCCTCGGCAACAATGGGGGGATGACCGACAGTCCAGCCCCTCTCGCCGACCCCCACCTCGTCTTCGACCCCGTCGCGGGCGACGGTCCCAAGGACGTGGTGATCCTCGGCTCCACCGGGTCGATCGGCACGCAGGCCATCGACCTGGTCCTGCGCAACCCGGACCGCTTCAGGGTGAGCGCCCTGTCCGCGCACGGCGCCCGGGTCGCCCTGCTCGCCGAGCAGGCCCGCCGGCTGCGGGTCCAGACCGTCGCCGTGGCCCGCGAGGACGCCGTACCGGCCCTGCGCGAGGCCCTCGCCGCCGAGTACGGCGCGGGCGAGCCGCTCCCCGAGATCCTGGCCGGCCCGGACGCCGCCACGCAGGTCGCCGCGTCCGCCTGCCACACCGTCCTGAACGGCATCACCGGCTCCATCGGCCTCGCCCCGACGCTGGCCGCCCTGCGGGCGGGCCGCACGCTCGCGCTCGCCAACAAGGAGTCGCTGATCGTCGGCGGGCCCCTCGTGAAGGCGCTGGCGAAACCCGGTCAGATCATCCCCGTCGACTCCGAGCACGCGGCCCTCTTCCAGGCGCTCGCCTCCGGCACGCGCGCGGACGTCCGCAAACTCGTCGTCACCGCGAGCGGCGGACCGTTCCGGGGCCGGACGAAGGAGCAGCTCGCGGACGTCACCGTCGAGGACGCCCTCGCGCACCCCACCTGGGCGATGGGCCCGGTCATCACGATCAACTCGGCGACCCTGGTCAACAAGGGGCTGGAAGTCATCGAGGCGCACCTCCTCTACGACATTCCCTTCGACCGCATTGAGGTGGTCGTGCATCCCCAGTCGTATGTCCACTCGATGGTTGAGTTCACGGACGGATCGACGATGGCCCAGGCGACGCCCCCCGACATGCGCGGGCCGATCGCCATCGGGCTCGGCTGGCCCGAGCGCGTGCCGGGCGCGGCACCCGCTTTCGACTGGAGCAAGGCTTCCACCTGGGAGTTCTTCCCCCTGGACAACGAGGCGTTCCCCTCGGTGAACCTCGCCCGGCACGTGGGCGAGCTCGCGGGGACCGCCCCGGCGGTGTTCAATGCCGCCAACGAGGAGAGCGTGGAGGCGTTCCGCCGGGGCGCGCTGCCGTTCAACGGGATCATGGAGACCGTCACCCGTGTGGTGGAAGAACACGGCGTGGCGGGAACTTCACTCACCGTGGCGGACGTCCTCGAAGCAGAGACCTGGGCGCGTGCCCGGGCCCGGGAACTGACGGCGACCGCGGAGGCGCGCGCATGACCGCTCTGATGATGATCCTCGGCATAGTCGTCTTCGTGCTCGGGCTGCTGTTCTCGATCGCGTGGCACGAGCTGGGGCACTTCACCTTCGCCAAGCTCTTCGGCATCCGGGTGCCGCAGTTCATGGTCGGCTTCGGCCCCACGGTCTGGTCCCGCAAGAAGGGCGAGACCGAGTACGGCGTCAAAGCCATCCCCATGGGCGGCTACATCCGCATGATCGGCATGTTCCCGCCCGGTGAGGACGGCCGGATCTCCACCCGCTCCACATCCCCCTGGCGCACGATGATCGAGGACGCCCGCTCGGCCTCGATGGAAGAGATCAAGCCCGGGGACGAGACGCGGATGATGTACACCCGCAAGCCCTGGAAACGCGTCATCATCATGGCCGCGGGACCCGTGCAGAACCTGATCCTCGCGGTGATCCTCTTCCTCGTCGTCCTCATGGGCTTCGGCATCCCCCAGCAGACCACCACGGTCAGCTCGGTCTCCCAGTGCGTCATCGACCAGCGCGAGAACCGCGACACGTGCAAGACGGGGGACACCCCCTCGCCGGCCGCCGCCGCGGGCCTCAAGGCAGGCGACAAGATCGTCTCCTTCGACGGCGTGCGCACCCAGAAGTGGGACACCCTCTCCGACCTCATCCGCGCCAGCGCCGACAAGACCGTCCCGATCGTCGTCCGGCGCGACGGCAAGGAGGTCACCCTCCAGGCGAAGATCGCCGAGAACACGGTCGCCAAGAAGGACTCCAAGGGCCAGGTCGTCCAGGGGAAGTACGTCACCGCCGGGTTCCTCGGGTTCAGCGCCGCCACCGGCGTCGTCCAGCAGGACCTCGGTGACTCCGTGACCTGGATGAGCGACCGCGTCGGGGAGGCCCTCGACTCCATCGTCGCCCTGCCCGGGAAGATTCCCGCGCTGTGGGACGCCGCGTTCGACGGGGGCAAGCGGGAGGCCGACTCCCCGATGGGCGTCGTCGGCGCGGCCCGGGTCGGCGGGGAGATCTTCACCCTCGACATCCCGCCGTCCCAGCAGCTCGCCACGGCGCTCATGCTGATCGCCGGCTTCAACCTCTCCCTCTTCCTCTTCAACATGCTCCCGCTGCTCCCCCTCGACGGCGGGCACATCGCGGGCGCCCTCTGGGAGTCCCTGCGGCGTGGCCTCGCACGGCTGCTGCGCCGGCCCGACCCCGGCCCGTTCGACGTCGCCAAGCTGATGCCGCTCGCCTACGTCGTCGCCGGGGTGTTCATCTGCTTCACGCTCCTCGTCCTCATCGCGGACGTCGTGAACCCGGTGAAAATCTCCTAGCCATCCGCTGTTCACGACGGCCGGAGCCCTCGGGTTCCGGCCGTCGTCCGTCCCAGTGGGTCTGATCGGGGAAATGTGCTCCGTGAGGGGGGTGTGCCGTAACCTCGGGGGTCTGGAGCCCGCGCGATCACGGGGCCTGTCTTGATCCACGACTTGGGGTTGCACATCAGATGACTGCGATTTCTCTCGGCATGCCGTCCGTTCCGACCAAGGTCGCCGAGCGGCGCAAGAGCAGGAAGATCCAGGTCGGGTCGGTCGCGGTGGGTGGGGACGCGCCGGTGTCGGTGCAGTCGATGACGACGACGCGGACGTCCGACATCGGGGCGACGCTTCAGCAGATCGCCGAGCTGACCGCCTCCGGGTGCCAGATCGTG
>DATCQX010000410.1:0-31784 GCA_036569285.1 Streptomyces sp.
GGCGAGGGGCAGGACTCCGCGACCCGCACCAGGTCCCCGACGGTCTCCGCCTCGGCGAGGGCCGCGTCGTCGACCTGGCCGCCGAACCTGCGCTCCAGGGCGAAGCCGACCTCCAGCATGGTGAGCGAGTCCAGGTCCAGCGAGGCGAGCGGCGTGTCCGTGTCGACCCCTTGGGCGGGCAGCTCGCAGTGGTTGGCCAGGATCTCGGTCACGCCCTCGATGGTGGTGTTCACGGTGTGTCCTCTCCGTCGTTCAGTGCGATCTTGGGCCATTCACACAGGGCCGAACCCCAGGTGAGTCCGGCGCCGAAAGCGGTGAGCAGGACGGTCGCCCCCTCCGTCACCGCGCCGGTCGCCACGCCGTGGGCGAGCGCCAGCGGGATGGAGGCGGCCGAGGTGTTGCCCACCCTGTCGATGTTGCTGACGAGGCTCTCCTCGGGGAGGCCGAGTTGGTCGGCCACGGCCCGCAGGATGCGGATGTTGGCCTGGTGTCCGACGAGGCGGTCGACCGCGGCCGGTTCGCTCCCGGCGCGGGCGAGGACCGCGCGGGACGACGCCGTCATACGGGTCACCGCGTTCACGAAGACCTCACGGCCCCGCATGGTCATCCAGGCCGTGTCCGGGTCGGCCGGCAGTCCCCCGGAACGCTGCCGCGAACCGCCGCCCGGGACGATGATCAGGTCGTCCTGAGCGCCGTCGCTGCCCAGGTCGAACAGGTTGAGGGCGCCCGGCTCCTCAGGGGCCCCGGCGCGCAGGACGACGGCGCCCGCGCCGTCGCCGAACAGCGGGCGGACCACCTTGTCCGCCGGGTCGAGCACGGTCGAGAACGTGTCGGCGCCGATCACCAGGGCGCTGTCGGCGAGGCCGCCGCGCACCAGCGCGGCACCGGTGGCGAGGGCGTACACGAAGCCGGTGCACACGGCGTTGACGTCGAAGGCGGCGGCGCCGCCCATGCCCAGCCGGGCGGCGACCGCGGGGGCCGTGCCCGGGATCTGGTGGTCGGGGGTGGCGGTGGCCAGCACCACGGCGTCCGCCGCGGCGACGCCCGCCGAGGCCAGCGCGCGGGCGCCCGCCTCGACGGCGAGGTCCGACGTGGCGGTGCCGGGGTCGCACACGTGGCGCCGGCGGATGCCGGTCCTGCGGTGGATCCACTCGTCGGTGACGTCGAGTTCGCGGCCGAGTTCCTCGTTGGTGACGATGCGCGGCGGCAGCCACGCGCCCAGTCCGCTCAGTACCGCGGCGGTCATGGGTCCTCCGTAAGTTGTCGAGTGGCCCGGGAGGGCCGGGTGTGGCGCCGTTCGGTCAGGCAGTGGACGGGGAGTCGGGCACCGGTGAGGGCGCCCTCGGGGGCGCGGCAGCGCGGCCGGTCGCCGTCGGCGCTCAGGTCCACGCCCCGGGCGGCGAGTCCGGACAGCAGGGCGACGGCGTTCATGCGGTGCCTGCCCCCTTGTCGGCGTGCAGGCCGACTCCCCCGTCGGCGGGTGTCGCGGGGTTCAGACGGCTCCGGAGCATGCCGCGGACGACGTGCTGGAGCGTGAAGAGGAAGAAGTGGCCGCCGGGCAGCACCGCGCTGTGGAAGGGGCCGGTGGTGTGGTCGCTCCAGGCGGTCAGGGTGTTCTCCGGGACGAGCGGGTCGTCGGCTCCGCCGAGCGCGGTGAGCGGGACGTCCAGCGCGGGGCGGGGCCGGTGCCGGTGGCGGGCGCACAGGCTGAGGTCGGTGCGCAGCACGGGCCGTACGGCGGCGCCGGGTTCGCGGTCGTCGGCGCCGGGCCCTTCGAGCAGGCCGAGCATCCGGCCGGCCTGCTCCTCGGAGACGGTGTCGCCGGTGTAGCCGGGCCAGCGCAGATGGGGGGCGCGGTGGCCGGAGACGACCAGGTGGGCGGGGCCCCGCCCGACGAGGTGGTGGGTGAGTTCGTAGGCGAGCAGGGCGCCCATGCTGTGGCCGAGGAACGCGTAGGGGGTGTCGTCCAGCCATGGGTCGAGGCCCTTGGCGGTGTCCGCGACGAGGGCGTCCATGTCCTCGTGGGCCGGTTCGTCGCGTCGGGTGCCGCGGCCGGGGAGTTGGACGGGCAGCACGTCGACGTCCCGGCCCAGGGCGTCGCGCCAGTCGCGGAACGCGGAGGCGCCCGCTCCGGCGTGCGGGAAGCAGAACAGCCGCAGCCGGGCCGTCCTGCGCGGCGGGCCGTAGGGGAGCCACACCGGGTGGTCGTGCGTCGCTGTCGTCACTGTCGCCGCTTCCTCTTGTCGTCCCTGGCCGCATCCCCGCGCGCCGTGGGTCAGTTGACCTGGCGTTCGCGGCCGGTCCAGTACGGGTCGCGCAGGGTGCGCCGCAGGATCTTGCCGCTGGGGTTGCGCGGTACGCGGTCGATGAACTCGTACGTGGTCGGGATCTTGAAGTCGGCGATGCGGCCCCTCAGGGAGAGCATCAGCTCGCGCGGTGTCGCCCGCTGTCCGGGGCCGAGGACGACGAAGGCGTGCACCGCCTCGCCCCAGCGGTCGTGCGGGATGCCGATGACGGCGGCCTCGGCGACGGCGGGGTGGGTGCACAGGGCGTTCTCCACCTCGGCCGGGTAGACGTTCTCCCCGGCGACGATGACGGTGTCCTTGATGCGGTCGCAGATGAAGACGTAGCCGTCCTCGTCGAGGTAGCCGGCGTCCCCGGTGTGGATCCAGCCGTCCACGAGGGTGCGGTCGGTGGCCTCCGTCAGGCCCCAGTACTCCAGCATGGCCGCGGGTGTGTGCAGCAGGATCTCACCGATCCCGCCCGGCGCGAGGGGTGTGCCGTCGTCGTCGACGGCCCTGGCCACGACACCCGGATAGGGGCGTCCCGCGGCCTTGAGGCGGGGGCTGCCGACGACGTGGTCCGCGGGCGGCAGGCACACGGCGGTGTTGCCGGTCTCGGTGAGTCCGTAGATCTGCGCGAAGTCGCAGCCGAGCACCTCGATGCCGCGGGTCAGCAGGCTCTCGGAGATGGGGGAACCGCCGTAGACGATCTTGCGGAGGGTGCGGAAGTCCTCGGGTCCGGTGCCGGGTTCGGCGAGGATCATCTGGAGCATCGCCGGGACCACGCAGGCCGTGGTGACGCCTGCCTCGCGGAGGAGGCGTACGGCGTCGTGGCTGGTGAATATGCGCATCGCGACGTTGGTGACACCGGCGTTGAAGCCCTGCACGGCCCACCACAGGCCGCCCACGTGGAAGCCGGGGATGCCGATGAGGCTGCGGTCGCCGGGCCGCCAGTCGATCCAGTCGAGGCCCGCGGCGGCGAGTGCGTCGCGGATGCGGAAGAAGCTGCGGTGGGCGAGGACGACTCCCTTGGGCAGCCCGGTCGTTCCGCTGGTGTAGAGCTGCGCGAGGGGGGTCTCGGGGTGGACCGTGACCGCCAGGTCGCCGTGCGGATGGGCGGACTTCCAGGCGAGGTACCCGGTGTCCGGGCGTCCCGGTGCCTCGACCTCGACGACGGCGCGCAGATCGGGCAGCGCGGTGCGGTCGGCGACGGCGGGCAGGAACTCCGTTTCCACGAAGAGGACTTCGGCCCGGGAGTCGCGCAGGATGTGGTCGACCTCGCCGGCCGCGAGCCGCCAGTTGACGGGGACGAGGACGGTCGCGCTCTTGGCGCAGGCGAAGAGGATCTCGTAGTAGAACTCGGACTCCTTGCCCAGGTAGCCGACGCGCGAGCCGGGGCCGAGGCCGGCGGCGAGCAGGGCGCGGGCGGCCCGGTCGCTCTCCTGGTGGAGCGTCCGGTAGCCGACGGTGCGGCCCTCGCACTCCACGGCCGTGGCGTCCGGGGTCCGCTGGGCGTGGAAGGCCACGGTGTCCGTGACGGTCTGGAGCTCGTGGAAGTACATGGGTGTCCTGTCCGGGTGGTGGGTCAGTGCCAGATGTCGATGTCGGTCCAGTGGCGGGTGCCGAGCAGTGCGGGTCCCGGCAGCCGGCACAGGGGCGGGCGGGGGCGCGGTGCGACCGCGGCCAGGTCCAGCCGGGCTCCGGCCCGGTGGGCGGCGCCGACCAGGCCGTACCAGCCGGCCTCGTCGAGTGCGCCGGGCACGGTCGTGGGCAGGCCGGCGGCGTCCGGGCGGCGCAGCACCAGCGTGTCGCCCCGGCGCTCCCGCTCCCAGCCGGCGGGCACCGCGCCGGCGTCGGGGGAGCCGGTGACCGCCGGGGCGAGCACGGTCGCGTGCGACAGGTCGAGCACGGCGCCGGCGACGGGGACGCCGGTGGCGCGCAGCAGGGAGAGCCAGGCCAGGGACCGGCCGGTGGTGTCGTCGCCGTGCAGGTGCTCGGCCAGGGCGGGGAAGGCGGGCGGGTGCGGGTCCTCGGTGGCCCGCAGGTCGAGGAAGACCCGGCCCGTGCCCGCCCCTTCCTGTGTGTCGCCCGTGACCCGGTCCAGTTCTTCGAGGAGCCGGGCGTTGTCGTGCACCACTGCGGCGTGCCGGTGGGCGAGGTGCTCACGGCGCTCGGCGAGCGTGCGGCACACGGAGGTGTAGGTCCAGTCGGCGCGGTCGCCGAGGTGTGCGCGCAGCCTGCGCGCGCCGGCCGCCAGCGCCTGCGGAGTGTGGCCGGACAGCACCAGCAGGGCGGGTCCGGTCGGTTCCGGCAGGGTGGTGCCGTCCGGTTCGGGCACGGCCTCCATGACCAGGTGGGCCGCGGTGCCCGTGAAGCCGGTCGCGCTGACGGCGGCGAGCCGGCGTCCGGCGGACGGCCAGGGTTCGGGTGTGCGGGCCAGCCGCAGCGCGGTGCGGTCCCAGCCGATCTTGGGGTCGGGTTCGTCGGCGCCGGGCTGGGGAGGTATCTCGCCGTGACAGAGGGCAAGGGCCGTCTTCATGAGGCCGGCCGCGCCGGAGGCGGTCTCCAGGTAGCCGAGGTTGGCCTTGGCCGAACCCAGGTAGAGGGCGGGCGCCCCGGAGTCCTGCCTGCGGTAGGCCTGGGCCAGGGTCTCCGCCTCGACGATGCCGCCCACACGGGAGCCGTTGGCCTGGGCCTCCACGTAGCGCACGTCGTGCGCGTCCACCGCGGAGCGCTGGAGGGCGAGGTCGATCACCCGGCGCTGTCCGGCCGTCGAGTACGCGGCGAGGCCGCCCCGGTCGCCGTTCTGGTGCACGGCGCTGCCGCGGATCACCGCGTAGGGGCGGCGGCCGTCCTCGGCGACGTCCCGGTGGCGCTCCAGGACGAGCACCCCGCAGC
Organism: Streptomyces sp.; assembly: GCA_036569285.1. Taxonomy (GTDB): domain Bacteria; phylum Actinomycetota; class Actinomycetes; order Streptomycetales; family Streptomycetaceae; genus Streptomyces. The sequence continues at coordinate 5,181 of DATCQX010000410.1, forward strand.
CCTCCGCGCGCACGTAGCCGTCGGCTTGGGCGGTGAAGGGCCGGCAGGTCCCGGTCGGCGAGACCATGCCGGCCTGGGCGAAGACCTCGCTGGTGAACGGGGAGAGCAGGAGGTGGCTGACGCCGGTCACGGCGACGTCGCACTCCCCGTCGCGCAGCGCCGCGGCGGCCAGGTGGGCCGCCGTCAGCGCCGACGAGCAGGCGGTGTCGAGGGTGAGGGCGGGCCCCTGGACCCCCAGCGCGAGCGCGATGCGCCCGGACGCCGCGCTGAGGGCCGTACCGGTCCCCATGTACGGGGAGAGGTCGTCCTTGCCGAGGCCGTTGCGCAGCCCGGCGAAGTGGTACTCGGCCGTGCTGAGCCCGACGTAGACGCCGACGGTGCGTGAGCGCAGTGCCTGGGGGTCGAGGTTGGCGTCGGCGAGGGCCTGGACGGTGACCTCCAGCAACAGCCGCTGCTGCGGGTCGAGGTGGACGGCCTCTTCGGCGCCGAGTCCGAAGTACCCGGCGTCGAAGAGGTCGACTCCCTCCAGGTAGGCGCCCTTGTCGAGGGTGGGCGCCAGGGGGGCCAGGTCGGCCGCGGCGGTGTCCCAGCGCGGCCGGCCCAGGCTGTCGGCGGGCGCGGCGGCCGTGGCGCCGGGGACGACACGGCCGTCGCGCAGCGCGTTCCACAGGGTGTCGGGGCTGTCGATCCCGCCGGGGAAGCGGCAGCCCATGCCGCTGATCGCGATGCCCTGGGTGCGCTCGCGGTGCTGGCGGGCCAGCAGGACCATCAGCTGCTTCCTGGACAGCGAGGCCAGCTGGTCGATGTAGTCGGTCACCGTGTCCTCTCCGGGTCAGAACGTGTACGCGCGCAGTTCGGCGAGTTCGGCGTCGGCTTCCTCGTCGCTGAGCTCGTCCAGCGCGGGGCCTGCGCCGTTCTCGCCGGCCGTCGTGGCGGCCGGGGTCGCCGTGGCCTCGTCGGGCGCCAGGCGGGCGGCGATGTGTTCGGCGAGGGCGCCGACCGTGGGGTGGTCGAACAGTGCCGAAGTGGGCAGTGCGATGCGGAAGGCGGCCTCCAGGGCGTTCTTCAGCTCGACGGCGGCGAGGGAGTCCAGGCCGAGTTCGAGGAACTTGGCCGCGGAGTCGATGTCGTCGGGCGAGTCGAAGTGCAGGACGGCGGCGATCTGGCCGCGCAGCACCTCGCCGACGGCTCCGGCCCGTTCGGCGGCCGGCCGGGCGATCAGCTCGTCGAGGTCGAGGGCCGGCTCGTCGGAGGCGGTCGTGGGCCGTACGGCGGTGTAGAAGGCGTCGGCCGCGGCGGCCGCGGTGAGGAAGCGTTCCCAGTCGAACTCGCCGATCATCGCCTGCGGGCGGGGCCGGTCCCAGGCGGCGAGGAGTTGGCGCATGCCGTCGGCGGGGGCGAGGAACCTGATGCCCCGGCCCTCGATGGCGCGGATCTGCTGGGCGGTGAGGCCGGCGGCCATGCCGACCTCGGCCCACGGGCCCCAGTTGACGCTGAGGCCGGGCAGACCCCGCGCGGCGCGCTCGTGCATGAGGGCGTCGAGGAAGGCGTTGCCCGCCGCGTAGTTGCTCTGTCCCAGGGAGCCGACGACCGACGCGACGGAGGAGTAGGTGACGAAGAACCGCAGTCCCGGCAGGTCCGCGGTGGCCCGGTGGAGCAGCCAGCCGCCATACATCTTGGGCCGCAGCACGGTGTCGAAGCCGTCCCAGGTCTGCTGGGTGACGGGCGCGTCGGCCAGGACGCCGGCCGCGTGCAGGACGCCGCCGAGCGGGGCCTCGCCGGTGCGCAGTCCGGTCACGATGCGGGAGACGTCCGCCGGGTCGGCGATGTCGCCGCGCAGCACGCTCAGCCGTACGCCGTCGCCCAGTTCGCGGGCGATCCGCTCGGTCTGCGCGGGCTCGACGTCGCGCCTGCTGACCAGGGCGATGTGCCGGGCGCCCTCGCGGACGAGGCGGCGGGCGGCGACCAGGCCGAGGGCGCCGAGGCCGCCGGTGATCAGATAGGTCTCGTCCGGCGACAGCCGCACCGGTGCGGGGGCCGGCTCCGGTACGGGGAACTCCAGCACCAGCTTGCCGGTGTTGGCGCCCCGGCTGAGGACGCCGAACGCCTCCTCGGTCTCGTCCAGGGTGTAGCCGACAGTGGGCAGCGGGCCGAGGTCCCCGGCCTCGACGAGGGAGACGACGGTCTCCAGGATCGACTTGTTGAGCCGGTTCAGGTCGTCGGCGGGCAGTTCGCTGAGGTCGAAGCTGTGGTAAGCGGCGTCGGGCCGTTCCTCTCGCATGCGTTCGGCGGACCAGATGCCGATCTTGCCGAGTTCCACGAACCTGCCGCCGTCGCCGAGGCAGCGCACCCCGGCCGGGATGTGGTCCTTGTTGAGGCTGTTGAGGACGATGTCGACGCCCGTGCCGCCGGTCGCCTCCAGGACCTGGGAGGAGAAGTCCAGGGTGCGGGAGTTCATGACGTGCCGTACGCCCTGGGCGCGCAGCAGCGGCCACTTGCGGGGGCTGGCCGTGGCGTACACCTCGGCCCCGGCGAGCCGTGCCAGCTGGACGGCGGCCTGGCCGACGCCGCCGGCCGCGGCGTGCACGAGGACCTTGTCGCCCGGCTTGATGCCGGCGAGGTGGTGGAGGGCGTAGTAGGCGGTGACGTAGGCCGTCGGGAGGGCCGCCGCCTCGGTGAATCCGAGGGTGGAGGGCTTGCGGACGGCGACGGCCGAGGACACGGTGACGCGGCGCCGCATGCAGCCGAGGTGGCTGAGCAGGACCTCGTCCCCGGGGGCGAACTCCGCGTCGGGGCCCGCCGCGTGGACGGTGCCCGCGGCCTCGAAGCCGAGGGGCAGCGGCACGTACGCGGTGCCGGTGTCCAGGGCGTGCCGGCGGAGCATGCCGAGCGCGTTGAGGACGTCCTTGAAGTTGAGCCCGGCGGCGTGGACCCGGACCTCGATCTCGTCGCCCTCGGGGGCGCGGTCCGGTACCGGTACGGGCTTGATGTGGGTGAACTGGCCGAACTCCACGATGGACAGCTCGTAGTTGCCGTCGCCGTCGGCCGGTCCACCGGCGGCGGTGAGCGGCTGGAGGCGCTGGACGTGGCGGATTCCGGCGCGGACCGCGAGGCGGTGGTCCCCGGTGTCGCCCGCCGCGCACTCGTCGGCCAGCGCGAGCAGGTCGGCGGGGCCGGGCTCGGTGGGCAGGTCGAGGACGGAGACCTTGAGGGCCGGGATCTCGTTGTGCAGTACCGCCGCGAAGCCCCACAGTGAGGCGGCGGCCAGGTCGCCGGGCCGTGCGGTGCCGGGTGCCGGGTCCCGGGGCAGGCGCTGGGCGCCGCGGGTGACGAGCAGCAGGCGGGGGGCCCGGTCGGCGGGGATCTCGGCGAGGGCGCCGGTGAGGGCGAGGAGGTCGGTGTAGTTGCGGCGGCTCTCCTCCCGCAGGGCCTCGGCCTCGGCGGCGAGGTCGCCTGCGGACGGGGTGACGGCGGGGTTCCAGAACCAGCAGATGTCGGTGATGTCCCGGCGCTCGCTCAGCAGTTGGACGGCGGCTGCCGCACCGGCCGCGCGGATGCCGGGGAGTTCGGTGGTGCCCGCCGCGACGAGCAGGGTCTCCCGCTCGCCGGTGGGGCGGGCGGCGGGCAGGGACTTCTTGGTCCAGCGCGGTTCGTGCACCAGGTGCCGGCCGCCGGAGGTGTTGGCCACCCGCTTCAGGCGCAGTCCGCGAACGGTGAAGACGGGCCGCTCCCCCTCCAGGGCGAGGATGTCGGCGGCGAGGTCGCCCTCCCCGGCCTGTGGGAGCAGCCGTAGCAGGGTGCGGACGGTGCCCCGGGGCTTCTTGTGCAGGACGACCCGGTCGAAGCCGACGGGCAGGTAGGTCTGTCCGGTCGGGGCGACCACGGCGAGGGTCTGCATGGCGCAGTCCAGGACGGCCGGGTGCAGCCGGCCGGTGTCGCTGGTGTCGGGGCCGCGCAGCAGCGCGGTCGCGATGCCGCCGTCGTGGGTGGACACCTCCTCGATGCGCCGGAACTCGGGTCCGTAGGCGAGGCCGGCCTCGACGAAGTCGGCGTAGAGGTCGTCGGTGGCGTGGCGGCGGGTGGGCTCCCCGGCCTCGGCGAGCAGGGCGTGTGTCTCCCGTACGGCCTCGCCGCGTGCCTCGTCGTCGGTGTCCGGGTCGACGACGGCGGTGGCGTGCAGGCGCTCGATGTCGCCGTCGGTGCCGGGTGCGAGGCTGACGATGCGGACGTGCGTCCCGCCGTCGTCCCCCGTGGTGAGCCGGGTGCGGACCTCGGTGACGGTGTCCTCGGGCAGGAACAGCGGTTCGTGGATGCGCAGGTCGCGTACGGGCCGCTCGCTCTCGCCGTACACCGCGTCCTGGAGTTCGAGGATCAGGGCGGCGTAGCCGGCGCCGGGGAAGACGGCCTGGCCCATGACGACGTGGTTGGCGAGGCAGGCGGGGCTGTCGGGGCCGAGGAGGGTGCGGAACTCCTGGACGCCGTCGCGCCGTTGCTCCGGGGTGGTGCACTCGGTGCCGAGCAGCGAGGCGGGCCCCTGCGGGGCGGCGGGGGCGCCGAGCCGCTGCCGGGTGCCGGGCAGCCAGTACCGCTTGTCCTCGAAGGCGTACAGCGGCAGGTCGATCCTGCGGCCTGGGCGGCCTCGGTGGTGGGCGGCCCAGTCGACGGGCAGGCCCGCGGTGTAGCAGCGGGCGAGGGCCGAGCGGAGCGCGCTGCCGTCGGTGTCGCCGGGCAGCAGGCTCGGCAGCCACAGGTGCGCGGCGGCGTCGGCGCTCTGCCGGCCCATGCCGGTGAGCGCGCCGGAGGGTCCGACCTCCAGGAAGACGTGCCGGCCGCGGGCCTGGACGCAGCGGACGCCGGCGGCGAAGGCGACGGGCTCGCCGATGTGACGGACCCAGTAGTCGGGGGTGGCGACGTCGGCGAACTCGGCGATCCGGCCGGTGAGGTTGGAGACGAAGGCGACGGTCGGTTCGTGGAAGGCGATGTCCTGGATCTCGGCGCGGAACGCCTCGGACACCTCGGCCATCAGCGGCGAGTGGAAGGCGTGGGACACCGGCAGTCCCTTGACGTCGAACCCGCGCTCCCGCAGCGTCCGTTCGAGCTCGTCGAGGCAGTGCCGGCCGCCGGAGACGACACACTGCTCGGGCGCGTTGACGGCCGCGAAGCTGACGTCGTCGTACGCCTCCAGGAGCGGGGCGACCTGTTCGTCGCGGGCGCGCACGGCGAGCATGCGGCCGGGCGCGGTGACGGACTGCATCAGCCGGGAGCGGGCGGCGACGAGCCGGACCGCGTCCTGCAGGTCGAACAGCCCGGCGACGGTGGCCGCGACGATCTCGCCGATGCTGTGCCCGAGCAGCACGCTGGGCCGTACGCCCCAGTCGGTCCACAGCCGGGCCAGCGCGTGTTCGAGGGTGAACAGGGCGCACTGGGTGTAGCGGGTTTGGTGGATGTCCTCGTCGGCGCCGTCCGTGAGGCCGAACATCAGGTCGCGCACGGAGCGGTCGAGGTACGGCGTGAACAGTGCGTCGAGGTGGTCGACCTGCTCGCGGAAGAAGGGGTGGCGCTCGTAGAGGTGGCGGCCCATGCCGGTGTACTGGGCGCCTTGGCCGGTGAAGAGGAACGCGACCGCGGCGCCGCGCGGTTCGTCGTCGGCGCGGGTGCCGGACCCCTCGGCTGCCCGGTCCAGCAGGGCGCGTGCCTCGTCGAGGCCGGCGACCGGGGCGGCGAGCCGTACGGGGAAGTGGGCGCGGCCGGTGTTGGCGGTGCGGCAGAAGTCGGCGAGGTCGCTCTCCGGCAGCGTGTCCAGGATGCCGCGCCAGGTCCGGGCCTGGCGGCGCAGGGCGGCGGGGTTCTTGGCGGAGAGGGTGAGCACGGCGCCGGGGGTGCCGGCGGGCTCGGGTGCGGCCTGGGCGGGCGGCTGTTCGAGGACGAGGGAGGCGATGGTGCCGGCGAAGCCGAAGGAGTTGACGACGGCGCGGCGCGTGGCGTCCTGCCAGGGGCGGCCTTCCAGGGGCACCGTGACCCGGTAGTCGTCCCACGGGATGTGCTTGTTGGGGACGGTCAGGTTGAGGTGCGGGTAGATGACGCCGCCCCGCAGCTGGAGGATGGCCTTGACGATGCCTCCGGCGCCCGCGGCGGCCTCCATGTGGCCGATGTTGGTCTTCACCGAGGCCACGGTGAGCGGGTCGCCTTCGGCGCGGGAGTCGCCGAAGACCGTGTTGATGGCGCCCATTTCGATGGGGTCGCCGAGCGAGGTGCCGGTGCCGTGGGCCTCCACGTAGCCGATGTCGCCGGGTTCGAGCAGGGCGTCGGCGAGGGCGGCCCGCATGACGGCGGCCTGGGCGATGCCGTTGGGCACGGTCAGGCCGCCGCTCTCGCCGTCCTGGCGGACCGCCGAGCCGCGCAGCAGGGCCAGGACGCGGTCGCCGTCGCGCTTGGCGTCGGACAGCCGCTTGAGGACGAACATGCCGACGCCCTCGCTGCGGCTGTAGCCGTCGGCGCTCTCGTCGAAGGTCTTGCACCGGCCGTCGGGGGCCAGCATGTTGGCCTGCGAGAAGACGATGTGGTTGCGCGGGTGGTGGATGGCGTTGACGCCGCCGGCGAGCGCGATGTCGCACTCGCGCCGGCGCAGCCCCTGGGCCGCGAGGTGCAGGGCGACCAGCGAGGAGGAGCAGGCGGTGTCGATGCTCATGCAGGGGCCGCGCCAGCCCAGGAAGTAGGAGAGCCGGCCGGAGACGGCGCTGTGCGCGGTGCCGGTGCCGATGTGCGCGTCGAACTCCTCGGGGGCCAGGGTGTCGACCTCGATGGTGTAGTCGACGGAGCTGACGCCGACGTAGACGCCGCCGGTGCCGCCACGCAGGGTGCCGGGGTCGATGGTGGCGGACTCCAGGGCGTGCCAGGAGGCGGCGAGCGCCATGCGCTGCTGGGGGTCGATGTACGCGGCTTCCTTGGGCGCGATGTTGAAGAACGTGGGGTCGAACCGGTCGATCCCTGAGACGAATCCGCCGCCCGCGGTGGCGACCTTGCCCTTGGTGCCGCGCTCGTCGGTGTGCAGTGCGTCGCTGTCCCAGCGGTCGGCCGGGATGGGGCCGATGCCGTCCCGCCCGTCCCGCAGGAACCGGTCGAACCCGTCCAGGGTGGTGTTGCCGCCGGGGAGGTCGATCCCGACGCCCACGATGGCGATGGGCTCGTACTTCTCCATCAGCAACTGCCGGAGCAGGTCGTCCTTGTCCGAGGCCGATACCGAGGCTGTCATTGCGTCTCTCCCGCTGGTACTGCGCGTGAATGGGGATCGGGGTGCCGGGCCGTGCGGTTATGCCGTGTAGAGCGACTTCAGTACGTCGTTCACGAGCTCCCTGGTGGTGGTCAGCGCGGCGGACGGTACGACGTCGCCGGCGCGCCGCCCGGCGGGCCGGGGGAACTGGTCCGCGAGCACCTCGTCGCGCAGGTGGGTCAGGAGGTGGTCGATCGTGGGGTTGTTGAGCAGGCTGGCGGCGTCGATGGGCCGGCCGAGCACGCCCTCCAGGCGCTGTTCGATCTCGGTGGCGCCGAGCGAAGTGAGTCCGTGGGCGAAGTAGCTCTCGTCGCGCGGGAGTTCGTCGTCCTCCCCCATGAGCAGGGCGGTGCGGAACTCGGTGAGGACCAGGCCCTCCAGGAGGGCGGCCCGCTCGGACAGGGCGGTGGCGGCCAGGCGCCGCATCCAGGGGGTGGGTTCAGTGGTCACCGTCGGTGCTCCCGGCCTCGCGGGCGGGCGGGTTGACGATGACGAGGCGGACCTCGCCCGTGCAGTGGCCGCCGTCGTCGTCCCAGTACCGGACGGCCGTGTCGGCGACGAGCATGGGCCGCAGGTTGCGGCCGCCGCCGTACGCGCGGACCGTGCGGAAGGTGATCTCGCCGTGGAAGTGGTGGGCCTTCATGCCCTTGGCGAAGGAGCTGTGGAAGTCGACGATGAGGAAGTCCGGGAGCTGGCGCCGCCAGTAGTCGTCCATCGTCCAGTGCGCGAAGGGTTCGAGCAGCCCTTCCTTCACGGTCTTGGCGACCGCGTAGTACATCATCTGGTTGTAGCAGAGGTTGAACTCGACGGCGTTGAAGTGCCCGGTGTCGTCGATGTAGAAGGGCGCCGGGATCGCGAAGGCGCAGCGGGCGCGGACCAGTCCCTCGTCGGTCAGTTCGACGGTCGCCGTCTTCAGGTACTGGCAGTCGGGCTTGTAGACCTTGAGGACGCGGGCGAGCACGGGGTCGTCCGTGGGGAACGCGGTGGGCGCGGCCTCGGCCGGGCGGGACACTGCGGTGGGCGTGGCCATCGGTCCTCCTGTTCTAGAACGTGACCGGGAGCGTGGAGAGTTCGCGGAAGGTGAAGCCGGGCCGGTAGCGCAGCGTGTCGGGGCCGCCGGCCAGGGCCAGGTCCGGGAAGCGGGTGATGAGCTTGGCGAGGGCGACGGCCACCTCCATGCGGCCCAGCTGGGCGCCGGGGCAGAAGTGCGGGCCGAAGCCGAAACTCACGTGGGCGGTGTCCGGCCGGTCGAAGTCCAGCCGCTCCGGGCAGGCGTACTGCCGCGGGTCGCGGCCCGCGGAGCCGATGGACAGGACGACGGCGCTGCCCGCGGGAATGGCCACTCCCCCGATCTCCAGGTCCTCGGTGGCGAAGCGGCGGATGGCGTTCTGCACGGGCGCCTCGAAGCGCAGCAGTTCCTCGACGGCGCCGGTCATCCGCTCCGGCTTCTCGCGCAGCGCCGCCAGCCGGCCGGGGTCGCGCAGCAGGGCCAGGGCGCCCGAGCTGATCATGCTCAGGGTGGTGTCGTAGCCGCCGATGAGGATCATGAACCCCATGCCGACCATCTCGCTCTCGGTCAGCCGGTCGTCCTGGTCCCGTGCCTCGATGAGGCCGGTGATCAGGGCGTCGTCCGGCTGCTCCCGCTTGAGCGCGATGATCCGCTTGAGGAAGGCCACCATGTCCCGGCAGCCCTGGGCCGAGCCCTCGCGGTCGGTGCCGACGATGGCGTCGGTGTAGCTGCGGAAGATGCCGCGCTCCTCCTCGGGTATGCCGAGCAGGTCGCAGATGATGGTGATGGGCAGCGGCGCGGCGAGCGAGGCGACCAGGTCGGCGCGGCCGTCGCCCTCGGCGATCCGGTCCAGCAGCTGGTCGACGACCTGTTCGACGCGGGAGCGCAGCGACTCGATGCGGCGGCGGGTGAACGCGGCGTTGATCAGCGAGCGGAGCCGGGTGTGGTGCGGCGGGTCGGTGGTGGCCAGCATGACCCGCAGTTCGTCGGTGAGCGGGATGCCCGCGTACCCGTCCTTGTTGTGCCGGGGGTGCCGGGCCAGCCGCTGGTCCGCGAGGCCCTGGCGCACGTCGGCGTAGCGGGTGACCAGCCAGACGCCGGAGCCGTCGGGCGCCGTCACCTTGTGCGCGGGCCCCTCCTCGCGCAGCCGGTCGTACAGCGGGTACGGGTCGGCGAAGTAGCCGTCGTCGAACAGGAGGTGGTCCGTGGTGGCGGAGTGGGCCACCGGGCAGGTGCCCGCGGTCGCTTGTTCGGTCTCAGTCATGCCGTTCGCCTTCCTCGGCGGTGCGCGTGACGGGGAGGTGCAGGGGGACGCGGACGAAGTAGGCGCGGCGCCAGGGGATCTCCCGGGGCGCCACGGTGAGCCGCAGTCCCTTCAGCCGGCGCAGCACGGTCTCGACGGCGATCGAGATCTCCAGCCGGGCCAGTTCGTTGCCGGGGCAGACGTGCGGTCCCATGCCGAAGGCGAGGTGGCCGCGGTTGCCGGGGCGCGTGAAGTCGACGCCGTCCGGGTCGGGGTAGCGCGCGGGGTCGCGGTCGGCCGCCGCGATGGACAGCAGGACCGTGTCCCCCGCGGCGATCTCCTGGCCGCCGAGGCGCATCGGCTCGGTGGCGAACCGCCGTACGCCGGTGTGCACGGTGCCGTACAGCCGCAGGAACTCCTCGACCACCTCGGGCAGGAGCGAGGGGTCGTCGAGGAGTTCGGCGAACTTCTCGCGGTCGCCGAGGAGTCCCAGGAGGGTGGCGGCGATCATGCCGACGGAGGTGTCGTAGCCGCCGGCCAGCATGACCATCGCGAGGCCGATGACCTCCTGGGGCGTGAGGGGTTCGCCGTCGTCGTCGCGCGCCGCCACCCAGGTCGACAGCATGTCGTCGCCGGGCCGGGCCGCCTTCTCCTCGACGAGGCCGGTGAGGAACGCGAGCATCGCCGCCCCCGCCTCGGCCTGCTCGCGCGGGACGAGGCTGAGCATGCCGTCGCCCCAGCGGCGGAAGTCGGCCCGGCTCCCCAGGGGCACGCCGAGCAGTTCGGCGATGACGGTGACGGGCAGCGGCAGCGCCAGGTCGGTGACCAGGTCCGCCGCTCCCTCCCGTTCGATGCGCGCGGAAATCTCGTCGACGAGTTCTTCCGCCAGTTTCTCGATGCGCGACCGCAGCATTTTGACCGAGCGCGGTGAGAACGCCTGATTCAGCATGCGCCTGAGCCGGGTGTGCTCGGGCGGGTCCTCCGTGACGACGGAATTCGTGAGGAACTCCGTGGGATAGGGGGCCCTGCGGTACTCCGGGCCGGCATGGTCGAGCCGGCGGGACAGCCGCTGGTCCTTCAGCGCGGAACGCACCGCCTCGTTTTCGGAGACGAACCAGGCGGGCACGCCCTCCGGAGTGACCACACGCCGTACCGGACAGCCGTCGGCGTGGATACCGGCATACTTCTCGTACGGGTCGCTGAGGAATTCCTCGTCGAATATCCGCTGCCGTGCCGCGGGTTCGCTCGTCATGTCGACTCGATTCGCTCGTCGGATACCACTCAGGCCGCGATGCCCTCGTAGAACGGGTGCTCGTCGTGGACCGTGACGCGGAAGGACGAGGTGGGCTCGGGCCTGGTGGTGTGCAGCGCGCGGTGGATGAGCGAGCGGTTGTCCCACACCAGCAGGTCGCCCTCGTCGAAGGTCTGGAGGTGGATGCCCGGGTGCTGGAAGCTCTGGTCGAGCTGGCCGGTGACCTCCAGGACGCGCTGGAGCAGGGCGTCGCCGAGGTCGTTGCCGTCGGCGTCGGTGAGACCGAGCGCGAAGCCCTCGCTCAGGTAGAGGATGCGTTCGCCGGTGACCGGGTGGATGGTGACCGTGGGGTGGGTGACGGTGGGCGTCTCGGCCTCGACGTCGGCCAGGATGTCGATGATCGGGCGGTACACGTCGGTCGGGCGGATCTTGAAGTAGCGCTTGACGCTGTGCCGGCAGAGGCTGTTGTCGACGGCCTCCTTCAGCTCCGGGGGCAGCGACTCGTAGGCCCGGCCCATGTCGATGAAGTACGTGCCGCGGTTGCCCTGCGGGATGACCTGCGGGTAGATCAGGGTCAGGCCGAAGGGGCGGGGCATGAACTCGTAGTCGGCGTGCCAGAACTTGCCGGTGCGCGGGACGCCGATCTGCTCGCCCTTGTGCGGGACGTTGGAGGAGACGAAGACGTCCGGTTCCTCCGGGTGCCAGTACATCGGCTGGTAGTAGCGCTCCACCTCGCCGAGGCTGCGGCCCAGTTCGACGAATTCCGCCGGCGAGAGGCGCTGTCCCTTCAGGACGGCGATCTTCTCTGTGTGGACGATCTTCTTCAGGGCGCTGAAGTCCTCGGCGGTCGCGGTGGTGGCGTCGAAATCAGAAACGGTGACGCCGAGCGTTTTCCCGGCCTGCTTCGCGATGATCACGGTTCCCCCTCCAGGAAGAAATAACCGATTGCACAGCAGGCGCCCACGTATTCATTGATTCCGAATTACGAGGCGGCGCCCACTACGGCCGTAGCCGACACTACGAGAGGGGTTCGAGCGGAATCCAATCACTTCTTCTTATCACCGCGCCCCACCGCTCGGTCCACCAGAATCCCTCACCATGCGACAGTTTTTCGTTCTCACATCCGACGAAACCGAACAGGCACCGAGGGCGGAGTATTCAATTCCGCAATCGGCGTAAACGGCGCGCCCCACGGGGGCCGACGGATACGCACGGCGCCGTCGCTGCGCGCCGGGGCGTTCGGGCGCGTCCCGTGTCAGGAGGGAGCAGAGTCAACCACGAGTCGACAAAACTTTCCGCACGGTCGTTTCCTTAGTAGAATCGCACCCCGCGTACACGAAAGCCTGCGCGTGCGTGGCCGCCTGCGACGAGGAGAACCGCCATGGCCGAGGGGCGTCTTGACGGACGGGTCGAACGGGGCAACCAGACACGCCGGCTCGTTCTCCAGCGCACCGTCGCCGTGGCTTCTCAGGAGGGTCTGGACGCCCTGTCGCTCGGGCGGCTGGCGGCGGAGCTGAAGCTCAGCAAGAGCGGGGTGTTCGCGCTCTTCGGCTCGAAGGAGGAGCTCCAGCTCGCGACGGTGAGAGCCGCGTCGAAGATCTACGTCACCAACGTCGTGCAGCCCGCCCTCGCGCAGCCGCCCGGGCTGCGGCGGGTGTGGGAGCTGAGCGAGGCGTGGCTGAGCTACTCCGCTGGGCGGGTCTTCCCCGGCGGGTGCTTCTTCCAGAAGGTCATCGCCGAGTACAACTGGCGTTCCGGTCCGGTGCAGGACGCGATCCGCGCGGCCGACGGCTCTTGGCGGGAGTTCGTGCGGCAGACCGTCTCGGAGGCGCAGGACGTGGGCGAGATCCGGCCGGAGGTGTCGGTGGACCAGCTGGCCTTCGAGCTGACCTCCTTCTGGGAGACGTCCAACACCCAGTCCCTGCTGCTGCAGTCCGACCGGCCCTACGTCCACGCGCGCACGGCCGTCCGCTCGTTGCTGTCGGGCGCGGCGGCGGTGGACGCGGACTTCCTCACCGAACCGGCCGAGGAACCGATCGGCGCCTGACGGCTTCCCCCCTTTCCACGGGGCAAGGAGAGGCTGCCTTCCGCTTCCGTGAGCCGTCTGGCTGAGGTCGTTCCCTCAACGTACGCGTCGTCCTCGCGGCGACGCCGGGAAGGAATGGCATGCGCCGGACGCACCGCGGCGGGCGAGCCGTGCGATCGCCTTGACTTGACGGTGGCCGGCCTCCACTACGCGCAGACCTCATCGCCCGCTCCCTGGGCGTCAGCCAGGGTGCGGCCACCACCGTCGTCACCCTGCCCCAGGTCTGCTCTTCGGCCTCCCGCTCGGGGACCTCCTGGAGAACCGGAGGCCGGCCACCCGCACGCTCATCGGCACGGCCACGGCCCTGCTCCTCGCCGCGTCCTCCCCCACCTTCGATGTCGCCCTCGCGGCCTCGGTCCTGGCCTGCGTCACCTCAGTCGTCGCCCAGATCCCCGTCCCGCTCACGGCGCACCTCGCGGCGCCCGAGGAGCGATCTCCGTCTTCGCGCTTCCGGACGAGAACGCGCGAGCCCCGGCCGCGTTCCGCACCATGTGCGAACAGCGCGGCTCTCTCCATGGGGCAGCCACGCTCGCCTCGCCCCCTCCCGCACGGCTGCGCGGGAGCGAGTCGAGCGGGCCCGGTGGGCCGTGAGGAGCTCGTGTAGAGCCCGGTGAATACGCCGGTTTCCGCGCCTTCTGATGATGGGGCGGCTGCCCGTGTGGGATCGAGCGGTTTGGGCGCGGGGCGTGGTGAGTGGCCGCCGGTGTGGCGGTCGGGCATGGGCGAGGATGTGTTCGCCGCTGCGGTGGCTGCTTCGCGGCCGGTGTACGGGGTGGAGCTGACGCGGGCACAGGACGGACGGTTCGTGCCTGAGCCCGGAGCAGTCGGCCGGGGCGTCTTGGGTCAGGCGCCGGGACGGTCTGATCACGGCGGCCCACCGCACCATCCGGGCGTGGTGGTCGGTGCGGCGTTCGTGGTCGCGGTTGAGGCGGCGTGAGCGGGTCAGCCGACTCAGCGTGCGCTCCACGACCCATCTGCGGGCCAGTACGACAAATCCGCGGTGTCCATCGGAGCCGCGCACGACCTCGGTCCGCGCTCCGTGGCCGACGAAAGCCTTCGCCAGCGCCGGACCCTGGTAGGCACTGTCGACCCCCACCAGTTGCAGCAGTCGGCCCGGCTGCTGCATGAACGTCTCCAGCAGTGCGGGGGCGGCCTTGGAGTCGTGCACATCGGCCGTGGTCACGGTCACTTCCAGGAGCAGGCCGTCGGTGTCGGTCAGGGGGTGGCGCTTGCGGCCGACGCGCTGCCTCGCCGAACGTGGTCCGGTGGCAGTACGCCTGTCACACCCAGGGGTGACCACGGTGGACGCAGGCACGGGGGCCCGTTCCCTCATGCCCGCAACCATGCCCGAACCTCCGTTCGGATGATCACCCGCCGCCGCCCGCATAAGACCCGGTTTGCCACACGCACTCGTCCACTGCTGGATTCGGGAGCCGGGACACGGCCGCGCTGCTGCGGAGAGCGGGGGATCCGCGGTGGTGCCGCGCCCGCACCCCGGCCCCGGCCGCATCGGATGGCATGGGGCCGGGGCCGGGCAACCGGTGACAGGGCGGGTCAGCAGGGCTTGACGTACCAGACCGGAGAGAAGTTGTGCGACGGGAAGGTCCAGCCGGGGTCGAGCTTGTACAGGTAGTTGTGGGTCTGCCCGTAGTACTTCGCGACACCGCTCGGCGTCTGGTTGTTGTAGTCCGAGCCGGTCCCGTTCCATTCGGACAGGGCGTAGTCATGGCAGTAGTACAGGTCGAACCGCTTGCCCGTGAAGTTCTGGCCGGTGTACAGGCACAGGAACTCGTAGTCGCAGTCCGCGCCACCGTTGTTCGCGGACGTCACGCCGGTCACACCGCCGACCGACGCGCACGAGTTGTTACCCGCGCATGCGTTCACCTCTGTCGTGGATGCCGAGGCCGCGCCGGTGAGGCCTAGCGCGGAACACGCGGCCGCCAGTGCGACGGCCGCCACTTTGCTGCGGAGCTTCATGGAATCCCCCTGATTCGCTGAAAGTTGACGCCTGGACGGGGGCATCCGCCCCACGCCAGGCCCACGCGGACCACTCTGGCCGCACTCCCGGGGCCGCGTCCCGACACTTTGGCCGCAGCCAAATCGAGCGGAACGGCAGCCGCCCCCGGCCCGCGTCGGACAGTGCTTTCGGCCAATCCCCGCGGACAGCCCAACCCCGCCGCCCGCCCAGTGGTCGAACAGGGTGGGAGAACTTGGGCACTTCCCATCTGCAGGGGGGCCGACATGCTGAGGATCCATTTCACCGGCCGCGACCTGGAGAGCGTACGCATCGCCCAACGGCCCGACCCGCTCTGGGAGATCGTGTGCAGCCTGTGCCGCCTCCAGGACCGCGAGGGGCCCGTCGTCTTCGGGCCCTGGCGGCGCCGGACCTCGGAGCGGATCGCGCGCGGCGAGGTCTCCGGGGACGCCGTCCGTATGTTGTGCGGCCTGGTCCCGGCGTACTCCGCCTACTTCCCGGACTTCCTCACCCCGCCTGTCGACGTCGATCCGTGCGGGGTGCGCACGGGCATCGACCGGGTGCTGAGCACGCCGCAGAGCCGATTACGCAAGGAGCTGACGCTCCTGACCAGCAGCAACCGCCCGCCTGCCGAGGCCGGCCTGCTCGCCCGCGGTGACCTGCCCGCGCTCAAGCGGCTCGGTGGCCGCCTGCTGACGTACGACCAGACGGTCCTCGCCCCGGTGTGGCACCGGGTGGAGGCCGCTGTGCGGGCCGATGTCGCGTGGCGCTCGCGGGCGCTGGCCACCGGCGGCGTACGGAAGTTGATGGCCACGTTCCGCCCACTTGCCGCCTGGCGGTCGCCCGTCATGGAGGTCGACTACCCCGTCGACCGGGACCTGCGGCTCGCGGGCCGCGGACTGCTGCTCGTACCCTCGTACTTCTGCTGGCGGCAGCCCATCTCGCTGGTCGATCCGAACCTGCCGCCGGTGCTGGTGTACCCCATCGACAAGTCCCTGGCCTCAGACCAGGACACGGCCCCCGATCGGCTGGTACGCCTCCTCGGCCAGACCCGCGCCGCCCTGCTGTACGAGACGGCCGCGCGCGGCTGCGCGACGACCTCGGCGCTGGCCGGGGCGGTCGAGGTGTCCCTGCCCAGCGCCAGCCAGCAACTGGCCATCCTGCGCGAGGCGGGCCTGGTGGCCGGCCGCCGGGAGGGCAAGTACCTGCTGCACACCGTCACCCCGCTCGGCCTGCGCCTGCTAGGTCCGGGAACGCCGGGATCCACGTCGACGAGATGAGGACGGCCGGCTTGGACCTCGACGATTGCCGGCACGCCCTCTGTATGGGTGGTCTGGTGCATCGCCCCCGTCGCGCTTCCGCAGCAGCTCAATGCTGTTTCGGAACGCGGAAGTACCGGCGGGTTTGCCCGCACCGTCCGACGGCCAGGCCGGATGACCCGTCCGGGTCGTCCGTATGCCGCGCCCCGCATGAAACTTCTGTCCGGTCCGGCGAGTCTGCCGCCTCCCTCTCGCCCGGTCGGTCACATTGCCGATCATGCAAGATCCGTTCGATCACGCTCTCGTCTCCGCGGTTCCGTCGCCCTCACCGACTGCCGAACTGTCTGCTGCCGAACACGCAGGAACCGATGAGGACGGCACGACGGTGTCCGGCGGTTCAGCGCAGGGCGGCTGCTTGGGCGAGGAGCCGAACAGTGTCGTGGTGGCGGCGGTGGGGATGGAGGAGTTGGCGCATGGTGTGCAGGCGGCGTGCGGTGCGGGTGGAGTGGAGCAGGGGGTAGTCGTCCAGGAACGATTGCCAGTGGACGAGGGCGGCATCGAGGTGGCCTTGGGTGAGGAGGGTTTCGGCGAGCCGGGCCCGGGTGAGGGCGGCGGCCTGGCGTTCGGCGGGGGTGCGTAGGCGCAGGGAGGCTTTGAGTGCGTCGGTGGCGCCGGTCTTGTCGCCGAGGGCGGCCAGGGTCTGGGCGCGCTGGTAGTGCAGGGCGCCGGCCGGGTAGTGGGTGAACGGGCCGGGGGCGTCGGTGTCGTCGGCCTGCTCGTAGAGGCGTTCGGAGGTCCCCAGAGCTGTCAGCGCGGCGTGCTTGTCGTGGTGGGACTGCATGACCGCCAGATGTACCTGGGTGTAGGCGCGGACGATCGGCGGGGCCTTGCGGGTGGCGTCGGTGGCGCGCTGGGCGAGGTCGAGGACGACCATGGTGTGGTGGCCCAGGTCGTGGGCGTGGGCGGACATGGTGCGCAGCGCGATCGCGAAGGTGGCCGTGTCGTCGGCTTCGGCCGCCATCTGGGCGGCGGTGCGGTGATAGTGCTGGGCCGTGGCGTCGGCCCCCTCCCCGGCGCACATGGTGCCCAGCAGCACGGTCAGCTGGGCGGCCCCGGACAGCAGGGCGCGGTGTGCGGTGTCGGTGGCGGGGGCGTGCAGGTAGGCGGTCACGTCATGGTTCAGGTAGGCGGTCAGGGCGGTGCGGACGTGAGTGGGCCCGTGGGTCTGGGCGGCCTCGTCGAAGACGCGGGCCATGGTCTGCATCTGCTCCGTCTCCGCCCGCCCCACCCGGCCCTGCGTATGGGGTGATCCTGAGGACGGCACGGCGGTCGACCGCTCACGCGGTGGCCGGATGTCGGGAACGGCGAGGGCGGCCAGGCTGAAGACTCCGACGCCCAGCAGGTGCCGTCGGGCGGGGTCGAGGTCGGTGCTCGTGAGGGCGAACAGTCGGCGCAACGGGCGTACCTCCCCGCACAGGTCGAACGCGGCGCACAGGGCGCCGGGCTGGGCGGACGGGGCTCGGGACAGCCCCGCCTCCACCGCATCGACGGGCCGCCCGAGCCGCCGGGAGAGGGCTTCCAGCAAGAGCGCGGCGACGGGCGGTCGGGGGGTGGTGCCGGACAGCCAGCGCGAGACCATCGACCGGTCGCACGCCAACCGCTGCCCGTGTTCAGCCGCGATATGCCGTAACGCGGCGGCGAGTTGAGCGCCGTTCCAGCCTGCCTCCGCCAGCAGAGCCCGTAGCCGGGTGTTGGGCGTTTTCGGCATGCCTGTTCCTCCCGTGGTTCCGGTCTGCCGGACCGCCCCCGCCCGCATTTCACAAACGCACAATGTTGCATCGGTTGCAGCGCCTTCACCGCCTCGGTCCCTTGTACGGCCCTGGGCCAGGGCGATGTGCTGGTTGTACCCGACAGCCGTGAGGTTCCAACAGCGGATGCGGCGCGCCGGGGCGTGTTCTGGCCCCTGTCTGCCCCGGCCCCTGGCGAGAGGGACGTATCCGATGAGTGCTCCGCCGCGTGATCAGCTCGGTGTCACAGATCTGGCCGCCCTGCCCGGACCGGCCGCGGTCCGGGACGTACCCGCCCGCGAACTACCGGCGCTGGCCGGGCGGATCAGGGAGTTCCTGGTCGAGAAGGTGTGCGCGAACGGTGGGCATCTGGGGCCGAACCTGGGCGTGGTGGAGCTGACTCTGGCACTGCACCGGGTCTTCGACTCGCCCCGCGACACCTTGCTGTTCGACACCGGGCATCAGGCCTACGTCCACAAGCTGCTGACCGGACGTCACCAGGGGTTCGCGACGCTGCGGCAGGCCGGCGGGCTGTCCGGTTACCCCTCCCGCAGCGAGTCGGTGCACGACCTGGTGGAGAACTCGCACGCGTCCACCGCGCTGTCGTACGCGGACGGCCTGGCCAAAGCCCGCGCCCTGACCGGAGAGCAGGGCCGGGCGGTGGTGGCGGTCATCGGCGACGGGGCTCTTACGGGCGGCATGGCGTGGGAGGCACTGAACAACCTCGGTGGTGCCCCTGACCGGCCTGTGATCGTCGTCGTCAACGACAACGGCCGCTCCTACGCGCCCACCGCCGGAGCCTTTGCCCGGCATCTGAACCTGCTGAAGTCCGGCGGTGGTGCGGAGGCGTGCCGGAACGTCTTCACCGATCTCGGCTTCACCTACTTCGGGCCCGTCGACGGACACGACACCTCGGAGATCGAGACGGTACTGAGGCGGGCCCGCGCCCTTCACCGGCCGGTCGTGGTGCACGTGACGACCGTCAAAGGCAAGGGCTACCGCCCCGCCGAACAGGATGCGGCGGACTGCCTGCACGCGGTCGGCACCGTCGATCCGGCCACCGGCCGCCCCGCTCCCGGCCCATCGGCCGGGGCTCAGACGTGGACCAGCCTGTTCGGCCACGCCCTGACGGAGATCGCCTCCGAACGGGACGACGTGGTCGCCGTCACCGCCGCGATGCTGCGCCCCACCGGCCTGCACATGATGGCCGAGAAGTTCCCGGAACGGGTTTTCGATGTCGGCATCGCCGAGCAGCATGCCGTCACCTCCGCGGCGGGGTTGGCGATGGGGGGCTTTCATCCTGTCGTCGCGATCTACGCCACCTTCCTGACCCGGGCCGTCGACCAGGTGCTGATGGACGTCGCGCTGCACAGCCTGCCGGTCACCTTCGTCCTGGACCGGGCCGGCGTCACCGGACCCGACGGCCCGTCCCATCACGGCATGTGGGACCTGTCCTTGTTCTCCGCGGTGCCCGGGCTGCGGATCGCCGCACCGCGCGATGCGGCCCGGCTGCGCAGCCTGCTGAAGGCCGCGGTGTACGTGCGGGACGGGCCCACCCTGATCCGGTTGCCCAAAGCTGCCGCCGGGCCTGACATCGAGGCGGTCGCTCGCATGGACGGCCTGGACGTCCTGCGGCGCAGCCCCCACCGCCCCCTCGACGTCCTGCTCGTCCCGATCGGGCCGCTCGCCCGGTCCGCCGTGGACGCAGCGGGGTTGCTGGAGGCTACGGACCTGGGAGTGACCGTGGTGGACCCGGGCTGGGTGCTCCCGGTCAACCCGGCCCTGCCCGGGCTCGCCGCCCGCCACCGCCTGACCGTGAGCATCGAGGACAACACCCGCACCGGCGGCGTGGGGTCGGCGATCGCCCAGGCCTGCCGCGACGCCCACGTCACCACACCGGTGGGCGTGCTCGGTCTGCCCCGCGCCTTCCTTCCCCACGGCCCGCGCGCCGATCTGCTCGTCCAGGCGGGCCTTGGCGCCGAGGGCATCGCCCATGCCGTCCTCCAGTACCTGGCCCCACAGATCCCGAACAGTGCTGACGGCCACCCGGCCCTTCCCCACCCCGCCCGGAGGACACGATGACGGCCATCGGCCTCGGCCTGCCCACGCCTCCCGCATCGGCCCCAAGGCGCCGCCGCACCCGGCAGATCCACGTCGGCGGTGTTCCCGTCGGCGGTGGCGCCCCCATCAGCGTGCAGACGATGACCACCACGCTCACCGCCGACGTGGACGCCACCCTGCGGCAGATCGCCGAGGTCACCGCCGCCGGCTGCGACATCGTCCGCATCGCCGTCCCCTCCCAGGACGACGCCGACGCCCTGCCGCACATCACCAAGAAGTCACCGATCCCC
Source organism: Streptomyces sp. (assembly GCA_036569285.1). Taxonomy (GTDB): domain Bacteria; phylum Actinomycetota; class Actinomycetes; order Streptomycetales; family Streptomycetaceae; genus Streptomyces. The sequence goes on from DATCQX010000410.1 coordinate 25,413, forward strand.
GTGATCGCCGACATCCACTTCCAGCCCCGCTACGTCTTCGCCGCGATCGACGCCGGCTGCGCCGCGGTCCGCGTCAACCCGGGCAACATCAAGAAGTTCGACGACCGTGTCGGTGAGATCGCCAAGGCCGCGGCGTCGGCCGGCGTGCCGATCCGGATCGGGGTCAACGCCGGGTCCCTCGACCCCCGCCTGCTGGCCGAGCACGGCTCCGCCACTCCCGAAGCCCTGGTGGAGTCCGCACTGTGGGAGTGCTCGCTGTTCGAGGAACACGGTTTCAGGGACCTGAAGATCGCCGTCAAGCACCACGACCCCCTCACGGTGATCGCCTCGAACCGGCTCCTCGCCGAAGCCTGCGACTACCCCCTCCACCTCGGTGTCACCGAAGCCGGGCCCGCCTTCCAAGGCGCGATCAAGTCGGCGGTCGCCTTCGGCATCCTGCTCGGCGAAGGGATCGGGGACACCATCCGCGTCTCCCTGTCGGCCGACCCGGTCGAGCAGGTGAAAGCGGGGTGCCACATCCTGTCCTCGCTCGGGCTGCGCCCTCGCCGGCTGGAGATCGTCTCCTGCCCCGGTTGCGGCCGCCTCCAAGTCGACGTCCACAAGCTCACCGCCCAAGTCGAGGCCGCCTTCGACGGCTTCCCCCACCCCCTGCGGATCGCGGTCATGGGCTGCGTCGTCAACGGCCCTGGCGAATCCCGCGAAGCCGACCTCGGCGTCTCCTGCGGCAACGGCAAAGGCCAGATCTTCGTCCGCGGCCAAGTCGTACGCACCGTGCCCGAGTCCCGGGTCGTGGACACCCTCCTCGAAGAAGCCCTCCGCCTCATCGAGCACCTCGACTCCCCGCAGGAAGGTGACCTCGCATGACCACCCTCACCCAGGCAACAGCGCCGCCCCTGCAACTCGCGGACGTCCCCGCCCTCGTCGACGCAGTCCTGCACGCCTTCCTCGACGACAAGACCCGCACCGCCAGGCAGCAGCAGATGCCCGTCGACCTGCCGCAGGCGATCCGCCGCTTCCTGGACGGCGGCGGCAAACGCCTGCGCCCCACCCTGTGTGTGCTCGGCCACCAGGCAGCCGGCGGCACCGGGAACGAGGACGTGGTACTGCGGGTGGCGGCCGGGCTGGAGATGTTCCATGCCTTCGCCCTGATCCACGACGACATCATGGACAACAGCACCACCCGCCGCGGACAGCCCACCGTCCACCACACCCTCACCCGGACCTACGACGACACCCAGTTGGGGACGAGCGCGGCGATCCTGGTCGGCGACATGGCCCTGGCCTGGGCGGACATTCTCTTCTGTCTCACCGGGCCCCTCGCCACGCGGTCACCACAGCTGCGCCGGATCATCGACGTGATGCGCCAGGAGGTCATCTACGGCCAATACCTCGATCTCACCGCGCCGCTGCGGCCCCTGACCGACCTGGACGCGGCCTGGCAGGTGATCCGCTACAAGACCGCCAAATACACCGTCGAACGCCCCCTGCACGCCGGAGCGGTCCTGGCCGGAGCCGACGAGCCCTTGCTGACCGCCCTGTCCCGCTACGCGCTCCCTCTGGGTGATGCCTTCCAGCTCCGCGACGACCTCCTCGGCGTCTTCGGCAACCCCGCCCGTACAGGGAAATCCGTCCTGGACGACCTGCGCGAAGGAAAGCACACCGTCCTGCTCGCCCTCGCCGCCCAGCACGCCACCCCCACCCAACAAGCCCTGCTGGACGAGCTGGTGGGCAACCCGCACCTGGACGACGAAGACGCAGCCCGCCTGCGCCAGGTACTGCAGGACACCGGCGCCCGGGCACACGTCGAGAACCTGATCACCAGGCGATACGAGGAGACACTGGCCGCACTCGACACCCCCGCGCTTCCCCCGCACGCAGTCACCGCATTGCGGAAGATCGCCGCCCAGACCGTGGAGCGCACCTCATGACCGGACGTGGGCGGGTACCGTCGGCTGCTCCGCGCGGATTTCGCGCCGGGGTCGTCCGTGCCGTCCAGCCGGTGGAGAAGGGCCTGGACATCTACGGCCCGCCCGTCGACGTCCGCCACGAGATCGTCCATCACACGCACGGCGTGGCCCCGGTCGTACACGAGGAGGCTGCCGTACGGCAGTTGACGGCGATCGATGCGACCTGCCCGCTGGTCATCAAGGTCCGGCTCTCCCAGACCACGCTGAGCGTCGATGAGATGTTGGAGACCGTCGAGGTCGCCCAGTCGACGGGCGCCCGTGCGGCCTGCCCTCCGAAGAGCACCAGCCCTTCGCGCTGCCCCCACCGTGACCTTGGAGAAGAGTTCGTCGTCTTCGCCCGCTGGAGAAGAGGCCTGGCCCCGGTGAGCTGACCAGTTCGCCGTGAACACCCGGCGGCGCCACGCCGGTTTCCGGACTCGCCCCGAGCGGATGCGCCCGTCGCCCTCTCTGCCACCTGGAGAAGATCGCATGACCACGATCGATACCTATGCCCCTGCCCGCCTCCAAGCCGCCCGCCAGAATCTGTACGAGCATCTGTGCGGGCGGGTGGAATCCGACGGTGCGATCCGTGAACGATGCGGCAGCCGGATCCTGGAGACGGCGCTCCTCCTCGACCTGCTGCGCAAGGAGCACGTCGCCCCAGGCACGCGGCACACCCTGCTCGCCTTCCTTCGTCAGGCGCGTCCCGACGGCTTCCTGGACGCGGCCGTCGCAGCGGCCGCGCTGGGGCAGCCGGTGGCGGGCGACGAGGTGCGAGGCCGATTGGACGGCTTCCGGCACTTCACCGGTGCCCGCAAGCGGATTCTGATCGAGACGCTCCTCGCGATACTGGGTGCCGTTCCGTTCGGTGACTGCACGGATCCCGGTGACCTGCCGCAGCAGGAACAGGCCGTGTGGACCGATGTGACCCTCGGCGCGGCGCGGATCCTGCACGCGGCCCATCACGGACGGCACTTCCCCGCACTGGACGCCGACCGGCGCCGGCTGATCGACGCGTTGAGCTCTTTCACCGCCGGCGCGGCGTGGCAGGGCAACGTGCTGGCCCACGTGATCGCCCTCCACGCCCTGCGCACCTTCCAGCCCGGCAGCGAGCTCCTGCGCGACGGAACGCGCGCCCTGGTCGGGACCGTCAATCCTGACGGCGGGGTGCCGTTCATCGCCGGTCAGGAAGTGTGGGTGACCGCCCTGGCCGGTACCGCGCTGGCGGGTGCGGGAGATCCAGCGGACGTCGTACCGCGGATGACGTCCTACATCGCGGACCGCCAACTCGCCGACGGGGGCTGGGGCTACGACGAGACCACCACGCAGAGCGATGTGGACGACACCAGCCGATGCGCCGTCCTGCTGCGTCTCACCGACCTGGACGCCCACCACGCCCGGCTCACCCGAGCCGACGGCTACCTGCTCAACCTGGCAGACGCGGCCGGAGGATGGCCCACCTACGTGCGCGGCCATGATCCTGAGCCCGACCTGACCGCCGGCGCCGTCCTCGCTCTCGCCGCCGATCCCCGCGGCCACGCGAAACCTGTGGAACGGGGCGTGGGCTTCCTCCTGAACACTCAACGGCACGACGGGACGTGGCAGTGCAGCTGGACGCGGAGCGAGTCCAGCGTCCTCACACACGCGGTACAAGCCCTCGACGCAAGCGCGCCACACGTCTCACCGACCCTGCGGGCACATATCCGCGCCGCCGTCACCGCGGCGGCACGGCGCTTGACGCAGACCCAGAACCCCGACGGAGGCTGGGGCCACAACCAGAGCGCCGCCAGCGACGCACTGTCCACAGCCCACGCGATCCCCGTCATCGTGCGGCACGCCTCCTCGACCGTGGCCGACCGCGCCCTCGCGTACCTCCTGGAACATCAGGACGCCGATGGCGGATTCACCGCGCCGCCCGACCAAGTAGGACCCCGGCCCCTGCCCTACAGCTTCCCGGTCCTGGCCGGCGTTCACGCTCTGACCGCGCTGAACGCCGCAGACAAGAGCTTTCGGAGCAGGCAGCGCCGGGAGTCGCCGGTGGCCTGGTGACCGCACCCCGGACTCGGAACGCACCAAGCCGTCCCGCGCCTCAACTTCGCCCGTATCGGTTCCCGAACTCAGGAAGGTCGTCATGCGGAACACCGAGCAGCCCGAACGAATCTCAGTCTCCTTCTATTATCCGGCCCCGAAGACAGAAAACACCACCTTCCCTGAGATGAACAATCTCACTGCGGCCTGGGCGAACAAGCTGAGCCTGGGCAGGGTGGAACTCCGCGAAGAAATCATCCGACAGAATCCAGGCGACTGGGCCGCAATGGCCCTGCCGCAGGCCGATCTGGAAGTGGTGCGTCTTTTCAGTGACTACCTGGTCTGGTTTCTCGTTCTGGACGACGACTACTGTGAAAACTCGACCGGACACGGCATCGCGGAGATGACAGAGCTGTTCTCCTGGTTGATCCGCATTGCCGAACATCCCGACTCCCCCATCCTCAACGGTGACCCCGTAGCAGATGGGTTACGAGATATCGTGAATCGGATCTCCGCTTTGGCGAGCGAGCACCTCACTCTGAGTTTCGTCGAAGCGATGCGCGGATTCTTCCTTTCCCTGCTGTGGGAGGCATCTTTTCGGGAACGCAAGACTCAGGCCACTCTCGAGGAATATGCGCTGCTGCGGACTCATAATGGAATGATGCGCCCGTACTCCCTGCTCCTCGAGTTGGGAGCCCCTGAAGAGTTGACGCCGAAAGAGCGAGACTCTCAGCCCGTCCGCGCTCTCATCGAAATGGCGGTATTCATTCTGTTGTTCGATAACGACGTGCTGTCATACGGAAAGGAGAATCACCAAAGGAACGATGGGCGACGCTACAACCAGAACCCGGTTTCCATCCTGCAACACCAGCATGGACTGAGCCATCGGGAGGCGATTCTGCGAACTATGGATCTGAGGAATCGAGCCATGTCGCGCTACATGGACTTGCATGATCACGTTCTGACTCGCGCAAGCAGCGCGGTTGCGCATTTCATCAACAATCTGGACACGATGACCCGTGCGTGCTTCGACTGGTCCCTACCCACCGAACGCTACCGCGTATGGGATGGCCCGGTCCTCCCCTCCCCCACCGATGTCCGCCCTCAGGCGGATTCCACCCCTCTGCCCTTTGCCGCTATCAGTTGGTGGTGGGAATCGAATCTGATGCAGAACACCCTCGCATAACGACTTCCGGACAGATCCTCGACGGCAAGGCGGCGTGAGCGGCATTCCGGGCGGCACCCCTGAACTCCTGCAGTGCCGGACGACATCACCCTCAGGGTAATAATCTCCACGAGCGAGATGAGGTTGACCATGGAAAGCATCACACGGCCGAAGTTCTCTATGCCGTTCGCTCCGCCGACGCCGAATCCGGCCGAGGCGGAGGCCGAGGCATTGCTGTGGGAGTGGATCGCCGAGTTCGATCTCTGCCCCTCGGCGGCGTCGCGCCGCCAGATCCAGCGCAGTCGGCCCACGCAGGCGTCGGCAATGATGTACCCCACGGCGGAGATCGACGTCTTGGCCATCGGAGCGCAATGGTCAGCGTTCTTCTTCCTCGTGGATGACGAACTGGACGAGGGCCCGGCCGGCCAGGATCCCGCCCAGTGCGCCAAGGCAGTCATCGCGCTCTTGTCGGTGTTCGACGACCGGACACCGGATACCCCGCTGGGTCGTGCCTTCGCCGATCTGTGGAGGCGCCTGTCCCGAGACCGTTCGGTGACCTGGCGGCAGGCGTTCCGCGCCAGTGTGACCCGCCTGTGGTGGAACCAGTACGGCGAGACCGTCGACCGGCAGGCCGGCCGGATCCCCTCCCTCGCCGAATACCTGGAGTTTCGGCGATACGCTGCTGGGACACCCACGTTCATCGACATCGTGGAACCCGCCTGCCGGATCGAGCTGCCCGCCGCGATCCGGCACCTGCCTGCCTTCGTCGAGCTGCGCAATGCTGCCGCCGACCAGGTCTGCGCGTCCAACGACCTCTGGTCCGCTCCGAAAGAACTCACTCACGGCTCCTCGTTCACCAGCCTGGTCACGCTCGTCGACCACCACCAGAGCTGCGGCCTGCATCGTGCCATGGAATGGGTGAACGATCGGACGACCGACTGCGTCAACCGCATGATCACGGCACGCAAGCAGCTCTCCGCTCAATTCGACGCCGCTGGAACAACCGGGCAGGCCCGGGCGGAAGGCCTCGCGGTAGCCGACGCCTACGCGACCTTCGTCTCCGGGGTTCACCACTGGCACAGTGCCACCGACCGCTATGTCGGCGACTTCGCGGAGACCGGCAGCGCGGAGAGCGGAGCACCCGCCTACATCAGCAATCTCCTGAACACTTGAGCACAGCACACCACCCTGCCAGGGAGAAAAACCTCCTCTTCAGCCCGGACCAGGGGCAGG
>DATCQX010000411.1:0-2509 GCA_036569285.1 Streptomyces sp.
CCCTGCGGGCGAGGTCACGCGGCGCGTGACACGGCGGCGACGGCGCGAGCCGGTCTCCTCCGCGACGGCCTCTTCGGCGGCGGGGGCCTCGACGGCGGGCGTCTCGGCAGCGGGCTCGGGGGCCGAGGGGGTCTCGACGACGACCTCGGCGGCCTCGGCGGCCTTCGGCGCACCGGCCGGCGCGGACGCCTTGCGGGTGACGCGGCGGCGGGAGCGAGGAGCGGGGGCCTCGTCGGCGGCCGGCTCAGCGGCGGGCGCGACGGCGGCGGCGGGCGCGGCCGGAGCGACGGGCTCGGCGCTCGGCGCGGCCTCCTCGGCGGCCTTGGGCGCACCGGCGGGCGCGGACGCCTTGCGGGTGGCCCGGCGGCGCGCACGGGGAGCGGTCTCAACCGGCGCGTCGGCCGCCTGCTCCTCGGAAGCGGCCGTGGGAGCGGCGGGGGTGGTGTCGGCGTCGGCCTGTATGGCCGAGGCGCTCTCGGTGGAGCCTTCCGCACCGGCGGGCGGGCCGGCCGGGCGGGACGCGGCACGGCGCCGACGACGCGGCGGCAGGGTGTCGCTGGGGGTGTTGTTCGGTTCGGAACCCTCGATGGGGTCGGTCGATTCGAGCATGCGGGCGTTTCTCCCGTCAGGCTCCCGGGCGCCGCGCCTGGTCCGGCGCCGGCCATGAAGGCCGGTCACCGCTGACGTCCGCGGGTACGCGATTCGCGTTCACCGCCGCCGGGGCGCGGGCGCCGCACGGGAGCTTTCCGTGTCCTGTCTCGCCGGTTCCGTACGCCATGTTGCGTACGGCCTGGCGAAAGTCTTTGTGGTCAGTGCGCTGCCCGACCCAGGTGGCTCCCGAGTACGAGGGCGGCGCTACGCCGGCCGTCCTTCGCGGGACCTTCCCCCTGCCTACGCCTTCGCGGCGGCGATCGGTTCGGCCGTTGAGAGGGCCTCCGATGCCTCGCGGTCGGGCGCGAGCGGGTCGGTCACCGTGCCGGTCTCTTCATCGAGCAGCCCCTGCGCCAGCCTGGTCACCGCTGCGGGGACCGGCGGCGCCAGGTCGGCCACGGCGCGGAGACCGGACAGGACGTCGTCGGGTCGAACGGCAGGCGTCACGTGCCGAACAACCAGCCGCAGTATCGCACAGGGCTGGTCGGTCGGCCTATCAGCCGTTTCACTCTGTGTTGTTTCAAGGTGTACGACAGCCTCGCGGGCGTCGAAATTCCGTACGCCGTTCTTCGTGGCGCGCTGGACCTCGACGAGTTCGGCCGCGTTGAAGGCGTCCACCGCCTTGGCGGCCTCTTCCGGGTCGACCCCGGCGAGCCTCAGCTCCCACACGGAGGCGGTGAGGCGGTCGGCGAGCCCCGAGGTCTTCGCCTCGACGGCGTCCACGATGTCGAGGCCGTCCGGCAGGGACTCGTCCAGCAGTTCCCGCAGTTTCCGCGGGTCCCGCGGCGCCGTGAGCGCGATCTCCAGGTACTCCGCCTCGCTGCCCGTGCCGGTGGGTGCGGCATTGGCGTACGACACCTTCGGGTGCGGCGTGAACCCCGCCGAGTAGGCCATCGGCACCTCGGCACGGCGCAGCGCCCGCTCGAAAGCGCGCTGGAAGTCACGGTGGCTGGTGAACCGAAGGCGACCGCGCTTGGTGTAACGCAGTCGGATGCGCTGCACCGCGGGCGCGGGCGGCGGGCCTTCGGGCTGTCGCTTGCCCAGTTTCGTCAGTCCTTAGTGAGAGCGGTCGTACTTCTACCAAGAGTACGTCCCTCGCCGCCCCCAGGTTCCCGCCGGGCGACCGCTTCCCTCTCCCGTGGCCCCCCGAACAGCGCCCTCCGCAGATCGGCCCTGGTCTGCCGTGCCGTCTCACGCGCGGCGGCGAGGACCTGTCGGGTGACACGCCCCACACTGCGGACGGCGTCGGCGACGGGCCGCAGGACGGCGTCCCGCACGGCGTGCCCGACGGGCGTGAGGACCGTCGCGTAGACCCACCGCACCGGCTCCACGACGACCCAGCGGAACACCCCGACGAGGAACCGCCACACGGCGAGGGAGACGTACCCGGCGATCCTCCAGGCGTGCCCCAGCGCGTCCCCCACCTCCCGCAGCACAACCCCGAGCACGCGCCCGACGGGCACCAGCACCCACCGCCACAGCGCGACGGCCGGCAGCACGAGCAGCACGCGGACGGTCCAGTAGAGGGCGAGCCACACGCCCGTACCGAGGAGGACGACCCCGCGCCACACCCCTTGCGCGCACCACCCGATCCCCCGCCCGACCGGCGCCAGCACCCACGCGTACAACCACTGCGCGGGCACGACCACCAGACACCGCGTCAGCCACCCGGCCCCGGCCCCGATCCCCCGCAGCACCCACATCACCCCGCGCCCGACAGGCACGGCCACCCACACGATCCCCCGCCCGCACGCCACCAGCACATTCCGATAGACCCACGAGACAGGCACGACGACAAGCACCCGCCCGAGCCACCCCAGCCCCACCCCCACAGGCACCACGACATACCGCCAGACCC
>DATCQX010000412.1:0-17415 GCA_036569285.1 Streptomyces sp.
GGGGGCCGGCGGACCCGGTGTGGAGGTCCGGGTCCGCCATCGTTTCGTACGGGCTGCGCTCAGGGTGTGTTCAGTAGCCGGGGACAGAAATAGGCAAACGCAGGGCAAACGGCGAACCAAGGGCCGAAGAGTCCCTAGGTACCCCCTACCAGAGGGCTACGCCCCACCCACCGCCGTCAACAGCGCCAGCGGCGCCGCCGCCGACCGGGATTCGCGAACGCACGCGTGCGGATAGGGAACGGGTCCCCCTTGGGTACCTCTCCCGTACCCCGCGAGTACCTCCGGCAGCCGGTGCCCGCCCGCCGTGGCCGCGTCCACGAGCGCGTGGGCCACGGCCCGGGCCTCGTCGTGCAACCCGTACCGCGCGAGACCGAGCGTGATGAGCGCGTTGTCGTGCGGCCACACGGACCCCCGGTGGTACGAGAGGGGGTGATACGCGGCCTGCCCGGAGGCCAGCGTCCGCACCCCCCACCCCGAGAAGAAGTCGGGTTCCAGCAGCCGCCGCCCCACCACCTCCCCGTACTCCTTGTCGAGCAGCCCGGACCACAGCAGATGCCCGGCGTCGGAGGCGATCGCGTCGACCTGCCGCCCCTCCCCGTCGAGCGCGAGGGCCGGGAAGGAGGCGTTCGGCATCCAGAAGTCCCGCTGGAAGCGGTCCCGCAGATCCGCGGCGGCCTGTTCGAGGAGCTGCGCGTACGTCTCGTCCGCCCAGGCGGTACGTGATACCCAGGCGGTACGCCGCAGCGCGTCGTACGCGTACCCCTGGGCCCCCGCCGCCATCACGGTCCCCCGGACCCGCGACCCGTCGGCGGAGCAGATCGCGCCGGGGGAGTCCTTCCAGTTCTGGTTGGCGAGGCCGCCCTGGTCGGCGCGGTAGACGAGGTAGCCGCGGGAGGAGAGCCCGCCGTGGTCGAGCATCCAGTCGATCGCGGCGCGGGCGTGGGATTCGAGGCGGCGGGCGAGCGCGGTGTCCCTGGTCTGCTCCACGTACGCCCCGAGGAGGACGAGGAACAGCGGTGTCGCGTCGACGGACCCGTAGTACCGCCCGTAGGGGACCTGCTGGAAGTGCGCCAGCTCGCCGTGCCGCACCTCGTGGACGATCTTCCCGGGCTGTGACACGGCGTGCGGCCCGGTCTCGGTGGCCTGGCTCGCGGCGAGCGCCCGCAGTGTGGCGTTGGCGAGCTGGGGCCGGTAGGGCAGCGCGAACATCGAGGTGAGCAGCGCGTCCCGGCCGAGGAGGGCGAGGAACCACGGCGCTCCGGCGGCCGGTACCCGCAGCTCCTCCCCGTCGGGTCCGACGGCGGGCACCTGGAGCGAGGCGAGGTCGGCGAGCCCCCGGGCGCAGGCGGCGGCCAGCTCGGGCCACCCGGTGGGGAACGCCACCCCTTCGACGAACTCCGCCTCGGCGGCGAGGAGTTCCTCGCTGAGCGCGGCCGGCGACCGGGGTACGCGCAGCGCCCGCTTCTCGCCGTGCGGCCGGGCCATCACCCGTAACGTCACCTCGGCCGTGCCGTGCGGCTCCAACTCCAGCGCCCACACGAGCCGTCGGGCCCCGGTGCCGGTCTCCTCGACGCCGTCGGGCGCCGGGTCGGCGGTGACGGTCGTGCAGGACCGCCACTCGCCGCGCTGGTAGGTGAACTCCACCCCGTCGTCGAGGACTTGGCGGCGGCGGACGACGCCGGTCTTGGCGTAGGTGCGGTGGTCGGAGCGGAGTTCGAACTGGTCGGTGAAGTCGGCGTCGGCGGTCACCGCGATCCGTACGGTCGTCGGCACCGGACGGTTGCTGACGACCTTCAGCGTCTCGATGAACGCGCCGTCCCCGACGGCCTGTTCACGGAAGAGCGTGCAGGACGGCGAGTCGCCCCGCCCGCCGCGCGGCACGAGGACACAGCTCGCGGTGCCCTCGGCGGCGACCGGTGTCAGCGCCTCGGGCACGGCCCCGTCGATGGTGAGCTGCCAGCGGCTCAAGTGCCGTGCGTCGCGCACGAAGAGCCCTTCGAGGGCGGAGCCGGAGCGTACGCCGCTGATGTCCCCGCGCTCGCCGACGGCGGCGAACGTACCGCCGTACACGAGCAGATGATGTCGGTCCGTCATCCCCGGATCCCTCCCTTGTTCCCCGCGACGGTCATGGCGTGCTCCGACGCCTCGTCAAGTTCCGTGTCGTGCAGCAGATCCAGCGTGAGTGCGGCGGTCCAGCCGAAGCCGGTCGCCCCGCAGGCCTCGCCGGTGTAGGGGTCGACGTACTCGGCGAACTCCGAATCGCCCGCCGCCCGCAGGAAGTCGGTGCGCAGGGCGTCGGCCCGCACGCTCTCGCCGTGCTGCCGCAGGCCCCGCTCCAGCAGCCAGCTCGTGTTGAACCAGGCGGGCCCGCGCCAGTACCGGTGCGGGTCGAACGCCTCGCCCAGCAGGTCGTAGGACGGGACGAGCCGGGTGGTCTCCCCGAGCCCGAAGTGCCGTCCGGCCACGGCCCGTACGACGGCCTGGGCGACCTCGCGCGGCAGTCCGGGCAGCAGCAGCGGGACCAGTCCGGAGACGCCGCGCTCGCGGATCAGGCCGCCGCCGACGACGTCCCGGCAGAAGAACATCCCCTCGGCCGGGTCCCACAGCCGCTCCAGGAGCGCGCCCGTCAGCCGCTCCGCGCGGGCGTGCCGGGAGGTGCCCGCCGCCCCCAACTCGTGGGCGATACGGGCGAGTGCGTGCTCGGAGGCGACGAGGAGGGCGTTGAAGGCCGGGTCCTCGACGGCGAACTCCCCGCCGCCGTCGGCGTATCCGCCGTCCCGGTAGTCGGCCGCGAGACGGACGTACCGCCCGTAGTCGAGGTCGGTGGGGCGGTCCTCGGGGGCGCCGTGGTCGAGGTCGGCGCGCCGGAAGGACCGCGCGGGCGCGGGCGTGATCCGGGCCAACGGGGCGTCCCAGCAAGGGGAGTTGTCCATGCCCTGCTCCCAGGGGTGGACGACGGAGACCAGCCCGCCGCCGCCCAGGTCGCGCCGGTGCAGCAGATAGCGGTGCCAGGCGGCGAGCCGTGGGTAGACCCGGGACAGGAACCCGCGCGCCCGCGACAGACCGGGATCGGCGCAGTGCACGAGCCAGGCGGCCAGCGCGTGGACCGGTGGCTGCACGATGCCGGAGGTCTGTACCGTGCGCGGGGCGCCCGCCGAGCGCCCGGCGGCCGAGGAGCGCCAGAAGTCGGGGCTCGGGAAGTACGCGTCGAGCGGGACGGAGGGGTTGAAGACGATGTGCGGGATCCGCCCGTCGCCCCACTGGGCCGCGAGCAGCGTCTCCAGCTCCGTCTGCGCGCGCACCGGCGAGACGTGCCTGAGGCCGATCGCGATGAAGGCCGAGTCCCACGACCACTGGTGCGGGTACAGGCTGCGGGAGGGGACCGTCGAGGTTCCGGTCCAGTTGTCCCGTAGTACCCGTACAGCCCTGAGGTGCAGCGATCCCGTACCACCCGGATCGTATGCAGTGGTGTGCCCGGCGGTGCGGGCGATGAGCTGGGCAGTGCGATCCACTCGGGGCTCCCCGACGACGACATGGCTGACCGGCCGGTTCGGTAGTGGCTACCGTAGGGTTACGTCTATTTAACACGCAAAACTCAATATGTAATGCAAGCTGGAGAAACACAAGGGGGTGCGCATGACCGGTCGGACGTCCGCACGGGGTCAGATTCGGGGTCAGGCGAGCGCCGGAGAACTGCTCGGGCTCGTACGGAGCGGGCGAGCGACGACGCGCGGCGCGCTCCAGCAGATGACGGGGCTCTCCCGGGCCACCGTCGGCCAGCGGCTCGACCGGCTCTTCCGGGCGGGCTGGCTGCGCGAGGGTGCCGGAGGCCCGGTCGACTCCCCGCTGGGGGGACGGCCGTCCATCACCCTGGAGTTCGACGACGCGCACGCGGTGGTCCTCACGGCGGACCTGGAGACCCGGCATGCCCGCGCGGCCGTCCTCACCCTCACGGGGGAGATACTCGCCGAGCACTCCGGGACTCTCGTCATCGAGGACGGCCCGGAGCAGGTCCTCGGTGAACTCGGTTCCTGGTTCGGGGAGTTGCTGGAGAAGGCGGGCCACCGGCCGGACGAGGTGTGCGGCATCGGCCTCGCCGTCCCCGGTCCCGTCGACACGGAGACCGGCCGCGTCGTCCAGCCGCCGATCATGCCCGGGTGGGACGGGTACGACATAAGGGGCCGTCTCGCCAGGGCCTTCACCGACCGCACCGGCGCCCCCCGGGTCCCGGTGCTCGTCGACAACGACGCCAACCTCATGGCGTACGGGGAGCAGCGCTCCGGGCACCCCGACTGTTCGGCGTTCGTGCTGGTCAAGGTGTCGACCGGGATCGGCGCCGGCGTCGTCGTCGGCGGGTCCATCTTCCGGGGGATCGACGGCGGCGCGGGTGACATCGGGCATATCCGGGTGGGTGCCGAGGCGCTGTGCCGCTGCGGGTCGTACGGGTGTCTCGCGGCCGTCGCCAGCGGGGGCGCCGTCGCCCGGAGGCTGGCGGAGGCCGGGGTGCCGGCGGCCTCGGGGGCCGACGTACGGGATCTGCTCGCCTCGGGGCACACGGAGGCGGCGGCGCTCGCGCGGGAGGCCGGGCGGCAGGTCGGCGACGTGCTCGCCACCGTCGTCACCCTCCTCAACCCGGGGGTTCTGATGATCGCCGGGGACCTCGCGGGGACGCCGTTCCTGACCGGGGTGCGGGAGTTGCTCTACCAGCGGGCCCTGCCGCGCTCGACCGCTCATCTGGAGGTCGTGACCTCCCGGCTGGGGGAGCGGGCCGGTCTCGTCGGGGCGGGGGCGCTGGTGGTGGAGCACCTGTACGCGCCGGAGCGGGTGGAGGAGCGGTTGCTGGCTCTCGGGTACTAGGGGTACTCCGCCGGAGTGATTCGCGCCACGTCTGATGGGGGTTTCGCTCACATGAGCGGATCTTGAGTGGCTGCACTTCCTCAAGGGGTGGCACTGGGTGCCACCCCTTGATCGTTCATCGATCAAAATCAGACGTGTGGAATCTCGCTCATATGAGCGCTAAGCTGGATCGAGGGTGGGAATTGCCTTCAAGAAGTGAATGAATGGCGGCTCTTTCTATTGCCCCGGCTTTACTTTCGATCCCATGGTTCACAGCGGGTTACAGGCATGTGACGTGCGCCTGGACCTCCCGAGAAGCCTCTGATCTGGGTATGTTCCTCGTCGTCAGGGCAGCCGCCGCGTCCTTGAGGAGTCGAGAACTGTGTCGGAGAACAAAACATCGCAAGCCGCGAAGTTCGTTTATGACTTCACCGAAGGAAACAGGAACCTCAAGGACCTCCTCGGTGGCAAGGGCGCGAACCTCGCCGAGATGACCAACCTGGGGCTACCCGTACCCCCTGGGTTCACCATCACGACCGACGCCTGCAAGGTCTACCTGGAGACCGGCACCGAACCCGCGGCACTGCGTGACGAGGTCGGCGCCCACCTGGACGCCCTCGAGGCCCGCATGGGCAAGAAACTCGGCCAGCCCGACAACCCCCTTCTGGTGTCGGTCCGTTCGGGCGCCAAGTTCTCCATGCCCGGCATGATGGACACGGTCCTCAACATCGGCCTCTCCGACAAGTCCGTCCAGGGCCTCGCCGCCCAGGCCGGCGACGACCGCTTCGCCTGGGACTCCTACCGCCGCCTCATCCAGATGTTCGGCAAGACCGTCCTCGACGTCGACGGCGACCTCTTCGAGGAGGCGCTGGAGAAGGCCAAGGCCACGAAGAAGGTCACGGTCGACACCGAACTGGAGGCCGCCGACCTCAAGAAGCTCGTCACCACCTTCAAGAAGATCGTGAAGCGGGAGACCGGCCGGGACTTCCCGCAGGACCCGCGCGAGCAGATGGACCTCGCGATCAAGGCGGTCTTCGACTCCTGGAACACCGACCGCGCCAAGCTCTACCGCCGCCAGGAACGCATCCCCGGCGACCTCGGCACCGCCGTCAACGTCTGCTCCATGGTCTTCGGCAACCTCGGCCCCGACTCGGGCACCGGCGTCGCCTTCACCCGCGACCCCGCCTCCGGGCATCAGGGGGTGTACGGGGACTACCTCCAGAACGCCCAGGGCGAGGACGTCGTCGCCGGTATCCGCAATACCGTCCCCCTCGCGGAGCTGGAGACGATCGACAAGGCGTCCTACGACCAGCTCATGCGGATCATGGAGACGCTGGAGAACCACTACAAGGACCTCTGCGACATCGAGTTCACCATCGAGCGCGGGCAGCTGTGGATGCTCCAGACCCGGGTCGGCAAGCGGACGGCCGGCGCCGCCTTCCGGATCGCCACCCAACTCGTCGACCAGGGCCTCATCGACGAGACCGAGGCCCTCCAGCGCGTCACCGGCGCCCAGTTGGCGCAGCTGATGTTCCCCCGCTTCGACGAGCACGCCAAGGCCGAGCAGGTCGGCCGGGGCATCGCCGCCTCGCCGGGCGCGGCCGTCGGCAAGGCCGTCTTCGACTCGTACACGGCCGTCAAGTGGTCGCGTTCCGGGGAGAAGGTCATCCTGGTCCGCCGGGAGACCAACCCCGACGACCTCGACGGCATGATCGCCGCCGAGGGCATCCTGACCTCGCGCGGCGGCAAGACCTCGCACGCGGCCGTCGTCGCGCGCGGCATGGGCAAGACCTGTGTCTGCGGCGCCGAGGAACTGGAGGTCGACACCAAACGGCGCCGAATGACCGTACCGGGCGGGCACGTTGTGGAGGAGGGCGACCTCATCTCCATCGACGGCTCCACCGGCAAGGTCTACCTCGGTGAGGTGCCCGTCGTGCCGTCGCCGGTCGTCGAGTACTTCGAGGGCCGCATGCACGCGGGCGCCGACGACGCCGACGAACTCGTCGAGGCCGTCCACCGCATCATGGCGTTCGCCGACCGCAAGCGCCGGCTGCGGGTGCGCGCCAACGCCGACAACGCCGAAGACGCCCTGCGCGCACGGCGGTTCGGCGCCCAGGGCATCGGGCTGTGCCGCACCGAGCACATGTTCCTCGGCGACCGCCGCGAACTGGTCGAGCGGCTCATCCTCGCGGACACCGACACCGAGCGCGAGGAGTCCCTGAAGGAGCTTCTCCCGCTCCAGAAGCGGGACTTCGTCGAGCTGTTCGAGGCGATGGACGGACTCCCCGTCACCGTCCGCCTGTTGGACCCGCCGCTGCACGAATTCCTGCCCGACATCACCGAGTTGTCGGTCCGCGTCGCCCTCGCCGAGTCCCGCAAGGACCCGCACGAGAACGACCTGCGCCTCCTCCAGGCCGTCCACCGCCTGCACGAACAGAACCCGATGCTCGGCCTGCGCGGGGTGCGCCTCGGCCTCGTCATCCCCGGCCTGTTCACCATGCAGGTGCGGGCGATCGCCGAAGCCGCCGCCGCCCGCAAGGCAGCCAAGGGCGACCCGCGCGCCGAGATCATGATCCCGCTCGTCGGCACCGTCCAGGAGCTGGAGATCGTCCGCGAGGAGGCCGACCAGGTCATCGCGGAGGTCGAGGCGGCCACCGGCACCGCGCTCAAACTGTCCATCGGCACGATGATCGAGCTGCCCCGCGCCGCCCTGACGGCCGATCAGATCGCCGAGGCCGCCGAGTTCTTCAGCTTCGGCACCAACGACCTCACCCAGACCGTCTGGGGATTCAGCCGCGACGACGTCGAAGCCTCCTTCTTCACCGCCTACTTGGAGAAGGGCATCTTCGGGGTCTCCCCCTTCGAGACGATCGACCGCGACGGCGTCGGCTCCCTCGTCAGGTCCGCCGCGGAGGCCGGCCGCCGCACCCGCCCCGACCTCAAACTCGGCGTCTGCGGCGAGCACGGCGGCGACCCCGAATCCGTCCACTTCTTCCACGAGGTCGGCCTCGACTACGTCTCCTGCTCCCCCTTCCGGATCCCCGTCGCCCGCCTCGAAGCGGGCCGCGCGGCCACCCAGTCGGAAGGCAGCGACCACCGCTGACCCCGGCCCCGGAGCCGCCGCCGGTCCCCGACCCTCACCGATCGGCGGCGGCTCCGGTACACAGAAGAGGGCGGCGCCCTGTGCGGGGGCGCCGCCCTCCGTGCTGCCCGGAGCACCTGGCTGCCCGGAGCACCTGAGAGGGGAGTC
Source organism: Streptomyces sp. (assembly GCA_036569285.1). Classification (GTDB taxonomy): domain Bacteria; phylum Actinomycetota; class Actinomycetes; order Streptomycetales; family Streptomycetaceae; genus Streptomyces. Next base: position 8,087 of record DATCQX010000412.1, read on the forward strand.
CCCTACAACGTTCGGGGGACGGTTCCGTCATATCTGTGTCCCTTACATACGCCACCCCGACAGTGACACTCCTAGTGTGGGGAGATCACCACACTAGGAGGGAGCGGCGAGCCATGGGCGGCTGGAGCACGGGGGAGATCCCGGATCAGGAGGGCCGCGTCGCGGTCGTCACCGGGGCCAACAGCGGCCTCGGATACATCGCCGCGCGGGAACTGGCGCGCAAAGGGGCGTGCGTCGTCCTCGCGTGCCGCAGCGAGACACGCGGGAAGACGGCCGCCGAGCGGCTGCGGGGCGAGGTGCCCGATGCGGACGTCGAGGTCCGCCTCCTCGACCTGGCCGACCTGCGCTCCGTCCACCGCTTCGCGGAACGCCTCCCGTACGACCACGTCGACCTCCTCGTCAACAACGCGGGCGTGATGGCCGTCCCCTACGGGACGACCGCGGACGGCTTCGAGACCCAGTTCGGCGTCAACCACCTCGGGCACTTCGCGCTGACCGGGCTGCTGCTGCCCCGGCTCCTCGACGCCGACCCCGGCGCCAGGATCGTCACCGTCTCCAGCATGATGCACGCCATGGCCAACGTGGACCTCCGCGACCCCAACGGCCTGCGCAGCTACCACCGCTGGACCGCGTACGCCCGCTCCAAGACCGCCAACCTGCTCTTCACCCACGCCCTCGCCCGGCGCCTCGCGGACGCCGGATCCACGGTCGTGGCCGCCGCCGCGCACCCCGGGTACGCCTCGACCGGGCTCGCGGCGGGGGTCGGCGGGCGCGGCAGCCGGCTCCTCATGGAACTCGGTGACCGCGCGATCGCCCAGTCCGCGGAGACCGGCGCCCTCCCCATCCTCTACGCGGCCACCGCCGACGCCGTCCGCCCCGACTCCTTCACCGGGCCGTCCTTCGCGATGTGGCGCGGGGCGCCGGCGCCGTCGTGGCGGGCGCCCCGGACCCGGGACGACCGGGTGGCGGAGTGGCTGTGGGAGGTGTCGGAGCGGATGACGGGGGTGGTGTACGAGGGGTTGGGAGCGGTGGGGTGAGGGGGTGCCGGACTGCGGGGGCTCATCGTTCGGCGTAATACCCGTACGACTCCTGGTGTCCGTTGCCACCGGGGGGTGGGGTGGGGGAGCCGTAGTACCCGTACGACCCCTGGGGGGATCCGTACGACTCCTGGGCTGAACCGTACGGGCCCTGAGGCGACCCGTACGACTTCTGGGTTGACCCGTACGGACCCTGAGGCGACCCGTACGACCCGTAGCCCTGGCTGTGCGGCCCCGCGTACTCCTCGGCGTAGCGGTCCGCGAAGTCCTCCGGCATCGGGGTCGTGTCGAGGTAGAACCACTCGGCCGTGGGGGAGGGGGTGGAGGAGACGGAGGCGGCGGGCGCCGGGGTGGGGACGGGGGGCGTCCTGCGGGGCAGCGGCGTCTCCGCGGTCGTCTCCGCGACGGTCTCCGCTGTGGTTTCCCCGAGATTCCGCTGGTCGTCCCGCCTCTCGTCCGGCATGAACAACTCCACCCGCACGCCCTTCCCCCGCTGCTGCGCCACGAACTCCTCCACCTGGCTGCGGCACGCGTGGTCGAGATGCGTCACCCCCGTCAGGTCCAGCCGGATGCGCGGCTTGCCCGACTCCGCCGCCCCCTCCAGCGCCTCGATCACCTCGGGCAGCCGCAGGAACGTCGCGTTGCCGGCCATCACGACCTTCGCCGTGTCCTCCTCCTCGTGCCGCCGGATCACCGTCCGCGACATCCGCAGCGCGGCCAGCACGATCCCGGCGGCGAGCCCGATCAGCACCCCTTCCAGCAGGGCCGTCGCGACGATCACGAGCGTGGTGACCGTCATGACCGCGAACTCGCCCCGGTCCTGCCGCCACATCTTCGGGAACTGCTCCGGCGCGAACAACTTCCAGCCGCTGTGCACCAGTACACCCGCGAGGACGGAGATCGGGATCAGCGCGAGCACCTGCGGAAGCAGCAGCGCGAACGCCAACAGCCAGACACCGTGCAGGATTCGGGACAGCCGCGTCTTCGCACCGGCCTGCACATTGGCCGAACTCCGGGCCACGACAGCGGTGATGGGCAGCGCGCCCAGCAGCCCGGCGACCGTGTTCCCGGCGCCCTGCGCGATCAGCTCGGGGTTGTAGCGGGTACGCGGCCCGTCGTGCATCCGGTCCACCGCGGCGGCCGTGAACAGCGACTCGGCGGACGCGATGACCGTGAACGTGAGGATCGCGGTGATGATCCCGGCGTCCGCGAGCCCCGCGAACTCCTTGGGCCCCGGCACGTCGACCGAGGCCAGCAGATTGCCGACCTGGAGGGTCTTCACCTCCACCCCGGGCAGCGCCGCGACCCCGATCCCGATCACCACGGCGACCAGCGCCGCCGGCACCTTCTTGACCGGCCCCGGCGCCTTCTTCCACAGGAAGCTGAGGACGACGGTGACGACGCCGAGGCCCGCCGCGATCAGCGCCTGCGGGTTCGCGAAGGTGTCCGCGAGCAGCCCCGGGACACCGGCCATGTTCTCCAGCGGCGTGCCCGGCGCCTTCGCGTCCATCATCGGATACGCCTGGCTGAACATCAGCGGCAGCCCGATCCCGGCCAGCATGCCCTGGATGATGGCCAGCGAGATCGCCTGGAAGAACCGTCCCAGCCGCACGAGCCCCAGCACGATCTGGAGCAGCCCGGAGAAGAGGACGATCACCCCCAGCATCGCGACTCCGAACTCCAGCACGGTCTCGGCGACGAGGGCCGCCAACCCGGCGGCGGGGCCGCTGACTTGGAGCGTCGAACCCCGGGCCGCGCCCACGACCAGCCCGCCGATCACCCCCGAGATGATCCCCAGCTCGGCGGGCACACCCGAGGCGACGGCGACACCGATGCACAGGGGGAGCGCGACGAGGAAGACGACCAGGGAAGCGGTGATCTCGGTCCCGATGTCGGCCTTGGGGCCCTTGGAGCCGACGGGCTTCGACGTCGGGCGGGGCGGCACCTCGCGGCCGACTCCCGTACTGTCATGGCGACTTCGCGCGTGCCCGATACGCGCCGCGTGCGTCCCGCTCATGCCGCGTGCACCCGGAAAGCCCCATCGGTGTCCAACTCGTGCACCTTCCCCGTGTGGACCTCGTAGTACCAGCCGTGCAGCCGCAGCCGCCCCTCCTCCACCCGCCGCCGCGCCACCGGGTAACTCCCCAGCTCGGCAAGCTGGTTGACGACGTTCAGCTGAGTGACATCCGACAGCGACGGCCGGCTCGGCACCGCGTCCAGTGCGGGCGCGAGCCCCGGCCGGGCGAGACCGAGCCAGGCTGCGACACCGGGCAGCGTGGACAGGTCGTCGCCTGACGTGATCGCGCCCATCGCCCCGCAGTGCGAGTGACCGCAGACGACGACGTCCTGAACGCCGAGCACCTCCAGCGCGTACTCGATGGTGGCGGCCTCACCGGAGGGGCCCTGTCCGTCGTGCGGCGGGACGATATTCCCCGCGTTGCGCAGCTCGAATATCTCGCCGGGCCGTGCTCCGGTGATGAGCGCGGGTATCACGCGCGAGTCCGAGCAGGTGATGAACAAGACTTCCGGGCTTTGCCCTTCGGCCAGTTTCCGATATTCGCCGCTTTCGAAGTCGACACGCCGTTTGAACGACCGCGCACGGTCCAGCAGAGCCTGCACGTTTCCTCCCGATGAACTCGCGCCACGAAATCGCGCTGCGAAGAAGATCCCCAGGTCAGAGGTGTGTGTTTCAGAACGTTAGAGGGGTGCGGGCCAGCGGAAGGTTAGAGGAACACTAAATCGCCGACAGCGATCGGCCATTTCTTGGCGCGATCGATCGAGGTGCCGGGTTACTGCTACCGTGTCGAATCCGAGGCGGCGCGTGAAATCGAGTCGGGCGCCCGGCATCGAATGGAAGAGAAACGCATGGGTGGCGTACGAGTCCTGCTCATCGAGGACGACCACACGATCGCCGAACCGCTCGTCGAGGGTCTCGGCCACTTCGGCCTGACGGTGCAGCACGTCAGCACCGGAGGAGAAGGGCTCAGGGGGCCGTACGGCGACGTCGTCCTGCTCGACCTGGGACTGCCGGACATCGACGGCATCGACGTCTGCCGGGGCATCCGCAGCGCCTCCGAGGTGCCCATCATCATCCTCAGCGCACGCGGCGAAGAGGCCGACCGGGTCCTGGGGTTGGAGCTGGGGGCGGACGACTACCTCGCGAAGCCGTTCAGCATGCGGGAGTTGGTGGCGCGGGTGCGGGCGGTGACGCGGCGGTCCCAACGGGTCAGTGGGGGAGGGGAGTTCGCCCCACAGCCCGCGCCGCATCCCGTGCCGCAGCCTGTGCCGCAATCCGTACCGTATTCCGTGCCGCAAGAGGCCTACTCCACGGCCCCCACAGCCCCTTACGTCCCTCCCGCGCCCACCGTTCCTTACGCCTCCCCGTACACGCCTTCCGCTCCCAACATCCCCTACTCTCCGCCCGAGCCCGCCGCTTCCGTGCCCCAACCCCCTTCCCTGCCAGGCCCGTTGGTGGTCGACCGGCGTACCCGGCAGGTCTGGGTCGGTGACGACGCCGTCGTCCTCACCCCCAAGGAGTTCGACCTCCTGGCCCTGCTCACCGAGGACCCGGGCGCGGTCTACTCCCGCCAGCAGATCCTGGACCGGGTCTGGGACCCCCACTACCAGGGCCCGACCAAGACGCTGGACGTCCATGTCGCCACCCTGCGCCGCAAGTTGGGCAACCCGGCGTGGATCCAGACTCTCCGGGGCGTCGGCTTCCGGCTCGCCGTGCAGACGCAGCCCCAGCCACAGGCCCCGGCCCCCGCGCCCCTCTACGACTGGACGGCGGCCCGATGACCCGCCGCCTCCTGCTGAGCTACCTCACGCTCGCCGCGCTGGTCCTGCTCTGTCTCGAAATCCCCCTGGGATACGTGTACTCGGGGGCGGAGCGCGAGCGGGTCGTCAACCTCGCCAAGGACGAGGCCGAGTCGGTGTCCGCCTACGCCTCGCTCTCCAGATCGGCGGGCCGCGCGGCCCAGGACCTCCCCGAACGGGCGAAGCACTGCGCGGCCCGAATCGGCGGCAAGGTCCTGATAGTCGACGCCGGCGGCGGCCTCCTCGCCTCCTCCCACCCCCTCACCAGCACCGAGGAGCACGACCTCGCCGGCTGGCCGGGCATCGCCGCTGCCCTCAAGGGCGCGGCGACCGCCGACGTCCGCACCTCCACCATCGGCGGCGTCCAGTACCTCGCCGCCTCCGCCCCGATCCGGCACGGCGTCGAACCGCAGGGCGCGGTCCGGATCACCCTTCCGACCCAGATGGTCCACGAACGCGTCCACCACGTCTGGCTGTTGCTCCTGGGCGGCGGTGTGGCCGTGCTCGGCGCGGTGGCCGTCGTCGGGTTCGCCATCGCCAGCTGGACGGGCCGCCCGATCCGCGAACTGGAGCGGGCCACACGCGAGTTGGCGAGCAGCGGCACCGCCGCTCCGGTGAAGATCACCGACGGGCCGCCCGAAGTCCGCAGCCTGGCCGCCACGTTCAACCACACGGCCGCCCGCCTCGAACATCTCCTGTCCTCCCAGCGGGCGTTCGCGGGCGAGGCGTCCCACCAACTGAAGACGCCACTCGCCGCACTGCGCCTGCGACTTGAGAACCTGGAGAACCACATCGCACTCCAGGCCCGCGGCAGCCTCGGCGCGGCGATGACCGAGACCGACCGGCTCGCCCGGATGGTCGAGGGCCTCCTCGCGATGGCCCGGCTGGACGAGAAGGCCGCCGAACGCGAACGCGTCGACCTCGACGCCGTACGCGCCGAACGGCACCACGCCTGGGCCCCGTTGTACGAGCGGCAGGGGGTTCGGCTCGCCCTTGCCGGGGACCCCGTCGGCCTGGTCAGCGCCGTGCCGGGAGCGGTCGAGCAGATCCTCGACAACTTCCTCTCCAACGCCCTGCGGGTCTCGCCCGCCGGTACCACCGTCTTCATCGAGGTACGGCGCACCGCGCCGCACGAACGCCGCTTCACCGCACGCCAGTTCACTCAGCCGTTCGTGGAGCTCCATGTCATGGACGAGGGTCCCGGCATGACCGAGGAGCAGCGCCGCCGCGCCTTCGACCGCTTCTGGCGGGCCCCCGGCGCCCCCAAGGGCGGCACCGGGCTCGGCCTGGCCCTCGTCCAGCGTCTGGCCCACGCGAGCGGCGGCGAGGCCCTGCTGCGCATGGCTCCGCTGGGCGGCCTCGACGCCTTCGTCCGGCTGCCCGCGGTGGCCCCGGCCAAGCCGGCGCACCACCCGTACCGCCCGGAGAGAGAACTCCAAGGGGCGCGCGGGCAGGGCTAGTTCGGGTTCAGCCGAGCCGTACCTCGTAGGTGGCGACCCGTACGCCGTCGTCGTCCAGGCACTCCCCGCTCGTCAGGTCGAAGCGCTGCTTCAGCAGGGGGGAGGCGACGAACGGGCGGCCCTGGTGGGTGCCGGTGAGGCCGCGGGAGAGAACTCCCGCCCCGCTGAAGGGATCCCGGTTGTCGATGGCGTACAACTGGCCGTCGCGGTCCTGGAAGAGGGCCACCTGCCGGCCGTCCGGGAGGAGGGCGGCGACGCCCCGGCCGGGCAGCAGCGCGGTCAGGTCGCAGACCGTCAGCCACGTGTCGCCGAGGCCGACTTGGACCTTCAGGGCGGTCGTCTCGGGTGCCAGGGTCATCGCGGGGCACTTCCTTCCATGGGGCGCATGCCGATCGACAGCAGGGGCAGGTCGGGCTTGATCTGTTCGCGCTCCGGGACGAACCCGACGACCGGGTCGGGGGTGTCGGGCGCGTTCACGAACGACACGAACCGGGCCAGTTTCTCCGGGCTGTTGATGGTCTCCGCCCACTCGTCGCGGTAGTTCGCGACGTGCGCCGCCATCAGCGACTCCAGCTCCTCGCAGATGCCGAGGGAGTCCTCGACCACCACGTCCCGGACATGGCCGAGGCCGCCGGGGATCCGCTCCAGCCAGGTCGAGGTGCGCTCCAGGCGGTCGGCGGTGCGGATGTAGAACATCAGGAACCGGTCGACGAGCCGCACGAGCCCGGTGTCGTCGAGGTCCTGGGCGAGGAGGTCCGCGTGGCGCGGGGTGGCGCCGCCGTTGCCGCCGACGTACAGGTTCCAGCCGCCCGACGTCGCGATGATCCCGAAGTCCTTCGACTGGGCCTCCGCGCACTCGCGGGCGCAGCCCGACACCGCCGACTTCAGCTTGTGCGGCGACCTCAGGCCCCGGTAGCGCAGCTCCAGATCGATCGCCATCCGCACCGAGTCCTGGACGCCGTAGCGGCACCAGGTCTGGCCGACACAGGACTTCACGGTCCGCAGCGCCTTGCCGTACGCGTGCCCCGACTCGAAGCCGGCGTCCACCAACCGGGCCCAGATCAGCGGGAGTTGTTCGACGCGGGCGCCGAAGAGGTCGATGCGCTGGCCGCCGGTGATCTTCGTGTAGAGGCCGAAGTCGCGGGCCACCTCGCCGATGACGATGAGTTTCTCCGGGGTGATCTCGCCGCCGGGGATGCGCGGGACGACCGAATAGGAGCCGTTCTTCTGGATGTTGGCGAGGAAATGGTCGTTGGAGTCCTGGAGGGAGGCCTGTTCGCCGTCGAGGATGTAGCCGCTCGCGCCGATCACCGGGGCGAGGGAGGCGATGATCGAGGCGACGGCCGGTTTGCAGACCTCGCAGCCGTCGCCGCCCCGCGCGCTCTCGCGCCCGTAGCGGTCGAGGAGTTCACGGTAGGTGTTGACGCGCAGCGCGAGGACGATCTCGTACAGCTCCTCGCGGGTTCGCCCGAAGCAGCCGCACAGTCCCTTGTCGACCTCGACGCCGCCCGCCGCCAGCTCCGCGGTGACGAGCTGGCCCAGCACCTTCACGCAACTGCCGCAACTGGTACCGGCCTTGGTGCACTTCTTCACCTCGGGGACCGTCGTGCAGGAGTGCTCGGTGACCGCGCCGCGGATCGCGCCCTTGGTGACGTTGTTGCAGGAGCAGATCACCGCCTCGTCCGGCAGCGCGGCCGGGCCGAGCCGGTCGCCGCCGCTCGAACCGGCGGGCAGCACAAGGGACTCGGGGGAGACCGGCGGCACCGAACCGGTGAACGCGCGCAGCGTGCCGTACGCCTCCGCGTCGCCGACCAGGATGCCGCCCAGCAGTGTGCCGTCCCGGGCGACCACCAGTTTCTTGTAGAGGCCGGAGCGGGCGTCCGAGTAGACGACCTCCAGGCAGCCCTCGGCGGTGCCGTGCGCGTCACCGAAGGAGGCGACGTCCACGCCGAGCAGCTTCAGCTTCGTCGACAAGTCCGCGCCCAGGAAGGCGGATTCGTCCTCGGCGAGGGTCGCGGCGACCGTCTCCGCCTGCTCGTAACCGGGCGCGACGAGCCCGTACACCCGGCCGTCCGCCGCGAGCGCGCACTCGCCGATCGCGAACACCGCCGGGTCGGTGACCGTACGGCACTGCTCGTCGACCGCGATACCGCCGCGCTCGCCCACCGACAGGCCGCAGTCCCGGGCGAGTTGGTCGCGCGGACGGACACCGGCGCTGAACACCACCAGATCTGTGGCGATTTGGGACCCGTCCGACAGCCTCATGCCGGTGACCGCGCCGTCCTCGCCGACGACGATCTCCTGCGTGCCGGTCCCGGTGTGGACGCTCAGGCCCATGTCCTCGATGGTCCGCAGCAGCGCCGCGCCACCGCCCTCGTCGACCTGCACCGGCATCAGCCGGGGCGCGAACTCCACGACGTGCGTGGCGAGTCCGAGCCCCTGGAGCGCGCCCGCCGCCTCTAGGCCGAGCAGCCCGCCGCCGACGACGGCACCGACCGTCGCGCCCGCCTTCGCGTACTCCTCGATCGCGAGGAGGTCGTCGATCGTCCGGTACACGAAGCAGCCGGCCGCCTCCCTGCCGGGCACGGGCGGGACGAACGGGTAGGAGCCGGTGGCGAGGACGAGGACGTCGTAGCCGACTCGCAGGCCTGAGCGCGCCGTTACCGTCCGCGTCTCGCGGTCGACGGTCTCCGCAGGGTCCCCGATGTGCAGCTCGATGCCGTGCCCGGTGATGAACTCCATGTCCGTCATGGAGAGTTCCTCGGGAGTGGTGCCCGAGAAATACGAGGTGAGCCGCACGCGGTCGTACGCCGGACGCGGCTCCTCGCACAGCACGACCACACGGTGCGTCGCGGTCAGCCCGCGCGCGGCCAGCGCTTCGAGGAAGCGCTGGCCGACCATGCCGTGGCCGACAAGCACGATCGTGGGGGTGTCCGTGGGCATCAGCAGCCTCCGCCGTTCGAGGTCATGCCGTCGAGCCTGCGGCGCGGACGTTACCCGACCGCATCACGCCTGT
>DATCQX010000413.1:0-15820 GCA_036569285.1 Streptomyces sp.
CCCCACCCCGCCCCTCACACCAACCCCGCCCCGATCGCCCGCCGCACCGCCTCCGCCCGGTCCCGGATGCCCGCCTTGGCGAACAGATTGTTGATGTGCGTCTTCACGGTCGCCTCGCTCACGAACAGCTTCTCAGCGATCGCCCGGTTGGGCAGGCCCTGGCCGATCAGGGTGAGCACCTCGCGTTCGCGGGGCGTGAGGTCGGCGGGCAGCGCCTGCGCGGAGGCCGCCGGCTGCGCGCGGACGGTCGCCAGCAGGCGGTCCTGGACCTCGCGGTCCAGCACGGACTGGCCCGCGGCGGCGGCACGGATCGCGCGGACGATGTCCTGACGCCCGGCGTTCTTCGTGAGGTAGCCGCGGGCGCCCGCGCTGAGGGCGGCCAGGATCGAGTCGTCGTCCGCGAACGTGGTGAGGACGACGACGGCCACCTCGGGATGTCCGTCGCTCAGCCGGCGGGTGGTCTCGATGCCGTCCAGCACCGGCATGCGCAGGTCCATCAGCACGACGTCCACCGGCCCGGCGGCGACCGCGTCCAGCACGCCGTTGCCGTCCTCGGCCGCCGCGACGACGTCGATGTCGTCCGCCAGATCCAGCACCGCGGCGAGCGGTTCGCGGACGGCGGCCTGGTCGTCGGCGACGATCACGCGCAACGGGCGGGAGCTGTCGGTGGGTCGATTCATCGCGGGATCACTGCCTCCACTTGCCAGCCGCCTCGGTCGGGGCCCTCGGTGACCGGGCCCGCCGTGAGGGTGCCGCCCAGAAGGGCGACGCGTTCGCGCATGCCGATCAGCCCCATGCCGCTGCCGGCCCCCACGTTCACCGTACGGGTCGCGGGCCGGTTGCGGATCGTCAGTGTCGTCGAGGAACCCGCCGTCGAGGACCCCCCGAAAGCCAGCTCCACCCGCACCTCCCCACCCGGCGCGTGCCGCGCGGCGTTCGTCAGGGACTCCTGGGCGATCCGCAGCAGGTTCTGGGTGACCTGGGCTGGTAGCTCCACAGGGGTACCTCTCAGGGTCAATGCGCCGCGGTGGCCGGACGACTCCAGCATCGCCGTCAGGGTCTCCACCAGGGGCAGCGCGTCCTCGCGCAGCGCGTGCACCGTCCACTGCGCCTGTTTCAGGCTCTCCTTGACGAGGCTGTGGGCCTTGTCGTTGACGGCCCTGACCTTCTCCAGGTCGCCGGTGTCGAGCAGCGCGTCGGCGAGTTCCAGTTGCATGTTGATCCCGGCGAGCGAGTGCGCGAGGACGTCGTGGACGTCCCGGGCGATCCGGCCGCGTTCGGCGAGGACGGCGGCCTGTGCCTCGGCCCGCGCGGCGCGCTCCCCGCTCTCCGCCGCCGACAGCGCGGCCTGCACGGCCTGGTGCTGGACGCGGTTGATCATCCCGATCAGGACCGGCGCGCAGGTGGTGAGACCGACGGCCCAGGGCAGCGTCTCGTGACCCGGTCCGATCTCGAAGTACAGGACGCCGGCGCAGAGCAGTCCGCAGGCCGGCGCCAGGACGAGGGCCTGCCGGGCCGGCAGCCGGTACCCGATGTGGCCGCACAGGAAGAAGGCGAAGAGATACCCCGTTCCGATGCGGCTCGCCCCGACCAGCGCGGCTGCCGCGAGGACGCCCAGCGACAGCCAGACGACGGCGGCCCGCGCGGGGACCCTCTCCCGGGGCAGGCCGCGCGCCAGCAGCGCCGCGCAGTTCAGCACGTACAGGACCGCGACCACCAGGCCCTGCCCGCTGACGCCCATCGGCCGGATCGTCAGGGCCCCGCTGACGACGACCGCCGCGGTCAGCGCCCACTGGACCCGGGGGTCCCGGCCCGGGATCGGGCGGGGAGCGGGGGCCTGTGCGGTGGAGGCGGTGGGCACGGCGAGACCATAACTCACGGCCGGGCCGACAGACGGCGCGAGGCGAGGGTGGATGTCTCGGCGGAGGTGGGGCCTCCGGCGCGGGCGCGCCGTCCGGCCGTCAGCATCCGGCTCCGGACGAAGATCGTGGCCAGCCGCGTGACGACCTCGGTCAGCGCCATCAGGACGAACGCCGCGACCCACGCCTGGTCGCTGGTGATGTGGTGGACGAGGCTGAACCGCGCGACGTCGTCCGCGCCGCCGTGCTCCGTCCACAGCTGGAAGCCCATCCGGGCGCCCATGCCGAGCACCCACAGGATCGCGGAGACCGCGCCCGCCTTGATCAGGACGTGCTCGCCGGCGATCCGGACGCGGGTGTAGATGCCGCCCGCCACACCGAGGACGGCGCCCGCGCCCATGAGCGCGCCGATCAGTATCAGGTCGTTGCCGCCGGTCGGGACGGAGTCCAGGTACGCGTTCGCCACGAAGGCCACGATCCCCAGCGGGATCAGGAACGTCTTGAGGTCGAGCCGTCCTTCGCGCAGCTGCCGGAAGACGACGAGGATGAGGGCGATGTCGGTGATCCACTCGGTCGTTGTCATGCCTCCAAGCGTGCTGGTCACGGGCCGAAGACGCCTGCACCCACGGGTGGAACTCGGGGTGGAGAAATCCAGGGGCGGGGTGGAGAGCGCGGGACCACCCGGGGACGCCGCAGCGTCCTCGCATCCGGACGACGGTGTCGGCGACGGCGACCCGACGGATCCGGACGACGCGGTCGTGGACGCCGATCGGTACCGGCCGGGTCGCTCCCCCAGTGGTACTACGGGTGGCCCCCTGGGTGCATGCCCCGAGGGACTGCCACCGGCATGTGGAGGCCGGCGTTCATGGAACGTTTATCGGCCTCTGACATGCTCTTACCAACGAACGGCCGGACCGGGGGGGAACGGCCGGAGTCGTTCAGAGCCCGTCCGGCGACAACTCGGGGGAGTAGCCGGACGGGCGTCCCACTCCACGGGGGAGCCTGGGGGGAAGGCGGGGACGGCCGCGGTGGCACGGAGGGGGAGTCGCCGCGGCCGAGGAACCCCTCCCCGCACGATAGCTGACGATGTGTCAGATCGGCGCTACCGTGGCCGACATGGAGACCACGACAGAGTTCCCGCTGATCATCTCCGTCGACGACCACACCGTCGAACCCGCGCGCGTCTGGCAGGACCGCCTCCCGAAGAAGCACCTCGACACCGGCCCGCGAGTCGTCCGGGCGCCTCTGAAGGAAATGACCTTCCTGGGCGGGCGGTTCAAGCCCGTGATGGGCGAGAAGGGCGACGACGGACCGGTCGGCGACTGGTGGCTCTTCGAGGACCTGCAACGGCCGCTGACCCGCCTCGACACGGCCGTCGGCTTCAGCCGCGACGAGATCCGCCTGGAGGTCATCACCTACGACCAGATGCGGCCCGGCTCCTACGACGTCCCCGCGCGGCTCGCCGACATGGACGTCAACCACGTGCAGTCCGCGGTGTGTTTCCCCACCTTCCCGCGGTTTTGCGGACAGACCTTCACCGAGGCGGACGACCACGAACTCGGCCTGCTGTGCGTGCGCGCGTACAACGACTGGATGGTGGAGGAGTGGTGCGGCCCGCAGGCGCGCGGCCGTCTCATACCGCTCACCCTGATCCCTTTGTGGGACGCCGAGTTGGCCGCAGCGGAGGTCCGCCGCAACGCCGCACGCGGGGTCCGCGCGGTCGCCTTCTCCGAGATCCCGCCCCACCTCGGCCTGCCGTCCGTCCACTCCGACGCCTGGGACCCCTTCCTCGCCGCCTGCGACGAGACGGGCACCGTCATCGCCATGCACATCGGCTCCAGCAGCCGCATGCCGTCCACCTCCAAGGACGCGCCCCCTGCGGTCGGTTCGACCATCACCTTCGCCAACTGCTGTTTCTCGATGGTGGACTGGCTGATGAGCGGCAAGTTCGAACGGTTCCCGAACCTCAAAGTCATGTACGCCGAGGGCCAGATCGGCTGGATCCCCTACATCCTCGAACGCGCCGACATCGTCTGGGAGGAGAACCGGGGCTGGGGCGGCGTCGCCGACAAGGTCCACCGCCCGCCGTCCGAACTCTTCGCCGACCACGTCTACGGCTGCTTCTTCGACGACCCCTTCGGCCTGCGCAACCTCGACTCCATCGGCGTCCGCAACGTCCTCTACGAGACCGACTACCCCCACTCCGACTCCACTTGGCCCAAGTCGAGGGAGGTCGGCGAGTCCCAGATGGGCCACCTCGAAGCGGACGTGGTCGACCGCATCGTCCGCCGCAACGCGATCGACCTGCTGGGGCTCACCCCCAACGGCCTCTGGCAGGGCCCGGGATGACCCGGCGCCTCGCCTACGGCATCCAGCTCCCCGTCCAGTCCCAGAGCCGTATCTACGTCGAACCGTGGGAACTCGACGCGGGCCCGGGCGAGTTGGTGGCAGTCGCGCAGGCCGCCGACGACGCCGGGTTCGCGTACGTCGCCTGCTGCGACCACGTCGCGATCCCGCGGCGCCTCGCGGACGCGATGGGGACGGTCTGGTACGACCCCGTCGCCACCCTGGCCCACCTCGCCGCCGTCACGACCCGCGTCCGGCTGCTCAGCCACGTCGCGATCGCGGGGCTGCGGCACCCCCTGCTCACCGCCAAGCAGTACGCCACCCTCGACCACCTCTCCGGCGGGCGGCTGATCCTCGGGGTCGGCGCGGGGCACGTCACGGAGGAGTTCGAGGCGCTCGGCGTCGACTTCGGGCGCCGGGGGGCTGTGCTGGACGAGACCCTGGACGCGCTGCGCGGCGCGCTGGGGCCGGACGAATTCGTCGGCCACCACGGCAAGTTGTACGACTACGACGACCTGGGCCAGCGTCCCCGTCCCGCCCAGCCGCACGTCCCCGTCTGGGTCGGCGGCTCCTCACCCGCCGCCGTCCGCCGTGCCGCCCTCAAGGGGGACGGCTGGCTGCCGCAGGGCGATCCGCGTGAGCGACTGCCGGGGCAGATCGCGGCGATCCAGCAACTGCGCCCCGATCTCGGGGAGTTCACTGTCGGGGCCATCGCCGAACCGCTGTACGTGGGGACGCCCGGCTGGGACGTCGGCCGGCGGGTGCTCACCGGGAGCGCCGGGGAGCTGGCCGCATCGCTGAATGAGTACGGGGAGTTGGGAGTGGGACAGGTTCAAGTCAGGTTCAGGAGCAGGTCAGTTGGGGAACTCGTCGATCAAATAGGCCTGTTCGGTGCCGAAGTTGCCCCCTTGCTGGGCCCTGTGAGGCGGCTCTCTTGAATCTTTGAACATATCCGCCCCGGTCAGCGTACGTACGAACGTACGGACGTCGCTGTTCCGGCGGAAGGACCCCACAGTGCGCTCCTCGGAAAGGCTCTCCGTAGCTGTGGCCTGTGCGGAAGGCGCCAGTTGGCCGCACGCCGACTGGCCCGCGCCGGACGACGCGTACGTGGGCCGGGCGTGGCGGGTCGCGCCGCCCTACCGGGAGTTGGCCGACGTGCCGGTCGACGTCGTCCTGCTGAGCTGTGCCGAACCCGCCCGCGATCTGCCGGAGTTGACGGGCGCGCTGGCCGGGCGCGGGGTGCCGGTGATCGTGGTGAGTGGGCGGCGGGACGTCGAGACGGTCGTCGAGGTGTTCCGCGGCGGGGCGGGCTATCTGGTCGACGGCGACTACTGCGCCTGCATGCTCTCCTCGGCCGTGATGGCGGCCACCGTCGGCCACACCTACCTCTCCCCCGCGGCCTGCGCCGCACTGCGGGAAGGAGCCCGCGAGGCGCCCGCCGGAAGAGACGCGGTGGAGCGCCTGCGGGCCCTTCTCTCGCCGCGCGAACGGCAGATCATGGAACTGCTGTCGACCGGGCTCGGAGCCCAGGAGATCTCGCTGCGACTGCGGCTGTCCGAGAAGACCGTGCGCAACAACCTCAGCAACATCTACGCGAAGCTCGACGCGCGGGGAGGCACGGACGCGGTCCTGCGCTGGCTGGGGGCCACGCCCGCACTTCGCTCATGAGGATGACCGCTCGCCTTCTCGATGCCCGTGCAGCTATCTGACGATGTGTCATATACGGCGCTACGATGCTGGCCTCCACCGACGCCGAGGGGGTCCCCATGGGCAGCACGGGCAAGTTGGACGGTCGGGTCGTCATCGTCACCGGGGCCGCCCGAGGGCAGGGCGAGCAGGAGGCGCGGCTCTTCGCCGCCGAAGGGGCGCGGGTCGTCGTCGCCGACGTGCTGGACGAACAGGGACAGGTGCTCGCCGACGAACTCGACGCTCTGTACGTCCACTTGGACGTCCGTGACGAGAACTCCTGGCGGCTCGCGGTCGATTCGGCCAAGGAGGCGTACGGCCGCCTCGACGGGCTCGTGAACAACGCCGGTATCCTGCGCTTCAACGCTCTCACCGACACGCCGCTCGACGAGTTCATGCAGGTCGTGCGGGTCAACCAGGTCGGCTGCTTCCTCGGCATCAAGACGGCCGCACCGGACCTCGCGGACGGCGGGACGATCGTCAACACCGCGTCGTACACGGCGATCACGGGCATGGCGGCGGTCGGCGCGTACGCCGCGTCCAAGCACGCGGTCCTCGGCCTGACCCGCGTCGCCGCCCTGGAGCTGGCCCCCCGGGGCATCCGCGTCAACGCGATCTGCCCCGGCGCGATCGACACCCCCATGTCCAACCCCTCGATGCTGGACCCCACTTCGGACCCCGAGGAGACATCGAAAGCCCTGGACACCCTGTACCGCAAGCTGGTTCCTCTGGGCCGCATAGGCCGCCCCGAGGAAGTCGCCCGCCTCGCCCTGTTCTTGACCTGTGCCGACTCCTCGTACATCACCGGCCAGCCCTTCGTGATCGACGGCGGCTGGCTGGCGGGGGTGTCGGTGATCTGAGGTTTTGCCGAACGGTCGACCGATCGGCCGCCCGGTCCGGATAGCGTCCTCGGCGTTCACGGATCGAGACGAGCGGGCTTCCCCGGAGGCCCGCCGGGAGGTGTGCCATGGGACCGGTCGACGTGTCGGAGACGGCTGTCGCGCTGCCGCAGGCGTGGAGTTCGCTGCCGCTGGGGCGGGTGGGGACGGCGTGCGTGAAGGTCCTGCGCATGGACGGGCGGCCGGTCGCGGAGGAGGCTCACGCCGGTGCTGAGGCGCTGTTCGTGGTGCTGAGGCGCTGTTCGTGGTGGAGGGGCGACTGGAGCTGGTGGTCGAAGGGGTACCGGTGGCGGTCGGCGCGGGGGAGGTGTACCGGGTGCCCGCCGGGGTCCGGCACGCCGTGCGGCCCGGCAGCCACGGGACGCTGGTCATCGTCGAAGCAGCCGTGTCTGACTGAGCGTCAGGTATTGACGGCGTATGCCCGTGGTGTCAGAGTCGGCCGCAGTCCATGAGCTGACGGTGTGTCAGATAACGGCTTGGGGTGGTGAACCTCCTTGGAATTCGGGCTCTTTGTTCAGGGATACGTCGGCAAGAGGGCCGAGACGGACCCGCTGGCCGAGCACAAGGCGCTGATGGAGGAGACCGAGTACGTCATCGAGGCGGACCGGTCGGGCTTCAAGTACGCCTGGGCGTCGGAACATCACTTCCTCGACGAGTACTCGCACCTGTCCGCCAACGAGGTCTTCCTCGCCTACCTGGCCCACGCCACCGAGCGCATCCACCTCGGCTCCGGCATCTTCAACCCGCTCGCGCCGGTCAACCACCCCGTGAAAGTCGCCGAGAAGGTCGCCATGCTCGACCATCTCACCGGCAACCGCTTCGAGTTCGGCAGCGGCCGGGGCGCCGGATCGCACGAGATCCTCGGATTCATGCCGGGCATCACCGACATGAACCACACCAAGGAACTCTGGGAAGAGACGATCGCGGAGTTCCCCAAGATGTGGCTCCAGGAGGAGTACGTCGGATTCCAGGGAAAACACTGGCAGTTGCCCCCGAGGAAGGTGCTGCCCAAGCCGTACGGCAAGTCCCACCCGGCCATGTGGTACGCGGCCGGCTCGCCGTCGTCGTACGCGATGGCCGCCCAGAAGGGCCTCGGCGTCCTCGGGTTCAGCATCCAGAAGGTCTCCGACATGGAGTGGGTGCTGGAGCAGTACAAGACGGCGATCGTGAACGCCGAACCCGTCGGGGACTTCGTCAACGACAACGTGATGGTGACGACGACGGCGATCTGCGCGCCCACCCACGACGAGGCCATCCAGGTCGCTGTCAACGGCGGCCTGCACTACCTGCCGTCGCTCGTCTTCCGCTACCACGACACCTTCCCACGCCCTGAGGGCTTCCCCGTCTGGCCCGAGACCCTGCCCGAGTACACCCCTGAGTTCGTCGAACTCCTCGTCGAGGAAGAGCTGTTGATCTGCGGCGACCCGGACGAGGTGCTGCGCCAGTGCAAGCGGTGGGAGCAGGCCGGCGCCGACCAGCTCAGCTTCGGACTCCCGGTCGGCGTACCGAAGGAACAGACCCTCCAGACCATCCGGTTGATCGGTGAGCACGTCATCCCGAAGATCGACACGGACCCCGTGCACCGGACCACGCGGTTCCGTCAGGGGGCGTGACCGCTCATGCTCGATCACGTCATCAAGGGGGCCACGGTCGTCGACGGATCCGGGGCCCCCGCCCGCGTCGCCGACGTCGGCATCCGGGACGGCCGGATCGCCGTACTAGGGGAAGTCACCGAGGAATCAAGGACGTTCGAGGACGCCACCGGCCTCGTCCTGTGCCCCGGCTTCGTCGACCCGCACACCCACTACGACGCCCAGCTCTTCTGGGACCCCTACGCCACCCCCTCCCTCAACCACGGCGTCACCACCGTCGCTGCGGGCAACTGCGGCTTCACCCTTGCCCCGTTGAACCCGGCCCGCCCCGAAGACGCCGATTACACACGCCGGATGATGTCCAAGGTCGAGGGCATGTCCCTGGTCGCGCTGGAGGAGGGGGCACCCTGGAACTGGCACTCCTTCGGCGAGTACCTCGACGCCCTGGAGGGCCGTATCGCCGTCAACGCCGGTTTCATGGTGGGCCATTGCGCGCTGCGACGGCACGTGATGGGCGCCGACGCGGTGGGCGGCCAGCCGTCCGAGGAACAACTCTCCGCAATCGTCCGGCTGTTGCACGAGGCGATGGACGCCGGAGCCTGGGGCTTCTCCACCACGCAATCCACCACCCACTCCGACGGGGACGGCCAACCCGTAGCTTCCCGGCACGCGTTGCCCGCCGAACTCATCGCCATGTCCAAGGCCGTCGGCGAACACGAGGGCACCCAGATCGAGGCCATCGTCGCCGGCTGCCTCGACCAGTTCGACGACGCCGAGATCGACCTCCTCGTCGACATGTCCAGCACCGCCGGACGCCCCCTCAACTGGAACGTCCTCACCATCGACGCCCAGGTCCCCGAACGCGTCCCCCGCCAACTGCACGCAAGTGACCGCGCCCGCAAGGCCGGTGGCCGGATCGTCGCCCTCACCATGCCGATCCTCACACCGATGAACATGTCGCTCGGCACGTTCTGCGCGCTCAACCTCATCCCCGGCTGGGGCCCGATCCTCGGCCTGCCCGTCCCGCAGCGCATCGAGAAACTCGCACAGCCCGACGTCCGCGCCGAGATGCTGCGCCGCGCCCGGTCCAAGGAGGCGGGCGTCTTCCGCAGGCTCGCCGACTTCGGCCGGTACGTCATCGGCGACACCTACAGCCCCGCGAACGAGGGCCTCACCGGGCGCGTCGTCCGCGACATCGCCGCCGAACGCGGCCAGGACCCCTTCGCGACCCTCGTCGAGATCTGCGCCAACGACCGGCTGCGGACAGTCCTTTGGCCGATGCCCCGCGACAACGACCCCGCCTCCTGGGCGCTGCGGGCCGAGACCTGGCGGCACGAGGACGTCCTCCTCGGCGGCTCCGACGCCGGCGCCCACCTCGACCGGATGTGCGGCGCCCCGTACACCACCCGGTTCCTCGGGGACTGCCTGCGCGGACGCGGACTCGTCGGGCTGGAACAGGCGGTGAAGATGCTCACCGACGACCCCGCCCAACTCTTCGGACTGCGCCGGCGCGGACGGGTCGAGGAAGGGTTCCACGCGGACCTCGTCCTCTTCGACCCCGACCGCATCGACGCTGGAAAAGCCACCCTCGTCCACGACCTGCCGGGCGACAGCCCACGCCTCGACTCCAAGGCCATCGGCATCAAAGCCGTCTGGGTCAACGGAGTCGAATCCCTGCGCGACGACGTCCCCACCGGCGCCGTCCCCGGCAAAGTGCTGCGCTCCGGCACCGACACTCGCACGGTGAGCACCAAGTGACCGATGGACAGCGGCTGTTCGTCGGCGGCGAGTGGGTCGAGCCCGACGGCGGGCACTACGAGGTGATCGACCCCGCGACCGAGGACGTCGTCGGACTCGCGCCCGAGGCGTCCGCCGCGCAGGCCCGCGACGCCTGCGCGGCGGCCCGCGCGGCCTTCGACGGCTGGTCACGCACCCGTCCCGAGGAACGGGCCGCCGTACTCGCCCGCGCCGCCGACCTGATCCTCGCCCGCCGCACCGAACTCACCGACCTCGCCCGCTCCGAGACCGGGGCGACCACCGCGACCGTCCGCTCCATGCAACTCGGCGTCGCCGCAGCCCGGTTCAGGCGCTACGCCCGCGTCGAACCCGCCGAGTGGGCGATCCCCCCGCAGATCAACGAGGCCGGGCCGATGGGCAGGGCCGCCGTGATGGGCGCGCTGGCGGTGCGGCAGCCCGTCGGCGTCGTCACCTGCGTCACCTCCTACAACAACCCCTGGGCCAACCCCGCCGGGAAGATCGCGCCCGCACTGGCCATGGGAAACACGGTCGTTGTGAAACCCGCGCCCCAAGACCCCCTGTCCGTCTACCGGATGGCGGAGATCCTGGAGGCCGCCGGAGTGCCGCCCGGCGTCGTGAACGTCGTCTCCGGCGAGGCGGTCGAGGTGGGGGAGGAGACCGTCGCCTCACCCGACGTCGACATGGTGAGCTTCACCGGATCCACCGCCGTCGGCGTACGGATCGGCGAGGTCTGCGGGCGGGACATGAAACGCCAGCTCATGGAACTCGGCGGCAAGGGCGCCGCGTTGGTGTTCGACGACGCGGACCTAGGCTTGGCCGTCGCCGGGATCGGGACGACGTTCTCCTTCTACAGCGGGCAGATCTGCACGGCGCCGACCCGGGTCCTGGTCCAACGGGCCCTGTACGGCAGGCTGGTTGAGCAACTCGTCGCGTACGCGGGGCGGTTGCCTCTGGGGGACCCCGGACAGACCGGGACCGTCATGGGGCCGCTGATCAGCGCCGTCCATCGTGAGCGGGTGCGTTCGCACGTCGAGTCCGCTGTCCGGGAAGGGGCAACTCCCCTGGTGGGCAAGGTCGTCGACCTCCCCGAGCGGGGCTTCTACCTCGGGCCGACCGTCCTCGCCGACTGCACCAACACGATGCGGGCCGTCCGTGAGGAGATCTTCGGGCCCGTCGTCGCCGTCCTGCCCTTCGACGACGAGGAGGAGGCCGTCGCCCTCGCCAACGACTCCGACTACGGGCTCATCGACTACGTCTGGTCCGGTGACATCGCCCGCGCCTTCCGCGTCGCCCGTCGGCTGCGGGCCGGGGGCGTGGGGATCAACACCGTCGGGCGGAACATGGAGGCGCCGTTCGGGGGGTTCAAGAGGAGCGGGGTGGGGCGGGACGTGGGGGTGTACGCGCTGCACGCGTACAGCGAGGTGCAGGCGATCGTGTGGCCGGGGTGAGGGGGAGGCCGGCGTGAGGGCGGGGGCCTGACGGCCGGCGACCGGGTCGGTGCGCGGCGGGGGCGAGAGCGGTTTCTGCGGCTGGTTTCCGCCGGGCGGGGCGCCACATTGTGGGGCACCATCGGGGTATGAGTGATATAGCGGGCGTCATGGTGGCGGTCGACGGCGGCGAGGTCTGGGCCGAGGCGCGGGGCGACGGGGACGGGCCGCCGCTGGTCCTGCTGCACCCCGGCGTCGGGGCCTCCGAGATCTGGGAACCGGTACTCGGCCCGCTGGCCTCGCGGCACCGGGTGATCCGGTACGACGCCCGGGGGTACGGGCGGTCTCCGGCGCCGACCTCGCCGTACCGCCAGGACGCCGATCTCGCCCTGGTACTCGGCCACTTCGGCGTTTCGCGGGCTGTCCTGATCGGCTACAGCATGGGCGGGGCCACCGCGGCGGCGTACACGCTGGACCACCCCGAACAGGTCGCGGCGCTGGGGCTGCTCGTGCCCGGTGTGCCGGGGTACCCCGAGCCCGATCCGCCCGAAATGGCCGCGCAGGTCGAGCCGTTGGCGCTGGCCGGGGACCTCGAAGGGCTGGCCGACCTCGGGATGTCGTGGTGGGGCGGGGCCGGGACACCACCGGACAGCGAGGCGCGGCGATTGCTGCGGGGGGTACTGCCGGGGTGGTTCACGTCGTACCAGCACGAGCAGCAACTGCCGTCCTGCTTCGAGAGGTTGGGGGAGCTGGCGGTGCCGTGCTCCCTGCTCCTCGGGGAGAAGGACCAACCCGTCGTCGTCAAGCGGAACGAGGTGATCGCCTCACGGATCCCGGGGTGCCGGCTGGTCCGCGAGGCGGAGTGCGACCACTTTCCCACGCTGCGGGTGCCGGGGGCTGTCGTGGAGCTGGTGGAGGGGTTGTACCGGGAACTGGGCTAGGGGGCTCCGGTACTACGGGTACGACAGGGTTCACCCCGCGTCGAGATCCACCCGTACGGTCAGCAGATCCGTCCCCAGTACCCGTACCGCCGCACTGTTCATCCTCGGCAGCCCCCGCAGCCGGGCCACCGCGTCGTCGTCCCGCAGGATGTGCGCCGTCCCGGTGTGCCAGCGGCCCCTGAGCCGGACCCGGACCCTCGGGTCGGCCTTGATGTTCCGGATGTACTGGGAGCGGTCCCCGAACTCCGACACCAGCCAGAACGCGTCCCCGACCCGGCGTCCGCCCAGCGGCGTGCGGCGGGGGAGCCCGGAGGTCCGGCCCGTGGTCTCCAGGACGGTCTGGAGCGGCAGCCTGCGCATGAGCGGGTTGATGAGGCGCTGGACGGCGGTGGTGATCCGGTGGCGGCGGTCGGCGAGGGTGGACATCGGGGGTCCTGACGGGCGAGGGCGGACGAGGGACGGGCAGCGCGGGACACAGCACCGGGGGGTGCGGGATACGGCACGCGTAGTCCCCGTACCCCTCAGGTACCCCGCCGATTGTCCCCTCCGCTCCTTCGACCGCTCCCCTCAGCCCCGCCCGCGCCCCAGGAACACCGGGTTGGTCAGGGCCGCGAACGTCCCCGGCAACGGTGGCGCGGTCGCGGCGTGCCGGACCTCGGCGCGCACGTACGCCGCGTACGACGGTGTCGTGCGCCACTCGAAGACCCCGGACCCGGAGTCCCCTACGGGGCCGCCGGTGAACAGGACGCCCTGGTCGGTGACGAGGCGCACCACGCACCCCGTAACCCCTGAGACCTCCACCCGTACGACCACAGGGGTGTCCGCCCCCACCGCGAGCCGCTCCCCGATACCGGCGTGCTCACCGCGCGGCCCGGTGACGGTCAGCGCGACGGAGACGTCCTTGGACTCGGCGACGTACGACCGCCCCGCCCGGATGCCCGCCTGGACCGCCTCCCGCGTCAGGTCGTCGGCGAGGACGACGGTCTGCGGCAGACCCACCACGTCGGGGTCGCGGTGGGCGTCGCTGTTGCCCATGGCCGGGAGCCAGTCGCGGCCCTCGCGCACGGCGGCGACCAGTGTCGCGTCCCAGGAGGCCAGCGCGAACTCGTCGTCCGGGGTGTAGGGGCCGTTCCACACCTCCACCGCGTCCGCCTCGCCGAACCCGAACTTCCAGGCGCAGCCGATGCAGGTGGCGTGCGGATGCGCGGGGACGACGAGCCCGCCCGCCCGGCGGATCCGGCGGGCGAACTGCCCGAAGCGGCCCTCGCGGGCCCGGTAGCGCCAGTCGACGAAGGTGCCCGGGTCGGTGCCGAGCGCGACGACGTGGCCGTTGCGGGTGGTGATCTCCTCGCCGAGCATGATCAGCAGGTCGTCGCCGGCCTGGTCGGCCCAATGGGCGTGTCCCGCATGGGTGTTGTGCTCGGACGTGTTGATGAAGTCCAGCCCCGCCGCCCGCGCCAGCGCCGCGATCTCGGCGGGGGTGCGGCGGCCGTCGGAGTACCAGGAGTGCAGGTGGCAGTCGCCCCGGTACCAGGCCCGGCCCCGGTCCTTCGCGCGCTCCGGCGGGTACACGACCCTAGGGGTCTTCCCGTACGACCCGTAGGTGAGGGTCACGGTGATCTCGTACGAGAGTCCCTGAGGGGCGACGGTGTACGGGCCGAGCGCGACCGACCAGGTGCCCGGCCGGATCACTCCCGGGAGGTAGCCGGGGGTCGCGTCGTCCGCGCGGACGAAGAACTCGGTGCGGGCGCCCCCGGACCAGCCGCGGAAGCCCCGGCCGCCGAGCTCGGTGCCCCGCTCGTCGAAGAGGCCGATGTCCAGGGCGTTGCCGGTGGTTCCGGCCGGGACGGTCGGGCGGTCGTACGTGTACGACACCCTCAACTCGCCGACCCCCGAAGGGACTTCGACGGGCACGTACACGAAGTCCGGTGCGCCGGGCGGCAGGGTGCCGCGCACGGTCCTGGTCTGCGTTCCCTGCCTCGGCACTTGCTCCTCGGCGGAGGCGAAACTCACCCCTCCGAGCGTCATCGCGGTGGCCGCACCCGTCACGAACAGGGCGCGTCTGCCGATCTCGTGAGCGTCCTCGCACATGGGGCCAGTGTGGACGAGAGGAATGAACTCGGGGCGACCTCAAGGGAATCGGGGGGTGAGGCAGTCTGGGGCACGGCCCCGAGCACGGGCCGGCCGAACTGGGTGCAGAACACCGGGAGAACAGAACATGCGCACACCGACGTGCCTGCTGGGCGGGGGCGGCATCAGCGAGCGGGTCAGCCACGGTCACGACCCCGACCGGTTCGTGGAGATCGGGTCGATCACCAAGGTGTTCACGGCGACCGTGCTCGCCGAACTGGTGAAGGAGGGGACCGTCGGGCTCGACCTGCCGCTGGAGGAGTGCCTGCCGTCCGTCCCGAGAGGTACGGGTATCACCCTGCGCAACCTCGCCGAGCACACGTCAGGACTGCCCCGGCTGCCAGCGGTACCCGTAGTACCTCCGAACGACCCGTACGCCGGTTTCACCGAGGCGGCGCTCGACGAGGCGCTGCGGGAACTGGACCGCCAGGTCACCGGACGGCAGGGCGAGGAGGAGTACTCCAACTTCGGGTACGCGGTCCTCGGGCACGCGCTCACGGTCGCCTCGGGACGGCCGTACCAGCAACTCGTCGACAGACACGTGCTGTCGCCCCTCGGCCTCGACGCGGGCGCCGTGACGGCACACCCCCCGGCCGCGTCCCGGCTCGTACCGCGCGGGCTGTTCGGCCGGGCCCTTCCCCTGTGGAACCTCACCGGGCCGATCCTCCCGGCGGGCGGACTGTGGTCCACCTGCCGGACGCTGGCGGACATCGTGGTCGCGCTGCTCGTCGAGCGCCGGCTGGGAGAACCGGCGCTCGCGTGGCAGCGGGGGCCGACGACCCTGTGGCACAACGGGGCCACCCGGGGCTCGTCCGTCATGGCCGCCGTCCACGACGACGGACCGTGGCTCCTGCTGCACCGGCTCGGCGAGCCGGACGAGACCGACCGGCAGGCCACGGAGATCCTCCGCGCGGCCGTCGCCGGGCGGGGAACGGGCGGGACGACACCTTGAGCACGTGATTCCGACCAGTCGGTATGGACAGTTCGGGCCGCTCCGGGTACAGATGAGGGCATCACCCGCGCCATGCCCCCCGTACACCCCGAAAGGCCGTCGTATGCGTATCTCGGTCACGATCTTCCTCACCGACGAGACCATCACGCCCACGCGTCTCGCCCGCGAGCTGGAGGACCGGGGCTTCGCCGGCCTCTACCTCCCCGAGCACACGCACATCCCGGCCGACC
>DATCQX010000414.1:0-12218 GCA_036569285.1 Streptomyces sp.
GCGGTCGGCAGCGTCTACCGCCGGTTCGGGGACAAGGAAGGGCTTCTGCTGGCCATCCAGCGCGCCTTCACCGAGAACCTCCAGGCCGAGATCACCGGGCGCATGTCCCCGGAGCGGTTTCGCCTCCTGCGCGATCCGGCCGTGACGGTCGCCGAGGCGGTCGGAGCGATCACCGACGCCTTCCATGCCTGCGAGTCGCTGCTGCGCGTCTTTCTGCTGCTCGGCACCCGGCATGAAGCGGTACGGGCCGAGGGATCGCGTGTCAGCGTCGAGGGCAACCGCAACTTCGCCGAGGCTCTGCGGCACGTCCCCGTCGCGCACCCGGATCCCGAGGCCGCGCTGGACTTCGCCTTCCGCCTGGTCTACGCCACGATCGCGCACCGCATCACGCAGGGCGAGTTCCTGGAGTCCGGCCGCCCGCTGCCCTGGAGCGAGTTGCGCAGCCACCTCCAGACCGCGGTCGTCTCCTACCTCCTCGGCACCCCGGCCGGCCGCTGACCCCACCCCTGCCCCGACGCGGCACGAGTGGTGGTGAACCCACGCTCACCCCATATGTGAATACCGGCTCACACAGGGGTTCGCTTCCCGCGCCCTCGGACCGACGGCTCAGGTCTTCTTCCGCCGCCGAGGGCGGTTCAAGGCATCAGAAGGGGTA
Source organism: Streptomyces sp. (assembly GCA_036569285.1). Lineage (GTDB taxonomy): Bacteria > Actinomycetota > Actinomycetes > Streptomycetales > Streptomycetaceae > Streptomyces. The sequence continues at coordinate 656 of DATCQX010000414.1, forward strand.
GTGCGGCTGCTCGGTGGAGAGGGTGAGCCAGCGGGTGTTGGAGAAGGACTCGATGCCCCACCGTCCGCCGAATCGGCCGTAGCCGGAGGCGGCGAAACCGCCGAAGGGGGCCTGGGGTTCGTCCGCCACGGACTGGTCGTTGACGTGCACGATGCCGGTACGGATACGGCGGGCCACCTTCAGGCCGTGGGTGCCGTTGTCGGTGAGGATGCCGCAACTGAGGCCGTGCTCGGTGTCGTTGGCCAGGGCCACGGCCTCGTCGTCGTCCGCGAAAACCGTGATGGCGACGACGGGTCCGAACACCTCGGCGTGGTGCAGCGACGCGTCCACGGGGACGTCGGTCAGCACAGTCGCCGGGTGCAGGGCCCCCTCGGGCGCGCCGCCGCCGACGAGCACGCGTGCGCCCTTGCCGACCGCGTCCTCGACCATGCCGGCGACCCGCTGAGCGGCGGCCTCGTCGACCAGCGGGCCGATGACAGTGGCGGGCAGGACCGGATCGCCGGCCGGCAGTCCGGCGATCTTCGCGGTGAAGCGCCGGGTGAACTCTTCGGCGAGCGAGGCGTGCACCAGGATGCGGTCGGCGCACATGCAGATCTGGCCGGAGTTCATGAACGCGGCGAACGCGGCGGCGTTCACGGCGTGGTCGAGGTCGGCGTCCTCCAGCACGATGACGGAGTTCTTGCCACCGAGTTCGAGCACGGCAGGTTTGAGATGCCGGGCCGCGAGGGCGCCGATGATCCGCCCGACGCCGGTCGAGCCGGTGAAGTCGACAGCACGGACACGCGGGTCCGCTATCAGCGTTTCGGCGATCACGGCGGCGTCCTGCCTGTCGTTGGTGATGACGCCGAGGACACCGTCGGGCAGTCCGGCGTCGCGCAGCACGTCGGCGACGAACAGGCCGCACGCGATCGGGGCGTCCTCGCTCGCCTTGGCCACGACGGTGTTGCCCGCCGCGAGCGGGGCGACGACGGCTCGGGTGCCGAGGATGATCGGCGCGTTCCACGGCGCGAACGCCGCGACGACGCCGAGGGGTTCACGGACGGCCAGGCTCAGCCCGCCCGGCTCCTGCGTGGTGAGGACGTCACCGAGCGGGGCGGAGAGCGCGGCGGCGGCCTCACGCAGCACGTTCGCGGCCACGGCGACGTTGAACAGCGCCCATCCCCGGGTCGCGCCCGTCTCCGCGGCCATCAGCTCCACGGCCTGCTCGCCGCGCCGCTCCATCAGATCCGCCGCGTCCAGGAAGATCTTCCGCCGGGCGAAGGGCGCGAGCGCCGCCCACTCGGTGAAGGCGGTCTCCGCCGCGTCCACCGCGGCCCGCACGTCCTCCGGTCCCGCGGCGGCGACCGTGGCGTACGGCTCGCCGGTCCACGGGTCGAGGTCGGTCGTGGTCCGGCCGGTGACGGCGGGAATCTCCTTGCCGCCGATCAGGAGATTCCGGTGAAGTCGCATGGGTCGTTTCCCTTTGTCTTGGTCGGATGCGGATCTGTGGGTCAGGCGTCGGGCAGGTCGCAGCCGCCGTCGGCGTCGCGGTACACGCCGGCCGGCAGGGGGTGAGGAGCCGTCAGGCGAGTTCGATCCCGGTTCCGGCCGCCACCCGCGCGTAGTCGCCGGCCGAACCCTGGAGGCTCGCCGTCAGCAGGACGTCCACCAGGGCGTTTCCGCCTTCGCTGAGACCGCTGTCGTGGATCGGCAGGGCGTGCCGCGGTTCGACCTCGCGGACGTAGTCGATGACCTCGCCGGTCTTGGACCACGGGCCGTGGACCGGTACGAGGAGCGTGTCCACCGGGCGGGCGGGCACGGTGAACGCGTCGCCCGGGTGGAAGACGGTGCCGCCCGTTTCCGTGTTCCCCACCAGGAAGCCGACATTGGTGACCCGAGGGAAGTCCGGGTGGGTCGGGGCGTGCAGTTCCCCGTACACCTCGACGCCGATGCCGCCGATGTCGAAGGCGTCCCCGTCGCCGACCACGGCGACCCGGGTGCCGAGTCCTTCGAGTCCGGCCGCCACCGAGCGGTCGGCCCAGATCCGCAGGGCGGGATCGGCCTCGGCCGCCGCGCGCAGCACGGATTCGGCGAAATGGTCCTCGTGCTCGTGCGTCACGAGCACCGCGTCGGCGCCCTCCAGCGCCCGCGGGTCGGAGAAGACACCGGGGTCGATGACGATGACCACGCCGTCCCGCTCCAGCCGGACACAGGCGTGTCCGCACCTGACGAGTCGCATCTGTCCGCTCACTTCCGCAGTTCGTGGTCGGGAACCCAGGTGCCGTGGAAGCCGTAGCGCAGCCGGAAGGGAATCTTCACGGTGGCGATGGGACCGGCGGCGATGTCGAGGGCGTCGAGGACGACCAGGTCGTGCCGGTTCTGGTCGCGGCGGCCGACGAGCGCCAGCAGGTAGCCCTCTCCTTCGGCGGCGTCCGCCGACTTCGGCACGAACACCGGCTCCTCGGGCGCGGCGTGCTCGCCGGGCGCCCAGTGCGTCGTCTCACCGGTGTCGTCGTCGCGGTGGATGAGGGAGTTGAACGGCGGGCCCATCGGGCCGACCTCGCACTGCGGCTCGTCGGGGTGCATACCGCCGACCCACCCGTGCCGGTTCTTCTCCATCAGCACACGGGGGTCCACGCGGGGCATGTCACCGGGCGGGGCGATGAGCCTTTCGCTGCGGTAGGTGTGCTGGGCGTCGTCCCAGTGAGCGGCGCCCTGGGTGAGGTCGAACGTCCAGCGGTGCAGGAACGGCGGCTGCTCGGGCAGCAGGCCGACGGTCGTCTTCGGGAACTGGGAGAACCAGCCGGACTTGGTGACGAAGTGGTCGGCCACCAGGGTGTCGCCGTCGGTCCACGCGTTGAGGGAGTGCGTCTCCATCAGCTGTTCGCTGCGGTACCACTGGATGCCGCTCACGCCCTGCTCGCGGGGGATGATCGCGACGTAGGTGCCCTGGTTCGGATCCCAGACGAAGTACTGCTCCTCCGTCTTGAGCTGCTCCGCGTCGGCGACCATGGGCGAGATGGTGAACACGAGGTGGTCCCGGGTGACCAGCCAGTCGTGCACCATCGACGAGTACGGCACCTCGAAGGTCTGGGAGCGGGTGACCTTGCCGGAGGCCGAGATCTCGTAGATGTGGATCCGCTTGTCCGGCAGCCCACTGGCGTTGTACGCGAAGGCGATCAGTTCACCCGTGCGCGGATCGTGCTTGGGGTGCGCGGTGAAGGTACGTCCGGTGATCTGGCCGGAGAAGTCGTGGACGCCCTTCGTCTCCAGGGTCAGCGGGTCCAGCTCGTACGGGAGCGCCGCCTCCTTGAGCGCGAGCAGCTTGCCGGCGTGCCAGATGATCGACGTGTTGGCGTTGCCGTCGTCGACGCCGGCCACGGACGGGTCGTCGGTGTAGGGGTTGCGGTACGCCCCGAACAGGGCCCGGCGAGCCTGGCGTTCGAGCTCGAAGCGCCGGGTGCGGACGTACCTGGTCCTCAGATCGGCGTGGCCGTTCTCGAACCGGACCATGTGGATCATGCCGTCGCCGTTGATGTACACGTCCTGGGCGAACCGCGGCGGGTACCGGGTGTCCGCGGCGGCGCGGTAGAAGGCGCCGGACAGCTCGGGCGGGATGCGGCCCTCGATCTCCAGGTCGTGGACGTCCGCCTCGATCCGCGACGGAGCGAAGAAGCCCCGGAATTTCGGCGTGTCCGGGAACTGCATGGTCTGCGGCGGCGGTTGGGTGCCCACGGGCTGTCGTCCGGGTGTTCCGCCGGGCTGCGTCGTTGCAGTGGCCATGGCTCTCTTCCTTGTGACAAGGTCTGATCAAGCGAAGAATGTGATGGATGAGCCTGAGCGTCAGCGCTCCACCGCGAGCTCAGGCATCGCGGAATCGGGTGGAAGGGCTGTCAGGTCCGGGCTCAGCAGCTCACCTTGGCCATGGTGTCCCGGTCGCGCCTTCAGCGTCCAACACTCAATCACGCACGGAACGATCGGAGATCGCGATGGATCTGCGGCAGATGGAGTACGCGGTGGCCATCGCCGACGAGCTCAACTTCACCCGGGCCGCGGCGCGCTGCCGCATCGGGCAGTCCGGGCTCAGTCACCAGATCACCCAGCTCGAACGGGAGGTCGGGACCCGGCTGTTCGAACGGACGAGCCGCAGCGTCCGGCTGACCCAGGCCGGACAGACCTTCGTGGCCTGCGCACGGCGGGTGCTCACGGCGGTGCAGGAGATGCACGCGGACATCGCCTCGCTGGACGGATCCGTGCGAGGACGGCTGCGCATCGGCTCGGTGACGCTCACGGCCGGCGACATCGACCAGCTCGGCCTGTTGCGGGAGTACCAGGAGGCCTACCCCGCCGTCGAGGTCGTCCTCTCCGACGCCGACGGGGTGGAGGCCGCCGCCCAGCTCCTGACCGGCGAACTGGAGGTCGCCGTGATCGCCCTGCACGAGCACCAGTTGCCCCGGGGCATCGCGTACCACCTGCTCCGCCTGGTGCCTCTCGTGGCCGTGGTGGGCCGCCGGCACCGGCTGCGGGGGACCGGCGTCACGGATCTGGGCGAGCTGGCCGACGAGCGCTTCCTCGAATGCGGCCCGGACACAGGACTTCGCGCACAGGTGGACGCCGCGTTCGAGCGCGCGCGGGCCCGCCGCAGGGGTGTCTGCGCGTTGCGCGACACGGGAGATCTCACCTCGCTGGCCCTTGAGGGCATCGGAGTGACCGTGGTGCCCCGCCCGGTGGCCGACGCCATCGTCCCCGCCGACCACGCGGACTGCGTCCTGCGCCTCGACGATCCCCAGGCACTCCAGCCACTGGCTCTCGCGCACCGCGACCCGGCCCCGGCCTCCCCCGCGGCCCAGGCCTTCCTGCGGCTCGCACTCGCCCTCCTGCCCGCGGGAGGCAGCGCTTGACCCGAAGGACGCGGAAGCATCCGTGACACCGATGATCCCTATCTCCGATATCGATCGGACAGGGACTAGGCAGCACCTGACCGCTGGCCCATAGTCGTCCTCGACCCGACGCCGGAGCCGCTCTCCCTCGCCGATGCCGGGTCGGCGCAGGCGCCGGGTCTCTCCGCCACCTGCGCGACCGCCCGGCAGCCGTACGGCGTCCCACGCGCCGCCGCTGCTGTCACGCGGCCCGCGAGTGCGCCGGCCGCACGCCACCGGAGACCTTCTCTCCCGACACGCCACGTGGAGTTCTCGCATGCCTCCCCTCGTGCCCCCGTCCCCGTCGGCAGTGGCCTTGGACGACTCGTCGTCCGAGCGGACCGTGTCCGGTCCCGGCCACCGGATTCGCCTCACGCTGCTGATGGCCGGCGCCTGTCTGCCCATCCTGGGCGCCGTGCTCATCGCCCCCGTCCTGCCGCAGATGCGGGACCACTTCGCCGGCGTACCGGGCGTCGACGCGCTCGTCCCGATGGCCCTGACCGTCCCCGCCCTCTCCCTGGCGCTGCTGGCCCCCTTCGCCGGCGTCCTCGTCGACCGGCTCGGCCGCAAACGCCTCCTCGTCGTCTCGACCGTGCTGTACGCGATCCTCGGCACCGCCCCCCTGTGGCTGGACTCTCTCGGCGCCGTCGTCGCCAGCCGCGCCCTCGTCGGTGTCGCCGAAGCCGCCATCATGACCTGCAGCACCACGCTGATCGGCGACTACTACTCCGGCCGGCAGCGCGACCGCTACCTCGCGATGCAGACGATGTGCGCGGCGATCGCCGCGACGGCCTTCTTCGTGCTGGGCGGCGCGGCCGGATCAGCCGGCTGGCGCGCACCGTTCTGGGCCTACGCCGTGAGCCTGCTGCTGGCCCCCGCCATGGCCGCCTTCCTGCCCCGGCCCCAGGCCCGACCGGCCGGGCGGGCCGACGAGCCCGCCACCGCCGAACCGGTGGCCGAGCGGGCCTTCCCCTGGCGCCCTCTGGCCGGCACCTGCGCACTGACCGTCTTCGGTGCCGTCCTCTTCTACACCGTCCAGGTGGAGATGTCGTTCCTCCTGGACGACATGGGCGTGAGCGACACCGGCGTGATCGGACTGGCCACAGCCGCCTCCAGTGCCGCGGTCGTGATCGGCGCCGCCGTCTTCGCCAGGGGTGACCGGAGCCCGCAGGCCTGGCTGCCCAGCGCTTTCGGCCTGAGCGCCCTCGGCTTCGCGGTGATCTGGCTCGCCCCGAACCCCGTCGCGCTGACCGTCGGCGCGGTCGTCAACTGCCTCGGAAGCGGCATCATGCTGCCGAGCCTGCTCACCCTCGCCATGTCCAAGCTCCACTACGCCGACCGCGGCCGTGGCACCGGTCTGTGGACGGGCGCCTTCTTCCTGGGCCAGTTCCTCTGCCCGCTCGTGGTCCTCGCGATCACCTCCGCCGTCGGCACCCTGGCGAACGCCGTGGGCGTCCTCGCGGGCGCCGGGGCACTGGGCGCCACCGCACTCGTCCTCACTGCCCGCCGGCTCCGGCCGACTGGCTGAGCGACTCAGGCACGTGCGCCGGGCGGGAGTTCACGGGATGGGCGGGTGGTCGCAGGACTGATCCGCGGGAGGCGCGCGGTGCGTAGCTCCTGGCACCGCGGCGTCCCCGAGGGTGAGACGCGCCGCGTGTTCTCGCCCCTCGGCTTCCGCCCGTCAGCCCTGTGACCCGGTCGCCGCGGCAAGCTCCGGGTCCGGGTCGTAGCCGTAGATCCATCCGTTGGCGACGAGGGGGTCCTGCTGGGCGTAGAGCGCGTCGCGTTCACGCTGCTCGGGTCCGTCGTCGAGATGGTTGATGTGCGACCGGCCGTGGCTGACCGTCTGGAGACGGGTGGTGCGAGGGATGCGCAGCGCTTCGTAGCGCCGCAGTGCGGCGGCCGGGTCGTCCATGCCGTCCGCGAGGCACCGGGACAGGACGGCGGCGTCCTCGATCGCCTGGGCGGCGCCCTGCGCGAAGAACGGGAACATGGGGTGGGCGGCGTCGCCCAGCAGCGTGGCCTTGCCGACCGTCCACCGAGGCAGGGGCGCCCGGTCCAGCAGGGCCCATCGGCCAGGTGTTCCGCAGGCACGGACGAGGTCGACGAGACGGGGGTCCCAGCCGTCGAACTCGGTGAGGAACTCCCCGACGGTGGCCGTGGCGGTCCAGGACTCCACGGTGTGGTCCCTGGCCGGCGCGAAGGCGACGAGGTTGACGAACCGCCCACTGGAGACGGGGTAGTGGACCAGGTGACGGCCTGGGCCGATCCACAGGGTCTGGGCGGCGCGGCGGGCGAAGTCCGGTGCCTGGCCGACGGGGACGAGCGCGCGGTAGGCGCAGATGCCGGAGTGGGTCGCGGGTGAGGTTCCGAAGAGACAGCCCCGGACGACGGAGTGGACACCGTCGGCACCGATCACGATGTCGGCCTCGGCGGTGGTCCCGTCGGCGAAGCCGATCTCAAGGGCGTCGCCGCGGGGTTCGACGCCGACGCACTTGCGTCCGAGTTCGATGCTCGTGGCCGGTACCCGGGACTGGATCGCCGCCAGCAGGTGGGCGCGGTGGACGGTGTGGGTCTGCTCGCCGTAGAGCCGCTCGCAGGAGGCGGCGAGGTCTTCGGCGGACAGGACCGTACCGTCCTGCCAGCGCCGGAACTCCCAGCCCACGACGAGCTGTACGGCATGCCCTCGCACCTCGTCGAGGACGCCGAGCTTGCGCAACTGGCGTGCGGCGTTGGGCGCCACGACCAGACCGGCGCCGACTTCCGCCAGCCGGGGTGCCTGTTCGTAGACCGTGCTGGACAGACCTTCCCGGTGCAGGAACGCGGCCGCGGCGAGGCCGCCTATGCCGCCTCCCAGGATCGCGATCCTCGGCCGGGTCTCGTGCGTCGTCATGAGGAAGCCCCTCTGCTTTCATCGCCCGTCTCATGGTTTCGTGGTCGGCGGGACGGTGGCGTTCCGGCGCCGTGGAGCGTCCGGCGCGCTCATGGTGCCCAGGACCGTGAGATCGCGGGCACCATGAGTCATTGAACGAACATGTCGGTCCTGCCGACCGACGAGCGGGGAGGGGACGGCCGCATGCCTCGAACGAGCGAACCCGGGCGAAGCGTGAGCTCCCGCCTGCTCGACCTGCTGTTCTCCTTCGAGGCCGGGCAGAGCGAGCTGAGTCTGGCCGAGCTCGGACGGAAGACGGGGCTGCCGCACCCCACCGCTCGCCGGCTGGTGCGGGAGCTCACCGCCGCCGGCGCGCTGGAACAGCGGGAGAACGGCCGGTTCGTCGTCGGCCTGCGGCTGTGGGAGCTGGGCACGCTGGCGCCCCTGACCGAGTCGCTGCGCACGATGGCGCAGCCGTACATGGAAGACCTCTACAGCGCGCTGCGTCAGCATGTGCAGCTCGCCGTCCTCGAAGGCAGGGAAGCCGTCGTCATCGAGCGGCTGTCGGCGCCGCGGGCGCTCGGCCTCGTCTCCGGGGTAGGCGGCCGGCTGCCGCTGCACTGCTCGGGAGTGGGCAAGATCCTTCTCGGTCACGGTGGCACCGAGCTGACGGACGAGGTGCTGGGAGGCCCGTTGCAGCGGTTCACCTCACGAACGGTCACCGATCCGGACGCGATTCGCCGTGAGCTCGCCGAGTGCCGGCGCACGGGCAGTTCGCTGGTGCGTGGTGAGCTGACGGAGGGTGCGGACTCGATCGCGACACGGGTCATGGACCACGAGGGCCGGGTGGTCGCCGCGCTCTCCGTCGTCGTCCGCAGCAGCTCCGTGCGGACGCGAGCCGTCCTCCCTTCAGTGATCACGAGCGGTCTGGCGATCTCGCGGAGGCTCGGCTGGCGGCCCGGGATCAAAGTCCGGCAGGGCTGACCCTCCAGCGGATGTTCATTGAACGAACAGGCGCGTTGTCCCTCCGTACATGACTTCGGATACTTCCCGCGGAGCCCGTGGAGCAGCCGTGCACTCGGGTCCCGAGCCGCGGAGGAGAGACCCCGATGTACGCCGCCGAAGCAGCGGAAGCCGCGCCGTCCGACGTGTTCGCCGAGACGCGCGCGGTTCTCACCGGGCAGCCGGTCCCTCGCGTGGCCGCGGCAATCGCCGCTGACGTGAACACGGGCCGTGAGAGGGGTGCCACCCGGCCCTGGTGCGGCGTCGGCGTCCGTGTCACCCAGGGCATGCTCACCGCGCTCGGCGTACGCCGGCCGGCACGCGCGTGAACTTCACCGGTTCCACCAGGGTGGGGCGCGCGATCGGCGCGCTCGGAGGGCGCCACCTCACCCGCGTGGTCCCGAACCCGGTCGTCGTCGAGCGGCCCGTTCTCCCGCTCCCCGACCTGACCTCTCCAAGGAGAAGCACACCATGACCACCGAAGGCAGCCCTGTTTCCGGCTCCTCACCTCAGACCGTGCGCGACGCCGTGTTCGACGTGCTGCGCCGCCTCGGGATGACGACCGTCTTCGCCAACCCGGGCTCGACCGAGATCCAGTTCCTCACCGGCCTGCCCGACGACATCGCCTTCCGACTGGCGCTCCACGAGGGCTCCGTGGTCGGTATGGCCACCGGATGGGCGACCGCCACCGGCCGCCCGGCTTTCGTGAACCTCCACACCACCGCCGGCCTCGCCAACGCCGCCGGGGCTCTCGCCACGGCACGGACCAACCGGGCACCACTCGTCGTCGTGGTCGGACAGCAGGACCGGCGCCATCTCGCGTACGAACCCTTCCTCGCCGGACGACTCGAAAGCCTCGTCGGGGACTATCCCGTGTGGACCGGCAACCCCCTGCGCGCGCAGGACGTACCGGCGGCGATCGCCCGAGCGCACCACGAGGCGATCACAGGCGCGGGGCCCGCCATGGTCGTGGTCCCCATGGACGACTGGCTTCAGCCCGCCGAAAGCCGCCGCGGCGCCGCTCCGCTCGCCCTGCGCCGTGGCGCGGCCACACTGGGCGCCGAGCTCGACGACCTGGCGCGGCGGATCGACGGCTCCCGCAACCCGGCGCTCGTCGTCGGCGCAGCAGCCGACGACGCCGCGAGCTGGGTCGCCCTGACGGCTCTGGCGGAACGGCTCGCGGCGCCCGTCTGGCAGGAGCCGTTCGGGGCGCGGGCAGGTTTTCCGCAGGACCATCCGTCCTTCGCCGGGCACCTGCCGCCCGGCCGGTCGGGCGTACGGACGGCACTGGCCGAGCACGATCTGCTCCTCGTCCTCGGCGCCCCCGCGCTGCGCCAGTACCCGTGCGAACCCGGCGACCTGGTACCCGAGGGCGCGACCGTCGTCCAGGTCACGCCGTACGCGGACGAGACGCACCACAGCATCGCCGATCTCGCTCTGGTCGCCGATGTGTCCCGGACGTGCCGTGCACTCGTCGAGCGGGTCGGAGCCCGGACCGGCACGCCTGCTGCCTTCCGTGTCCCGGCGGACCCTCTGCCGGAGCCGGCCGGTGGAGAGCCGATACGTCCAGGGCACGTGTTCGACCTGCTCTCCGCAGGCCTGCCGGCCGACACGATCCTCGTCGAGGAGTCGCCGTCGAGCCGTCCCGAACTGCACCGGCGTGTGCCCGCACGTGCTCCGCTCGGTTTCGTCAGCGCCGCCACCGGCGGACTGGGCTTCGGCCTGCCGGCCGCGATCGGGCTGAAGTCGGGTGCCCCCGAGCGGCCGGTGGTGGCGGTGCTGGGCGACGGCTCCTCGCTGTACGGCGTCCAGGGCCTGTGGAGTGCGGCCCATTACGAGATCGGCGTGCTCTTTCTGGTGCTGTCCAACGGCGGCTACGCCATCATGGACCGGCTCGCGGAGCAGTCCGGCCAGGGCAAACCGCCATGGCCGTCCTTCACCGAGGTGCGGATCTCCGACATCGCCGCCGGTCTGGGCTGCCCGGCCCTGCGCGTCGACACCTACGAACAGCTCGCATCCACCCTCCCGAAGATCCTCCAGGACCTCGCCACGAGGACCACACCGCTGGTCCTCGACATCGCCGTGGCCGCCGACCTCACCTACGGATAGGCAGGATCGGCGACCGCCAGACGACGTCGGCGGGCAGGTGCCGGCTGTATGCGGCGCGGCAGGGGGTTGGACGGAAGACCCCGTCGACGGCGGCGCGCTGGACGTCCGCCAGTTCGGGCCGTGCGGGCAGCTCCTCGTGAGTCAACGGTCCGACGATGTCGATGGGGACGTGGAGGTTGGCGGCCAGTTCCTGTCGGTCCGCCTCGGACGTGCTCGTCGCGAGGCGTCGGGCGGTCGCCGGGGTCATGGTGCCGTTGCGGCATGCCTGGATCGCGGCCGTCCGGCGCACGTCGTCGTCGGCGTCGCGCAGCAGACGGCTCCGGGCCTCGTCGGGGAGCAGGTCCCCCTGGCCTGGTGAAGGTCCGCGTCCGGGTGGTCGGCGAGGCCTGCGATCAGGCTCGGGGCCGTGTGGCGGACCCGCGGGTCCCGAACGGCGAGCAGACGCCGCTGCGTGGACAGGGGCAGGGGTTCCACGGGGACGCGGAACCCGTTGGGCTCCTCAGCCAGGGCCATGCGGACGCGTGGATCGTCGGCGGCGGCGAGCCGGGCACGTTGTTCAGGCGTCGACGCGGGGTTCCCGGCGGTCGCCATACGCAGCCTGCGGGAGGGATGCGTGACGATCGCGTCCATCACCTCGTCCGGCAGGGCACGCCAGGCGATCCCGTCCCACGCCGCTTTGGCT
>DATCQX010000415.1:0-4488 GCA_036569285.1 Streptomyces sp.
GGTCGGCTCGGGGCAGTCGGCCGCCGAGATCTACCTCGACCTGCTGAGCGAGATCGACGTCCACGGCTACCGGCTGAACTGGGTGACGCGCTCGCCGCGCTTCTTCCCGCTCGAATACACCAAGCTGACACTGGAGATGACCTCTCCGGAGTACATCGACTACTTCCGCGCGCTCCCCGAAACCACCCGCTACCGGCTCGCGGCACAGCAGAAGGGCCTGTTCAAGGGCATCGACGGCGACCTGATCGACGAGATCTTCGACCTGCTCTACCGGAAGAACCTCGGCGGCCCGGTCCCCACCCGCCTGCTCACCAACTCCTCTCTGAACAGCGCGAGTTACGCGAACGGCAGCTACACCCTGGGCTTCCGCCAGGAGGAGCAGGGCAAGGACTTCGAGTTGACCTCCCAGGGACTGGTCCTCGCGACCGGATACGCCTACACCGAACCGGAGTTCCTCGCCCCGGTCCGCGACCGCCTCGTCTACGACGGCCACGGCAACTTCGACGTCGCCCGCAACTACGCGATCGACACGACCGGCCGGGGTGTGTTCCTCCAGAACGCCGGCGTGCACACGCACAGCGTCACCTCCCCCGACCTGGGGATGGGCGCGTACCGCAACAGCGTCATCATCGCGGAGTTGCTGGGCCGCGAGTACTACCCGGTGGAGAAGTCCATCGCGTTCCAGGAGTTCGCGGCATGAGCGGCATACAGTTCACCTTCCGCCCCGTCGACCCCTTCACCGACGCCGAACTCCTGCACTCCTGGCTGACCCACCCCAAAGCGGCCTACTGGATGATGCTGGACGCCCGCCTGGAGGACGTGGAGCGCGCCTACATGGCCATCGCGACGGACGAACACCAGGACGCCTACCTCGGCCTGGAGAACGGCACCCCCGTCTTCCTGATGGAGCGCTACGACCCCGCCCACCGCGAACTGCCGGGCCTCTACGACCCGTTGCCCGGTGACGTCGGCATGCACTTCCTCACCCCGGCGACCGACACCCCCCGCAGCGGCTTCACCCGCGCCGTCCTCACCGCCGTCATGGCCCGCCTCTTCGAGGACCCGGCGGTGCGACGGGTCGTCGTCGAACCGGACGTCGCCAACACGGCCGTCCACGCCCTGAACGAAGCCGTCGGTTTCGTGCCCGAACGCGAGATCCAGAAGCCGGAGAAGACAGCGTTGCTGAGTTTCTGCACCCGGGAGCAGTTCTTCGAGAAGCGGGCGGCGGTGACCGCATGAGCCTCACCGACGCCGTCGCCCACCTCTCCCCCGGCCGCTGGGAGAAGGCCGACCGCCGGCTGATCCGCAAGGCGCTCGCCGAGTTCGCGCACGAGCTGCTCCTCGACCCCGAGGAGGAGAACGGCGGTTACGTCGTCCGCAGCGACGACGGCCGGACCGCGTACCGGTTCACGGCCGTCCGCCGCGCCCTCGACCACTGGCAGATCGACCCGGACTCGATCACGCGAACCCGCGACGGCGCCGAACTCCCGCTGTCCGCACTGGACTTCTTCATCGAGCTGAAGGACTCGCTGGGCCTGAGCGACGAGGTCCTGCCGGTCTACCTGGAGGAGATCTCCTCCACCCTCTCCGGCACCTGCTACAAGCTCACCAAGCCGCAGCTCACCTCCGCCGAGCTGATCGACGCCGGTTTCCAGGCGATCGAGACCGGCATGACCGAGGGCCACCCCTGCTTCGTCGCGAACAACGGCCGACTCGGCTTCGGAGTTCACGAGTACCTGTCGTACGCGCCGGAGACGGCGCACCCGGTCCGCCTGGTCTGGCTCGCCGCGCACCGCTCGCGCGCCGCGTTCACGGCGGGCACCGGCATCGAGTACGAGTCCTTCGTCCGGGCCGAGTTGGGCGAGGAGACCGTCGGTCGCTTCTACGCCCGGCTGCGCGAACTGGGCCACGACCCGGCCGAGTTCCTCCTGATCCCCGTCCACCCCTGGCAGTGGTGGAACAAGCTGACGGTGACGTTCGCGGCGGAGATCGCGCGCGGCACGCTGGTCCCGCTCGGTGAGGGGGACGACGAGTATCTGGCCCAGCAGTCGATCCGGACGTTCTTCAACAGGTCCGCCCCGACGAAGCACTACGTCAAAACGGCCCTGTCGGTCCTCAACATGGGTTTCATGCGCGGGCTTTCGGCCGCCTACATGGAGGCGACCCCGGCCATCAACGACTGGCTCGCCGAACTCATCGACAACGACCCGGTGTTGAAGGAGTCCGGCCTGTCGATCATCCGGGAACGGGCGGCTGTCGGCTACCGCCACCTGGAGTACGAGGCCGCCACGGATCGCTTCTCCCCGTACCGCAAGATGCTGGCCGCCCTCTGGCGCGAGAGCCCGGTCTCCGCGCTCCAGGAGGGTGAACAGCTCGCGACGATGGCCTCGTTGATCCACGTGGACCACGAGGGCCGTTCCCTGGCCGCCGAGTTGATCGAGCGGTCGGGGCTGGAGCCCGCGCAGTGGCTGAGGCGCTATCTGGACGCCTACTACACGCCGTTGCTGCACTCGTTCTACGCGTACGACCTGGTGTTCATGCCGCACGGCGAGAACACGATCCTGGTGCTGCGGGACGGGGTCGTGCAGCGGGCGGTCTACAAGGACATCGCGGAGGAGATCGCCGTCATGGACCCGGACGCGGCGCTGCCGCCCGAGGTCCGGCGGATCGCCGTCGAGGTCCCCGAGGACAGGAAACTGCTGTCGGTCTTCACGGACGTCTTCGACTGCTTCTTCCGCTTCCTCGCCTCCGACCTCGCCGCCGAAGGTGTCCTCACCGAGGACGACTTCTGGCGGACGGTCGCCGAGACGACCCGCTCCTACCAGGAGGCGCACCCCGAACTCGCCGACAGATTCCGGCAGTACGACATGTTCGCCCCCGAGTTCGCGCGCTCCTGCCTGAACCGGCTCCAGTTGCGGAACAACCGGCAGATGGTCGACCTGACCGATCCTTCGGGCGCCCTTCAGCTGATCGGTACCTTGAAGAACCCCGTCGCTGGGTACTGATCACCAGGACGGGCACCCCCGAGTACGGTCCTCGGGGGTGCCCGTCACCTTGTGGTGGACAATCATGGCATGGCGGAAATCATCCAGAAGGACGGCACCTGGGTCTTCGACGGCGACCTGCTGAGGCTGACTCCGGGGCACGACAAGAACGTGAGCATCCTCCGCAAGGAGCTGGGTGAACTCGCCGTTCCACTCAGCGCGTTGGCCGGTGTCTCCTTCGAACAGGGCAAGAAGAACGGCCGGTTGAGACTACGTCTGCGCGACGGCGCCGACCCCCTGCTGCTGGCGACGGCGGGCCGGCTCACCGAGCCCCACGACCCGTATCAACTGGTCGTCGAGTCCGACCGGTACGGCGTCGCCGAGTACCTGGTGGACGAGGTCCGCAACGCGCTGCTTCTCGACGAGGTGCCGGGTACTCCGGTGGACGCGTTCCTGCTGCCGGGGCCGTCCGTGCCGCTGTCGGTGTCCGCCGGGGACGGCAGCGCGAGCTTCGACGGGGACGTCGTCCGGCTGGAGTGGAACTGGAAGACCGAGGACGCCAAGTCGGCCGCCGGGACACGGCAGTTGGCGGTCGGGGACATTCTCGGCGTGGAGTGGCAGCCGGCCGCCGGGCTGGAGAACGGGCATCTGCGGTTCACGGTCCGGGGCGCGGTCACGAAGGCGCCGCCGAAGTACGACCCCAACGCGGTCGAGCTGTGGGGGTTCAAGAAGGACCCGCTGATGGCGCTGGTCGCCGCGGCGGTGCAGGCGCGGCTGCCCCATCCGGCGGCGGGCGCGGGCGGCACCGTCCCGGAGATCGCTCCGGCTCCTGTGCCCGCGACCGGAGACGACCACGACGCGATGCTGCGGCAGCTGCGGGAGCTGGGCGAGCTGCACCGGGACGGGGTGCTGACGGACGAGGAGTTCACCCTGGCCAAACAGGCGATCCTCAAACGTCTCTGACGTCACGTCAGATCCCGTCGAGAACCGCCTGTTTGAGGAACTTCTTGAGGTACGCCCTGCCTTCCGGGCGCACGGAAAGGGCTACTTGGCCCGGCGGGCCACCGTGAAGTGGTCGACCTGCTCGCCAGTCTCGGCGATGCCGCGCACGGTCAGCTTGGCGGTGTGACCCTTCGCGGCCGGGGTGACGTCGACGCGCAGGAACGAGTAGTCGAGGTAGCGCACACGCGACCAGGTGACCGTCTCGTTCACCTTGCCGTCCTTGGTGTTGATGAAGGAGGCGACGGAGTCGACCTCGTTCTCGTGGCCCTCGTAGGACAGCGGCGCGGTGAACGCGTACAGGCTGCGGCCCGCCGCGCCCGCCGTGACGTAGACGACGCCGTCGGTCTCGGGGTACGCCGTACCGCCGATCGGGAGCTTCTTGGTGACCGCGCCCTTCTTGATGACGTCGGTGCGCTCGTACTGGTGGTTGTGGCCGTTGATGACCAGGTCCACCGTGTACTTCTCGAACAGCGGCACCCACTCCTGCCGGACCCCGCCCTCG
>DATCQX010000416.1:0-2434 GCA_036569285.1 Streptomyces sp.
CGCGTCCAGCATCACCTTCGTCCGGCTGACCTGCGCCTCGCCGGTGTCGAGGAGCTGGTAGCCGAGGACGTTGTCGATGAGGGTGGTGATCCGGGAGTACCCGGCGGAGAGGTGGTGCAGGACCTGGTTGGCCTCGGGCCAGAGCTGCCCGGCGTCGTCGGCGGCGAGGGTGGAGAGTTCGCGGCGGAGTTCGTCGAGGGGGCCGCGCAGGGAACGCCCGAGGAGGGTGAGGAGCTGCTCGTGGCGGCCCGCGAGAGCCTCGTACCGGTCCTTCTCCCGCTCACCGAGGGCCGCGTACCGGTCCTCGGCGGCGGCGGTCGCCTCCGCGTGCTGCTCGGTGAGTTCCTCGATCTCCGCGACGTGCTGCTGGCGCAGGGCGGTGAGGTCGGAGGCGTGTTCCTCCGCGAGCCGCTCCAGCTCTTCCGCGTGCTGTGTCTCGACGTCCTCCTTCTCCTTGGCGAGCGCGTCGTACGGCCGCCGGTCGGTGAAGGTCATGACGGCGCCGACGAGCTGATCGCCGTCCCGCACCGGCGCGGTCGTCAGGTCCACGGAGACCTTGTCGCCGTTCTTCGCGAACAGCACCTGGCCGCGGACGCGGTGCTTGCGGCCGGAGCGGAGGGTGTCCGCGAGCGGCGACTCGTCGTACGGGAAGGGGGCGCCGTCCGGGCGGGAGTGCAGGACGAGGGTGTGCAGTTCCTTGCCGCCGAGGTCGCTGGCCCGGTAGCCCAGTATCTGCGCGGCCGCCGGGTTGACGAGGACGATCCGCCCGTCCGTGTCCGTTCCGACGACGCCCTCGGACGCCGCCCGCAGGATCATCTCCGTCTGCCGCTGCGAACGGGCCAGCTCCGCCTCGGTGTCCACCGTGCCGGACAGGTCGCGTACGACCAGCATCAGCAGTTCGTCCGGGGCGTACCCGTATCCGTCGTACGCCTGCTGGCCGTTCTCCAGGTTCGCGCTCGTGACTTCGACGGGGAACTCGTGGCCGTCGGTCCTGCGGGCGATCATCCGGGCGGGCTTGGTGCGGCCACGGGGGTCGATGTGGTCGGGCCGGCGCATCGACCCGGGGATCAGCTTGGAGTCGAACTCGGGGAGGAGGTCTAGGAGGCCGCGCCCCACAAGGGCGGTCCCCGGTGATTCGAACGCCTCCAACGCGATCGTGTTCGCGTTGACGACCGTTCCGTTCGCGTTGACCAGCACCAACGCGTCCGGCAGGGCGTCCAGTATCGCCGCGAGGCGAGCAGCGCCTCGGGATGGCCTGCTGCTCACGAGACGCTTCCTCCCTGTCACCGCACATTGCCGCCCGCCCCGGCCATCTTGCCAACCGGCCCGCGGGGTGTCACGCGAGGGAGTCTAAGGGCTGGGGTTCGGTCGGGGGTGCGGGATGAGAGGCACCTCGCATGAAGGGGGTGCCGGGCCGAACGGGTGGACGAGCGGGGGTGGGGGCGTCTGTCTCCCCTCCCCGGAAGCCCTTTGCCCTGCCCCCGGGCTCCTAGTACGGTGGACACCGATTGGTGACACAGCACTCACCTGTGTCATCATCTGCACGCACCACTCGCACCCACGCGAGCGGTTGTGCTGGAGGCGTCGCCTAGTCCGGTCTATGGCGCCGCACTGCTAATGCGGTTTGGGCTTTACCGTCCATCGAGGGTTCAAATCCCTCCGCCTCCGCAGCACTGAAGCCCCGGTCCCCGCGACCGGGGCTTCGTCGTATCCCCCAGAGCCACGTTTCCCCAGCTCACAAGGGGTACGCCTATCGGATTTCACATGCCGCCCCCGGTCATGTAATGTTCTTCCTGTCGCCGGGAGCGGCCGGAAGGCCAGGAACGAAGACAAGCGGGAAACAACAAAACAAGCACTCGTAGCTTAACGGATAGAGCATCTGACTACGGATCAGAAGGTTGCAGGTTCGAATCCTGCCGAGTGCACACAGGTCAAAGCCCCCTCGGGATCATCCCGGAGGGGGCTTTGTCGTGCCGTACAGCGGCGAAGTACAGCAACGGGTGACGTCAGCCGGAGGAGGCACCTTGACCGGGACCGTTGAACCGCTCGACGTGATTGTCCTGGACGACGGCGTGCAGAGCGTTGCCGTCCGGCTGTTGTCCCCGACTCCGCAGTACGGCTACTACGACGCGGAGATCGTCATCCGCAGTGACTTCGTGAACGCCACCGTACGGACGGGCTTCAACGCCGACTATCTCGACGACTGGGCGGCGATCCTGGAGGCGGTCGCGGAAAGCGACACGGAGGCGGCCGAGACCGATGACGTCGTCAGCGGCAACTGGCCCGGCGAGGGGCGTACGGCGTATCTCACCTTCATCGCCGAGGACCCGTACGTCGTCGAGGTGCACGATGCGCCGAGCACTCAGATCTCCGTCCGCGTCCCGATCGACCTCAAGGCTCAGTGGCTTGAGGGGGCCCGGGAGCGCTTGATGAC
>DATCQX010000417.1:0-2372 GCA_036569285.1 Streptomyces sp.
TCAGCTTTCGGGAAGGCTGAACCTGTAGCCCTGCCGGGTCATCCAGGGGAGCAGTTCGCGCAGGGCTGCCACGGTCTGGCTGCGGTCGCCGCCGCCGTCGTGCATGAGGACGACGCCGCCGGGACGCAGTTCCCGTTTCACGGTGGCGATGATCGAGGCGACACCGGGGCGCGACCAGTCACGGGGGTCGACGGTCCAGCCCAGCGGGCGTAGACCGTCCTGCACGGCTATCCGGCGGTTTTCGGGGCTGAAATCGCCGCCGGGGGCACGGAACCATCGGATCCGGGTGCCCGGCCCGCCGGCCTTGCTGATCATTTCCTTGGCCGCGGTGATCTCTCGGACCTGCGTGGCGTACGCGAGGGTACGCATCGGCTGGGGGTGGTCCACGGTGTGATCGCACAGCCGGTGGCCGTCGGCGAGGACGCGCTTGACCAGGGCGGGGTTCGCGGCGGCCTGGTCGCCTATCTGGCAGAAGGTCGCCTGCGCGTGGTACTGGGCGAGCAGGTCCAGGACCTGACCTGTGAACGGCCCTGGGCCGTCGTCGAAGGTGAGTGCCACGGTCCGGCCGTACGTCGCCGCACTGCGGGCGATCGAAGCGCTCGGGGCGCCGGCGGGGGCGGCCTGCGCACCGGCACCGGTCGCGGCGCTTGCGCTCGCACCGGCACCGGCCAGGGTGAACGAGACCGCCACCGCGCAGCCGAGAGCCGCACGACGCAGCAGACGGACGGAACTGGAGTTCTGCATTCTGTTTCGCTCCTGGTGTGGCCGGCCATCTCGGGATGGCGAGGACGAACCCCTGACGACAGTGACCGAATGCCTGAGCGAAGCAAAGGATTAACTGGCATTTGCAACGTTTGTCACAAAACGGCCGATGGTGACCCTCGCCATTGCAGCCGCGCCCGCCACCACCCCGGTCCACTCCCCGAGCGAGCCCGGAAGCTCCCGGCCGCCGCCCCCGCGGAGACGGTTGAATAGGGGTATGGCACGGCAAGTGGTGGGATTCGGCGAGGACGAGCTGCGGGCCCTGGCCGGGACTCGGTCCTTCGAGCGGGGGCTGGGGTATCTGGACGCGGTGAGCGGTCTGGAGGTGGGGGCCGCCTCGGTCACCGCCAGGGTGGATGGCACCGACGCCTACGAGGTGGAACTCACCCTCGGCGAGGCCACCGGGATCTCGGGCTGGTGCGACTGTCCGTACGGGCAGGAGGGCAACTTCTGCAAGCACTGCGTGGCGGTGGCACTGACCGTGCTGCGGCAGGCCGACGCGGTCCCGAGGCAGCGGGCAGCCGCCCGGACACGAGCCTCCGGCCTGGAGGCGTGGCTCACGGCGTTGTCCCGGGACGAACTCCTCGCGCTGGTGCGGGAACAGGTCGCCGACGACCGGGAGTTGCGTCGACGGCTGGAGCTGCGAGCCGCAGCCGCGCGCTCCGACCTGGGCGCCGTCCGGGAGCGGGTCCTCGCGCTCCTCGACCCGCGGCCCTTCGCCCGCTACGGGTACGTCGAGTACGCGGACGCCCCTGGATACGCGCGGCAGGTCGCGGAGGCGGCGGACGCGCTGCGCGCCCTCACCGCCGGCGGGCAGGCGGCGCGTGCGGTCGACCTGGCCGAGGAGGCGATCCGGGCGCTCGGCGAGGCGTACGAGGAGATCGACGACTCGGACGGAGCCGTCGGGCAGGCAGTGGCGGCGGTGGCCGAGGCTCACCTGGAGGCTTGCGGAGTCGAGCGCCCCGACCCGGAGCGGCTGGCCGAGTGGCTGGCCGGCCACATGCTCGGTGACAGGGACGGTCCGACGGACCTCGATCCGCTCGACTACGCCGACGCGTTGGGGCAGGCCGGGCTGGCCCGCCTGCGGCAGCTGGCGGTCGAGGCTCAGCGGCGCAGTCCGCGCGGCTGGGCGGAGACGTACCTGATGGAACGCCTGGTCAAGGCGGAGGGCGACGTGGACGCGCTGGTCGCCCTGTACGCGAAGGATCTGGAGCCGTCCGGTGCCACGCACCTGTTCATCGCCGAGGAGTTGAGCGCGGTCGGCAGGCCCGAGGACGCGCTCGCGTGGGCGGAACGCGGACTCCGGGACACCGCCGACGAGGCACACGTCGACGGCCGTCTGGTCGACTACGTGTGCGCTCACTACACGCGGACGGGCCGGAAGGCCGAGAACGTGGCAGTCCGCCGCGACCGCTTCCTGGCCGAGAGATCCCTCACCGCCTATCAGCAACTGCGCGATGCCGCCCGGGCCGCGGACTGCTGGGAGACCGAGCGGACGGCGGCGCTCGCCGCTCTGCGCGAGGACGCCCACCGGGAGCGGGGCGGCCGGTACCGCGGGCCCGTGCTGATCGATGCGCTCCTCGACGACGGCGACCTGGGCACCGCTTGGC
>DATCQX010000418.1:0-3754 GCA_036569285.1 Streptomyces sp.
CGCCTGCTCCTCGTGGAAGACGAGGTCGGCGACGTTCGCGGCCTTGATCGTGTTGTCGTCGACGATGCCGAAGGTGATCTTCGGGTACTTCGCCGCGACCTCCTTGACGGCCGGCGCGTACGCGTAGCCGACGCCGATGACAGGGTTGTACCCCTGCTTGGCGAGGCTCTCCAGGCGCTGCACCTTGTCCGCGTCCGACTCGCCGTCCTGCGGCTCGACGGCGTTGGACTTGTAGCCGAAGTCCTTGTCGGCCTTCTCCAGACCGGCGGTCGCGGCGTCGTTGAAGGACTGGTCGCCCTTGCCACCGACGTCGTACGCGAGCGCGAGGCCGAGGTTCTTCTTCTCACCTGCGGACGACGAGGACGACGTGGACGAGCTTCCGCAGGCGGAAACGGTCACGGCGAGGGCTGCGGTACAGACACCCGCGAGCGTGAGACGGGAAACCCGGCGCATGGTGCGAGACTCCTTTGTGCAAGCGCCCATACCAGGCGCTGGTTCCGCGGCAGCGTAACGCGCGTAGACCGACAGGAAAAACCCTTCTGTCCGGTCCGTTACCGAGCTGTGGCCACATTCTGGTTTCAGATTACGGACAGCAATACGCCCCTCGCTTCGTGCGAG
The DNA here is from genome assembly GCA_036569285.1 of Streptomyces sp. Classification (GTDB taxonomy): domain Bacteria; phylum Actinomycetota; class Actinomycetes; order Streptomycetales; family Streptomycetaceae; genus Streptomyces. Next base: position 619 of record DATCQX010000418.1, read on the forward strand.
GGGCGTATGGGTGAAACAGGAAGATCACTTCGTGATCTTGACCGTCACCTTGCCGTCCACGATGTCCTTCTTCGCCTGGTCCACGGCCGCGACGACATCCTTCATCGCCTTGTACTTCGGGTTCGTGTCGGAGAAGCCGACGCCGTCGTTCGAGAGGGAGCCGCGGATCTCGCCGGACTGCGGCTTGCCGTCGACGACCGACTTGACCAGGTCGTACACCGCGCCGCCGACGTTCTTGGTGGCGGAGCCGAGGATGTAGTCCTTGTACGCGGACAGCGCGGACTGGCTGTACTGGTCGGAGTCGACGCCGATCGCCCAGACCTTCTTGGCGGCGGCCTCGCTGATGATGCCCTGGTTGGACAGGCCCGCCGCGCCGTAGATGACGTCCGCGCCCGCGTCGATCTGGCCGCTCGCGCCCGCCTTGCCCTTGTCGGGGCTGGAGAAGCCGCCCTCGGCGGGGGTCTCGGTCAGGTACTGCGACTCGATCTTGATGGACTTGTCGACGGACTGCACGCCCTGGACGAAGCCCGCCTCGAACTTGTGGATCAGCGGGATGTTGACGCCGCCGATGAAGCCGACGTGCTTCTTCTTGCTGGCCTTGGCCGCGGCGACGCCCGCGAGGTAGGAGCCCTGCTCCTCGTGGAAGACCATGTCGGCGATGTTCTTCGCCTTGGCCGTGTCGTCGTCGATGATCCCGAAGGTGGTGTTCGGGAACTTCGCGGCGACCTCCTTGACGGCCGGCCCGTAGACGAAGCCGACGCCGATCACCGGGTTGTAGCCGGCCTGCGCGAGCTGGGTGAGCCGCTGGACCTTGTCCGCGCTGGACTCGCCGTCCTGCGGTTCGACGTCCCGGCCGGGGATCTTGAAGTCGGCCATCGCCTTCTGGAAGCCGGAGTACGCGGCGTCGTTGAAGGACTGGTCGCCCTTGCCGCCGATGTCGTACGCGAGGCCGATGCCCTTGCCGGAATAGCCGCCCGCCGAGGAACCGCTCGCCTCCGGCGACTTGGAGCTGCTGCTGGTGCTGGACTCGCCGCAGGCCGTGGCGGCGAACGCGAGGGCGGCCACGACCGCGGCGACCTTGGTCCCTCTGGATATCCGATGACGCATGACGAGTCCCCTTACTTGCCCACGGCACCGCGCGCGGTCCGTTTTCCCCATGGTGGAGCCCTCCGCGAAGGCTCCCCCAACAAGCCGTTCTCGGTGGCGATTTCGGGCACCGTAACGCGCGTAGAAGGGGAGGGGAACGGGGTTTCTCCCGGCCGTTATCGATTCGTGCCGAGCGGGGGTTACGGCTGCGTGCGGGGGGTTACGGCGAAGTGACGGGATACGACAAAGGGGCGCTTTCCGGGGCGCCCCTTTTCGGACGTCGGTCAGGCCGTCCTCGTCGCCGCGTCCAGCAGCGCGGCGGCCGTGAACAGTTCGACGCCGACGGTGATGGCGTGCTCGTCCGCGTCGAAGTTCCCCTGGTGCAGGTCCCGCACGGTCCGCTCGCCCGGGGTGCGGACGCCGAGGCGGGCCATCGCGCCGGGGACGTGCTCCAGGTACCAGGAGAAGTCCTCGCCGCCGAGGCTCTGCTCGGTGCCCTCGACGGAGTCCGCGCCGCGCCGGGCCGTCATCGCGTCCCGCAGCAGGCCGGTGACCTCCGGGTCGTTGACGACCGGGGGGACGCCACGGACGTAGTTGATCTCCGACTTGGCGTGATGCATGTTCGCGACCTCGTCGATCGCGGCGACGACGATGTCCGGGGCCTGCCGCCACGCCTCGATGTCCAGGCAGCGGACCGTCCCCGACAGCTCCGCGTGCTGCGGGATCACGTTCGGCGCGTGCCCGCACTCGATCCGGCCCCAGGTCACGGCGAGCCCCGCGCGGGTGTCGACACGCCGTCCCACCAGGGCGGGGACGTCCGTGGCGACCCGCGCGGCGGCCGTGACGAGGTCGGTCGTCAGGTGCGGGCGCGCGGTGTGTCCGCCGGGGCCGTCCAACGCGATCTCCAGCCGGTCACAGGCGGAGGTGATGGCACCCTCCCGCAGGCCGATCTTCCCCGCGTCGACCCGGGGGTCGCAGTGGACGGCGATGATCCGGCCGACGCCCTCCAGCACCCCGTCCTCGATCGCGTCCGCCGCGCCGCCGGGGAGGACCTCCTCGGCGGGCTGGAAGATCAGGCGGACGGGACGGGGGAGCTTGCCCTGCCTGTGCAACTCCGCGAGGACGAGTCCGGCGCCCAGGACGACGGTGGTGTGGACGTCGTGGCCGCAGGCGTGCGCCCTGTCGGGGACGGTCGAGCGGTAGGCGCAGGTCGACTTGGTGTCGGGGATGGGGAGGGCGTCGATGTCGGCGCGGAGGGCGAAGATGCCGGTTCGGGGGGCCGGGGCGCCGTCTGGGGTGGGGGGTGTGGGGTGCGTCGGCGAGTGCGGGTGGTTCGTGGCTGGTCGCGCAGTTCCCCGCGCCCCTGAGGTGAGTGGGGGTGACTGTGCGTTGTCGAGTGCGGGGAAAGCGGCGGCCGAGGTGGCGGGGGCGGTCACGCCGAAGGCCTTGGCGCCGGCGGCCGGTGTCCCGGGGGCCTTCGCGCCGAGAGCGGGTGCAGGTTCCCCTGCCCTGCCGTCCGCTGCACCGCCGGATGCACCCGCACCCGCACCCGCACCCGCCTCCATGTCGATGCCGATGTCGCAGACCAGTCCCGTGCCCCCCGAAAGGACACGCGGCTTCAGGCCGGCCTTTTCCAGGCGGGCCTTGATCGCGGCCGTCGTGCGGAACTCCTGGTTGCCGAGCTCGGGGTGCATGTGCACGTCGCGGCGGAAGGCGACGAGTTCGGCGAACAGGCTCTCCGGAAGGACGCCGGGGAGCGGTGATTCGCCGGCCGGGTCGGCTTCGGACTCTCGGGACATCAGTTGCTTCACCCTCTGAAGGGTAGGACGCCGGGGTGGTCAACTGACCTGTGAACCACAAAACTTCAGCCCGTCAGGCGAAGAAAAGTGGCCGCACGGCGCATGGCTGGCAGGGCGGATGGGTAGACTCGCCCGCCCTCGCGAGGGGTACCGCAGGGGGAGATCCGCAAACCCGTCCGGGTTTTCCCGGACCACCACCCTTATCACGAGGACTCGACAGTCCGCGTTCTCTGTCCATCTGCTGAAACTGG
>DATCQX010000419.1:0-16266 GCA_036569285.1 Streptomyces sp.
GCCGCTAGGGGCGGCACGGGTGGGCGCAGCGGCACCCCGCCAGCGCGGGTGAGCGAAACGCCCCCCACCCCAGCCACAGACTCAGCCGCACCCACCCCGCAACCTCAGCCCCACCGAACCTCAGCGCCCCCCACCCTCACCTACCGAGGCACCACCAACAGCACCTTCCCCACATGCCCACTCCCCTCGACCACCCGATGAGCCTCGGCCGCGTCCGGCATAGGGATCTCACGGTCGACGACAGGCTGGACGTGTCCGTCGGACAGCAGGGGCCACACATGCTCCCGGACGGCGGAGACGATCGCGGCCTTCTCCTCCAGCGGCCGGGCCCGAAGGGACGTCGCGCTGACGGCGGCCCGCTTGGCGAGGAGTGTGCCGATGTTGAGCTCCCCCTTCACACCCCCCTGCATCCCGATGATCGCGAGCCGCCCGTTGACGGCGAGGGCCTGGACGTTGCGGTCGAGATACTGGGCCCCCATGTTGTCGAGGATGACGTCGGCTCCGGCACCCCCGGTGGCCCCCCGCACCTCGTCCACGAAGTCCTGCTCGCGATAGTTGATCAGCACATCGGCCCCCAACTCGGCACACCGCCGAAGCTTCTCCTCCGACCCGGCGGTCACGGCGACCTTCGCCCCGACGGCCTTCCCGAGCTGAATGGCCATGGTCCCGATCCCACTGGACCCCCCATGGACGAGCAACGTCTCCCCGGGCCGCAGATGCGAAATCATGAACACGTTGGACCAGACGGTGCAGGCGACCTCGGGCAGCGCGGCGGCCCGCACCAGGTCAACCCCCTTGGGCACAGGCAGCAACTGCCCGGCAGGCACGGCAACCTTCTCCGCGTACCCCCCGCCGGCGAGCAGCGCACACACCTCGTCCCCGACGTTCCACCCACTCACCCCGGGCCCCACCTCGACGATCCGCCCGGAACATTCGAGCCCGGGGTAGGGGGAGGCCCCGGGCGGCGGGTCGTAGAACCCCTGCCGCTGAAGCAGATCGGCCCGGTTGACGGCCCCGGCGACGACCTCGACCAGCACCTCCCCCTCACCGGCCACCGCATCCGCGACCTCCGCCCAGACCAACGCCTCAGGCCCACCAGGTTCCGCAATAGTGATCGCACGCATGCCCCGACGCTACTCCCCTGAAGCCCCCAAGGCGCCGGACGCCCCTGAAGCTCCCGAAGTCCCCGCCGCCCGCACGATCGTCACCACCCGGTCCGTCAGCGCCAGCACCCCCACCGCCGGATCGTCGTACCCCAGCACTCGATGCCCCCGCACCACGCTGACGACCAGGTCATCGGTCTCCCGGGGCGTCTTCCCGGTCTCCGCGCGCGTCACGGGCCGCTCCACGATGTCCAGCCCGCTCCCCTGCCGCAACAGCCCCTCCATGATCACCCCGGCGGCGGGGGAGAGGACGGAGAGCCCGAGGAGCCGTCCGGCGGCACCGGCGCTGGTGATGACCTCGTCCGCACCGGACTGCCGCAGCAGGGGCGCGTTCTCCTCCTCACGGACGGCGGCGACGATCACCGCCCCTTGGTTCAGCTGGCGCGCGGTGAGCGCGACGAGGACGGCGGTGTCGTCCCGCTGCGTCGCGATGATGATCCGCCCCGCCTTGTGCACCTCGGCCCGCCGCAGCACGTCACTCCGGGTCGCGTCCCCCACGACCCCCTCGTACCCCTCCGCGGTCGCCGCCTCGATCACCTTCGCACTCGGATCGACCACCACGACCTGCTCCTTGCGCAGCCCGGACGCGCAGGCGGTCCGAATCGCGGAACGCCCCTTCGTACCGAACCCGACGACGACAGTGTGATCACGCATGGAGGGCCTCCGGGATACTCGGCGAGACGTGGACAACCATGGTGCCCACCAACCGGATCACCACCCCAGGGGGGCACGCGTTGAAGGACCAGCTACGACCACCGACGAAGCTGAGCAGGCTCTCCCTGTTCCGCTCCCTCTGGTACCGCTCGCGCTCCGACACCCGCGACGACGCGGAGGCGAGCCGCGCGGTCACGATGCCCACCCGCAACGGCGTCCCCCCGCTCGCCCAGGTGATCCGACGTCTGCTGATGGCCCTCCTGGTCCTGGCCCTGACGACGTTCATCGTCTACCTCGACCACGACGGCTACAACGACAACTCCGACGGCTCGGTGGACCTCCTGGACTCCGCCTACTACGCGACCGTCACCCTCTCCACGACCGGCTACGGCGACATCACCCCCGTCAGCGACACGGCCCGCCTGGTCAACATCCTGGTCGTGACGCCGTTGCGCGTCGTCTTCCTGATCATCCTGGTCGGCACCACCCTGGAGGTCCTCACCGAACGCACCCGCCAACAGGTCCGCGTCCACCGCTGGCGCTCCCGCCTGCGCGACCACGTCGTGGTCGTCGGCTACGGCACGAAGGGCCGCCACGCAGCCGAGACCCTGGTCGGGCAGGGCATCGCGAAGGACAGGATCGTCATCGTGGACGCCCAGAAGAAGGCAGTCCTGACGGCGGCGGAGGACGGCCTCGTCTCGGTGATCGGCGACGCCACCCGTTCGGAGACCCTCCTGAAGGCCGAGATCCACACCGCCTCCCAGGTCATCGTCTGCCCTCAGCGCGACGACACCACCGCCCTGGTCACCCTCACCGCCCGCCAGCTCAACCGCCGCGCCACGATCGTCGTCGCGGCCCGGGAGGACGAGAACGTACCGCTGCTCAAGCAGTCCGGCGCCGACACCGTCATCACCAGCTCCAGTTCGGCAGGACGCCTCCTCGGCGTCGCCATGGTCAGCCCGGTCGTCGCGGGCACGCTGGAGGATCTGATGACCCTGGGCAGCGGCCTCGACATCGTCGAACGCCCCGTGAACCCCGCTGAGATCGGCAAGGCCCCCCGCACCTGCTCCGACCTCATCGTGGCCGTCGTCCGGGGCAAGAGGCTCCTCGACTACGCGGACCCCGATCTCACCACGCTGGAGCGGGGAGACCGGGTCGTCACGGTCAGCCGGGCGAAGGTCGTGGAACCGGCGTAACCACCCTGCTGGAACACATGTTTCACGTGAAACACCCCAACGCCGCCATCCGCATGTTTCACGTGAAACGCGCGAAACCTTCCAAGCGGGTGTTTCACGTGAAACATCAGCCCGCCAACCCCCAAGGCAGATCCAGCAGTTCGACATCCTCCCCCGCCCGTACCCCACCCGGCGGCACCACAGCCAGCGCGTCCGCCACCGCGACCCCCCGCAGCATCGCGGGCCCGTTGTAGTGCAACGGCACGGCCCGCTCGCCCCGGACGACCACCGGGATCAGCCGGGTGTCGTACGGATGCCCCTGCACGGTCTCCTTCAACGGCAGCGCGTACGCCTCCGGCGCCGGGCGCGCGGCCAGGACGCGGAGCAGGGGCTCGGCGAGGGTGAGGAGGCCGGAGACGGCGGCCAGGGGGTTGCCGGGGAGGCCCACGAGGTGCTGGCCCTCCTTGATCCGGGCCAGCAGCATGGGGTGACCGGGGCGCACCTTCACCCCGTCGACCAGCAGCTCGGCGCCGATCCGGGACAGGATCGGGTGGACGTGGTCCACGGGTCCCCCGGCGGTGCCGCCGGTCGTGACGATCAGGTCGGCCTCCGAGGCGGCGATCGCCCGGTGGAGCGCCTCCGCGTCGTCCCCGAGCCGCTTCACCGCCGGTACCTCGGCGCCGAGCGCCCGCAGCCAGGGCGGCAGCATCGGGCCGAGCGCGTCCCGGATGAGGCCGTCGTGCGGACGGCCCTTGGTCAGCAGTTCGTCGCCGAGGACGAGTACCTCGGCGCGGGGCCTGCCGGTGACGGCGAGCGTGTCGTACCCGGCCGCCGCCGCGAGTCCGAGGACCGCCGGGGTGACGACGGTGCCCTCCGGCAGCAGCAGATCGCCCGCCCGGCACTCCTGGGCGCGCGGGCGGATGTCCTGGCCGTGCTGGAGGTCCCGCGTGAGGTGCAGACGGCCGTTGTCGTCGGTGCGGCCGTGTTCGCTGCGCAGGACGGCCGTGGTGTCCAGGGGGATCCGGGCGCCGGTCGCGATCCGTACGGCCTCGCCGTCGGCCAGCCGCTCGGGGGCGGAGTCTCCGGCGAGAACGCCCTCCGCCCGGACCCTCCAGGGGCCCGGTCCCGCGACCGCCCAGCCGTCCATCGCCGAGGTGTCGAAGGAGGGGAGGTCGGTGAGGGCGGTAAGGGGGGCGGCCAGGGGGAGGCCGAGGGTGTGGTCGAGGGGGAGGGAGAGGGGGGTGCGGGTGCGGTGGGCGGCGAGGGTGCGGGCGGCTCGGGCGGCGGTGGCTCGGGCTTGGGGCCAGGGGGTGGCGTGGTGGTGGGTGGGGGTGGACGCCGGCGGGATGTCCTGGTGCGGGGAGGTGTGGGGGGTGTCGGAGGGGGTGCCGACGGATTCGGCGCGCCCGGAACTCCCGGAGTCTCGGCGGCTTCCGGCGTCGCCAGGGCTGCCTGTGCTACCCGTGCTGCCTGTGCTTCGGGAGTTGCTCACGAGGGCGAGCACCTCGTCCACGTCGAAGTCGTCAGCCATGGTGTCGGGGCCGCTCATCCGGCGGCCGGGCCGGAGTCGCCGGGCGTGCCGTCCTGACCGGCCTCCGCTTCCTCTGCCCAGCGAAGCGCCAGTGCCGTGGCCTTGCGGGCGGCTTCGGCGACGGCCTCGGGGGTGCCGTCCGTGCGGCCTGCCGCGTAGCCGACGAGGAACGTCGTCAGGGGGGCGGCGGGGCGGGCCACACCGTGCGCGGCGTCCCGGGCGAGGTCCAGCAGGGCCGTGGTGTCGACGTCGAGGTCAATGCCCAGCTCGTCCTTGACTGCGGAGATCCATTCATCCAACACGTGGTCATGCTCCCTGATCCGGGCCCTGGCGGCGGCGATGTCGTCCCAGGTGTCGCAGTCGAAGGACGCGACGGCATCCGGGACACGGGTGAGGTCGAGCCCTGCGGTGAGCCTACGCAGGGGCAGTCCGGCGAGGCCGCCGCCGAGAGCCGCCAACTCCCGACGCAGCGCGGCCGTGCGATAGGCGGCGACGAGGGGTTGATCGCGTCCGTCGGCATCAGCAAGAAGCGCACCGTCCACACCGGTGTCCAGGGCGGCGAGCAGCCGGTGGACCGTGTCCGGCGCGAGAAAGGGAAGGTCGGCGGAGAGGACGACGACCCTGTCGGCCGTCGTCCCCCGCAGCCCGGCGTCCAGCGCGGCGACCGGCCCACCGCCGGGCGGCTCCTCGCGCGCCCAGTCAACCGGTCGCGCAGTGGGCCGGGGCGCAGCCACGACAACCGTCCGCACGGCATCCGCACAGGCCCCCAGAACCCGGTCCAGCAGAGCCCGCCCCCCGACCCGCACCCCCGGCTTGTCCGCACCCCCGAGACGCCTGGCCCCACCGCCCGCGAGGACGACAGCGTCGTAGGGGCGCACGTTCGAGGTCATCCCCCGAGTATGCGCGCCCCCTCGATCACCTGAAACGCCCCCTCACAATGTCCGCAGCAGCACCGTCGGCTGTTCCACGCAGTCCGCGACGTACCGGAGGAAGCCCCCGGCGGTGCCGCCGTCGCAGACTCGGTGGTCGAAGGTGAGGGAGAGCTGGACGACCTGGCGGGCGGCGAGTTCGCCGTTGTGGACCCAGGGTTTGGGGATGATCCGGCCGACGCCGAGCATGGCCGCTTCGGGGTGGTTGATGATCGGTGTGGAGCCGTCCACTCCGAAGACGCCGTAGTTGTTCAGTGTGAACGTCCCGCCGGTCAGCTCGGCCGGTTTGAGGCCGCCGGTGCGGGCCGACTCCGTGAGCCGGGCGAACTCTGCGGTGAGGCTCTCGGTGTTCCGCGCGTGCGCGTCCCGGACGACCGGGACGACGAGGCCCCGCTCGGTCTGGGCGGCGAACCCGAGGTGCACGGCGTCCAGGAGGACGACCTCCCGTGCCTGCGTGTCCACGCGCGCGTTCAGCTCGGGGTACTTGGCGAGCGCGGCCGTGCAGATGCGGGCGAGGAGCGCGAGGAGCGAGATCTTCGGGCCCCCCGCATCGTTCATCGCCGCCCGCGCACGCATCAGTTCCGTCGCGTCGGCGTCCACCCAGCACGTCGCGTCCGGGATCTCGCGGCGGCTGCGGGTGAGCTTGTCGGCGACAGTGCCGCGCAGGCCCTTGAGGGGGATGCGGGTGCCTTCGAGGGCCGGCGGCGAGGAAGGGGCGGGCACCGTCGGCAGGGCGTGCCGGTTCGCCGTCCCGGCGGCCCCGCGCGCGTGCGGTTCCCTGCCGGGAAGGGCCCCCTCATCGACATCCGCGTCGGCAGGCGCGCCCGCCGTCGTCCGCCCCTGCATCGCCGCCACCCGCAGCGCGTCCTCCACATCGGCGCGCAGGATCAGCCCCTCGGGCCCGGAGCCGGTCAACTCGCGCAGATCGAGGCCGCCTTGACGGGCGAGGCGGCGGACGAGGGGGGAGATGACGGGGACGGGCCCGTCGGCGCGGTCGGCGGTCTCCTCGGCGGGCGCATGGACGGCGACGGCACCCTGACCGGCCGGGACGGCACCGCGCGCGGGGGTCATCTCGCCGGACTCGACGGGCGCCGAACGGCCGCTGCCGTTCACCCTGGCCGCACCACGCGTGCCCCCCGTCACCCCCGCCGGCCGCACCCTGCGCCTGCGCGCGGGCGGCTCCGCCGTGCCGTATCCCACCAGGACGTTCCCGGAGCCCTCTCCGGCGGAACCCGGTTCCGAGGGGCCCACCGCGACCGTCAAGAGGGGTGCCCCGACGGGGAGTTCCGTGCCCTCGTCGCCGAAGCGCGCGGTGACGACGCCGGCGTACGGGCAGGGGACCTCCACCATCGCCTTGGCCGTCTCGACCTCGACGACGGGCTGATCGACGGTGACGACGTCACCGACCTGGACCATCCAGGTCACGATGAGGGCTTCGGTGAGCCCCTCACCGAGGTCGGGCAGCTTGAACTCCAGGACCTGTGCCATCAGCTCTCGGCCTCCCATTGGAGACGCGCGACCGCGTCGAGGATCCGGTCGACACCGGGCAGGTGATGCCGCTCCAGCATCGGCGGCGGATAGGGGATGTCGAAGCCGCCGACCCGCAGGACGGGCGCCTCAAGGTGGTGGAAGCAGCGCTCCGCCACCCGGGCCGCGATCTCGCCGCCGGGTCCTCCGAAGGAGCCCGACTCGTGGACGACGACGGCCCGCCCGGTGCGTCGTACGGACGCGCAGACCGTGTCGTCGTCGAACGGCACCAGCGAGCGCAGATCGACCACCTCCAGGTCCCAGCCCTCCGCCTCCGCCGCCTCGGCCGCTTCGAGGCAGACGGGGAGCGAGGGCCCGTACGTGATGAGCGTGGCGCTCGCACCGGGGCGCCGCACTGTCGCGCGTCCGATCGGTTCAACGTGCGACGGTTCCTCAGGGTTCCAGGTGTCCTTCGACCAGTACAGCCTTTTCGGCTCCAGGAAGACGACGGGGTCGTCGGAGGCGATGGCGGCGCGCAGCAGCCCGTACGCGTCGGCGACGGTCGCCGGGGTGACGACGTGCAGGCCGGGGGTGGCGGTGTAGTACGCCTCGGAGGAGTCGCTGTGGTGCTCGACGCCGCCGATGCCGCCGCCGTAGGGGATCCGGACGGTGATCGGCAGGGGCATGCGCCCGCGCGTACGGTTGCGCATCTTCGCGACGTGGCTGATGAGCTGCTCGAACGCGGGGTAGGCGAACGCGTCGAACTGCATCTCGACGACCGGCCGCAGCCCGTACATGGCCATCCCGACGGCGGCGCCGAGGATCCCGGCCTCCGCGAGGGGCGTGTCGGTGCAGCGGTCCTCGCCGAACTCCTTCGCGAGGCCGTCGGTGACGCGAAAGACGCCGCCGAGGGTGCCGACGTCCTCGCCCATGACGTGGACGGTGGGGTCGGCGGCCATGGAGTCGCGCAGCGCGCGGTTGAGGGCCTGCGCGAAGGTGGCCGGCTTGGTGCCGACGGCGGTGGTCATCCCTGGTCCCCCTCGGCGTCCATCTCGGCGTGCAGCAGCGCCTGTTGCTCGCGCAGTTGCGACGTCGGCCGGGCGTAGACGTGGGCGAACAGGTCGTCCGGGTCGAGCGCCGGGTCCTGGTTCATGCGTTCGCGCAGGGACGCCGCCATCGCCTCGGCCGCGTCCTGGACGCCCTTGCGGCGGGCGTCGTCGAGCAGCCCGCGCGCGGTGAGTTCGCGTTCGACGAGGACGATCGGGTCGTGCTCGCGCCAGGCGGCCACCTCGGCGTCGCCCCGGTAGCGCGTCGCGTCGTCCGCGTTCGTGTGGGCGTCGATGCGGTACGTCACCGCCTCGATCAGCGTGGGTCCGCCGCCCGCGCGCGCGTGGCGGACGGCGTCGGTGAGGACCTCGTGGACGGCGACGGCGTCGTTGCCGTCGACCAGGCGGCCCGGGATGCCGTACCCGACGGCCTTGTGGGCCAGGGAGGGGGCCGCCGTCTGCTTGGCGAGCGGCACCGAGATGGCGAAGCCGTTGTTCTGGACGAGGAAGACGACCGGCGCCTGCCAGACGGCGGCGAAGTTGAGCGCCTCGTGGAAGTCGCCCTCGCTGGTGCCGCCGTCGCCGACCATCGCGAGCGCGACGACGTCGTCCCCCTTGAGGCGGGCGGCGTGGGCGAGGCCCACGGCGTGCGGGAGCTGGGTGGCGAGGGGGGTGCACAGGGGGGCGACGCGGTGGGCCTGCGGGTCGTAGCCGGTGTGCCAGTCGCCGCGCAGCAGGGTGAGGGCCTCGACGGGGTCCACGCCGCGTGCGACGACGGCGAGGGTGTCGCGGTAGCTCGGGAAGAGCCAGTCGCGCTCCTCCAGGGCGAGGGCGGCGGCCACTTCGCACGCCTCCTGGCCGGTGGTGGAGGGGTAGACGGCGAGCCGGCCCTGGCGGGTGAGCGCGGTGGCCTGCGTGTTGTAGCGGCGTCCACGGACGAGCTGGACGTGCAGTCTCTTGAGCAGTTCCGGGTCGGCCTGGGCCGCCCTCTCGGTGCCGAGGACGCGGTACGGCTCGGCGTCCGGCAGCAGGGGCGCGGGGTCCATCCGGGGCTGCCAGGCGGGCGGCGGCGACGGCCGGTACGCGCCTCGCTGCTCCATGACCGTCATGACGGCACCTCCTCGTGGGAGCGGCTTCGTGAGGCGCGTCGGGGGTGATGCGCCTCACCTACCGATTGTTCGGTCGTCGGCACAATTTGGCTACAGGCACCCTCAGGCTGTGGACAAACGGTTCTCCACAGCCTGTGATGGACGCAGTACGTCCATGGTAAGGAGGCGGGGGGACATGGCACCTGAACAAATGGCCGAAAACCCGGAACCCGGACCGCCCCGCCCCCTCGACGCGATCGACCACGACATCCTGCGGATGCTCCAGGCCGACGGGCGCGCCTCGATCCGCTCCGTCGCGGAACGCGTCCACGTCTCCCGCGCGAACGCGTACGCCCGCATCAACCGGCTCGTCGAGGACGGGGTGATCCGCGGTTTCGGCGCCCGCGTCGACCACGAGCGCGCCGGCCAGGGCACCAGCGCCTACATCACCCTCAAGATCGTCCAGAACTCCTGGCGCACGGTCCGCGAACAGCTCCGCCAGCTCCCCGGCGCGTCCCATATCGCCCTGGTGGGCGGCGACTTCGACGTGCTGCTGCTGGTCCACACACCGGACAACCGCGCCCTGCGCGAGCTGGTCCTGACCCGCCTCCAGAGCATCCCCGAAGTCCTCAGCAGCCGGACGCTGCTGGTGTTCGAGGAGGAGGATCTGGAACCGCAGTCGTGATCAGCCGGACATGGCCCAGGCCATCAGAAGGGCCGTTCCGAGAGGCAACGCCGCGACCGTGACGGCCCCGAAGGCGGACAGTCTGCGCAGGGGCCGACTCGCGCGGTGCGGCCCCAGCCAGGAGCCGACCAGGAGCCCGAACCCCAGGTAGACCGGCGGCAGCAGGCGGGCTTCGACCCGCAGCCAGTCGAACTCCCAGAGCAGCAGCGGGAGTCCGAGCAGCGTGGCGACGAGCAGAGCGGTCCACCAGTCGGTGCGCCGGGCGGCGGCTTCCTGAGTCATGCACCGATCCCATCGCGACGGACGGCCCCGGGGCATCGGCTCACCTACTCAACCCGCACGCACGCGTACTCATTCACACGTCCGACGCGCATCATGAGGAGGGGTGAGACGGCCGAACGCCGTCCCCACCCGGTCCGCCTTCGGGACCCGCCTCAAGCGCCGAACACCCTGTACGGCCGGAATCAGTGAACGCGCGAAAAGCGGAACCCGGCCGCCCCGGCACGGTGTGAACGTGTCGGATCCGGCCAGGCCCGCTACCAGCGCGCGACGATCACTCAGCTACGTCCGAGCGAAGCGATTTGCGAGCGAAACGGAATCGGCTCAGCTCTCGACGGGGTTGAGGAGGGAGTACTTGACCCAGCCGAGCTTGCCCTTGTTGGCGCCGCTGGTGACCTTGCCGTAGCTCCAGGTGTAGTCCTTGGTGCAGTACTCGGTGAAGTTGACGCCCGTGGCGAGGATGCCGAGGGACGTGTAGCTCGTGCCGGGGCCGCTGCGGAGGTTGACGGACGTCGACGCTTCCTTGGTCAGCGTGAGGACGAGGTTGCAGGCAGCCGGGAGCGACGCCGCCGAAGCCGACGGGGCGGCGACGACGGCGCCGCCGAGGATGACGGCGGCGGAGGCGGCGGCAGCCGCGATGGTCCGAACGATACGCATGTCTCGTCTCCTTGATTCGCGGGGCGGCCGAGGTGTTCCGGCCGCCCGAAGGGCATGAGGATGCGCCGGCTCGGGGGACGCACAGCGCGGTACGCGTGCTTGCGACTTCGCACGCGCGAAACCAGACCCTACCGGATGGCGAGTGCGCTCTTTCGGCCAACATCGTTCATTCCAGGGGCTCTTGGCCCACCGGATTCCCAACATGCCGCATCGCAAAGGGAATCTTGGTGTTAGCGTGATACGCAACAACAGAAAAGTGGCCCCACCAGGACTCGGAGTGTTAGCGCACTCCGCTGATGGGGCCTGACGACAACTACCTGCTAAGGACCCTGTCGCCATGCGCCAGTCTATCGCGCATGCCATTTCGGCATGCCTGCGCACCCTGCTCTCCCACCTCCTCCCGGGAACGGGCCAACGCCGCAAACCCCACCACCCGGCACCCGTCCCGGCCACCCCTGTCATCCCCGTGAGCCCTTGGTCCCGCCCCTGGACGTCCCCCTCCAAGGAAGAAGCGGCAGAGCTCTTCCGCCTCCAACGGGAACGCCGCCGCGCCGCCACCCTCGCGACCATGGGGGTCGACTACCCGTACACGTACGAGGGGGCGCCGTTCGGGATGGAGGACTTCAGGGCCAGCGCGTGAACCTGCGCTGACGGACGAAGCAGTGGCCCGGCGCACCGACACCGTGTGCGCCAGGCTCAGTCGGCCCCCCGCAGCCCCTCGAACACCAGCCGCGCCACCGCGTCCGCGACCTCCCGCTCCCCCGCCCCCCGCACGTCCGGCCGGTACCACTCCGCGATGGAGTTGATCATGCCGAAGACGAGGCGGGTGGCGAGGCGGACGTCGATGTCCGCGCGGACGTCGCCGTCGGAGGCGGCGGCCTTCAGCAACTCGGCCACCCGGTGGTCGAATTCGCGGCGCCGCTCCAGAGCCCACCGCTCGGTGTCCGTGTTGCCGCGGACGCGGAGAAGAAGCGTCACATACGGAAGCTCGGTGATCAGAACGTCGACCATACGGCGGACGACATGCTCAAGACGGTCGACGGCACGCCCCACGCGCGCGTGCTCCTCGTCGAGGATGGCGAAGAGGCCGTCCAGAGCGCGGCTGACGGCGCGGCGCAGCAGTTCCTCCTTGCCCGCGACGTGGTGGTAGATCGACGACTTGGAGATCCCGGCGGCCTTGGAGAGGTGTTCCATGGACGTGCCGTCGTAGCCGCGCTCGTTGAAGACCTGGACGGCGACGGACAGCAGGCTCTCCGGCGTGTAGGTGTCGCGTTTGGCGGTGGTCATGACGTGCTCCCCTCGCGTTTGTCGGAGGCGTACGCGTGCCGGTACAGCGCGAGGGAGGGCGCGTACCGCCCGGAGGGGTCGCGCAGGTGGAGGTCGTCGAGGAGCGCGTAGGCCCAGTTCCGGCCGAGTCGGCGGCTCCATTCGAAGGGCCCCAGCGGGTAGTTGACGCCGAGGCGCATCGCCGTGTCGATGTCCTCCTCGGTGGCGACGCCCTTGGCGACCGCGTCGTGCGCGAGGTCGACGATCCGGGCGACCGTGCGGGCGACGATCATCCCGGGGACGTCCCCGAGGACGCTGACGTCCTTGCCGAGCGCCTGGAAGAGCCCGATCGCCTCGGAGAGGGTCTGCGGGGAGGTGTCCTGGGACGCGGAGAGGGCGATCCGGGTGGCCTTGCGGTAGTCGAGGGCGAGGTCGAAGTAGACGACGTCCCGGAACTCGACGGACGTCTGCCCGTCCGCGAGGGCGAGCTGCCCGCCGCCGGGCAGGACGAGCCGGGTGCCGTGGTCCTCGTCGTCCTCACGGACCTGGATGCCCGCCTCGCGGATCAGCGCGAGGAGTTCGGCGGCGGGGCCCAGGTCGCCCTCGGCGGTGACGTAGGCGGGCGGCTGGGCGGGTTCGGCGGTGTGCGGCTCGGCCGCCTCGGCGCCGTCGCCGTAGTCGTACCAGCCGTGGCCGGTCTTGCGGCCGAGACGGCCCGACTCGACGAGCCGCCGCTGCGCGAGGGAGGGCGCGAAACGGACGTCCCGGAAAAACGATTCCCACACGGAGTGCGTCACCGACTCGTTGACGTCCTGCCCGATCAGGTCGGTGAGTTCGAAGGCGCCCATCTTGAAGCCGCCGGACTCGCGCAGGACGGCGTCCAGAGTCGCCGGGTCGCCGCCTTGCGCCTCGTACACGGCGAACGCCTCGCCGTAGAAGGGCCGGGCGATGCGGTTGACGATGAAGCCGGGCGTGTCGGCGCAGGCGACGGGCGTCTTGCCCCACGCGCGGGCCGTCTCGTACGCGCGCGTGGCCGACGAGACGTCCGTGGCGGACCCGGAGACGACCTCGACGAGCGGCAGCAGCGGCGCCGGGTTGAAGAAGTGCAGGCCGACGAAGCGGCCGGGGTGGCGCAGGGCGCCGCCGATCGCGGTGACCGACAGGGAGGACGTGTTGGTCGCGAGGAGACAGTCGTCCGCGACGATCCCCTCCAGCTCCCGCAGCAGCTCCTGCTTGACGTCCAGACGCTCCAGGACGGCTTCGACGACCAGGGCGCAGTCCGCGAGGTCGGCGAGGCTCTCCGCGGCCGTCAGACGGGCGCGTGCGGCGTCGCGGGCGGCGGCGGTGAGACGGTCCTTCTCGACGAGCCGGTCGAGGCGGGCGCCGATCGCGTCGGCGGCCTCCCGCGCGCGGCCGGGCAGCGCGTCGTGCAGCCGGACGGGGTGCCCGGCGACCAGAGCGACCTGGGCGATGCCCTGGCCCATGGTTCCGGCGCCGACGACGGCCACGGGGCTGCTGAGGTCGATTGCTGTCATGTGGGCGATCCTCCCGCACGGGGTTTTCCACAGATGCGGCAGACCCCCTTGTACCGACCGATCGTTCGGTTACTCTAACGGTGACCGGCTGTTCCTGCCCAGACACAGACGCATCCACCCCAGGAGTTGGTCCCGCATGGCCGCCGAACTCACCGCCACCGCCCTCATCGCCAAGCACCGCCCCACCCTCGACCAGGCGCTGGAAGCGATCCGCACACGCGCGTACTGGTCCCCCCACCCCGAGCACCCCAAGGCGTACGGCGAGAACGGCAGCCTGGACCTCGCGGCGGGCAAATCGGCGTACGACGCCCTCCTGAACACCCGCTTCGACCTCGACCAGCCCGGTACGGACGACTGGGTAGGCGGCGAAGTCTCCCCCTACGGGCCGGAGTTGGGCATCACGTACCCGCACGCGGACGCGGACGTCCTGCTGCCCGCGATGAAAGCGGGCCAGAAGGCGTGGCGGGACGCGGGCGCGGAGGTGCGCGCGGTGGTCTCCCTGGAGATCCTGAAGCGCATCTCGGACCGCAGCCACGAGTTCGCGCACGCGGTGATGCACACCTCCGGCCAGGCGTTCATGATGGCGTTCCAGGCGGGCGGCCCGCACGCGCAGGACCGCGGCCTCGAAGCGGTGGCGTACGCGTACGCCGAGCAGATCCGCACGCCCGGCACGGCGGAGTGGTCCAAGCCGCAGGGCAAGCGCGACCCCCTGGAGCTGCACAAGGCGTTCACGCCCGTCCCGCGCGGCATCGGCCTGGTCATCGGCTGCAACACGTTCCCGACGTGGAACGGCTTCCCCGGCTTCTTCGCCTCCCTGGCCACCGGCAACGCCGTCCTGGTCAAACCGCACCCCCGCGCGGTGCTGCCGCTCGCCCTGACCGTGCGCATCGCGCGCGAGGTGCTCACCGAGGCCGGGTTCGACCCGAACCTCGTCGCACTGGCCGCCGAGCGCCCCGGCGAGGGCATCGCCAAGACCCTCGCGACGCGCCCCGAGGTCCGCATCGTCGACTACACCGGTTCGACCGCCTTCGGCGACTGGCTGGAGGCCAACGCCCGCCAGGCGCAGGTCTACACCGAGAAGGCCGGCGTCAACACGGTGATCGTCGACTCCACCGCGAACTACAAGGGCATGCTCGCCAACCTGGCGTTCTCCCTGTCCCTCTACAGCGGCCAGATGTGCACCACCCCGCAGAACCTCCTGATCCCCCGGGACGGCATCGGCACGGACGAAGGCCCCAAGTCGTACGACGACGTCGTCGCGGACCTCGCGCGCGCGGTGGACGGCCTGCTGGGCGACGACGCCCGCGCGAACGGCGTCCTGGGCGCCCTGGTCAACCCGGACGTGAAGGCCCGTCTGGAGGGCGCCGCGAGCCTCGGAGAGGTCGCCCTCGCCTCCCGCGCGGTCGCCAACCCCGAGTTCCCCGACGCCGTCGTCCGCACTCCCCTGATCGTCAAGCTCGACGGCACCAAGCCGGACGCCGAGGCCGCCTACCTCAGCGAGTGCTTCGGCCCCGTCTCCTTCGCCGTCGCCGTCGACTCCACCGCCGACGCGGTCGCCCTCCTCCAGCGCACGATCCGCGAGAAGGGCGCCATGACGGTCGGCGCGTACACCACTGACGCGGGCGTCGAGGCCGCCATCGAGGAGGCGTGCCTGGAGGAGGTCGCCCAGCTGTCCCTGAACCTCACCGGGGGCGTGTACGTCAACCAGACGGCCGCGTTCTCCGACTTCCACGGCTCCGGCGGGAACCCCGCGGCCAACGCGGCGCTGACGGACGGCGCGTTCGTGGCGAACCGGTTCCGGGTCGTGGAGGTGCGCCGGGAGGGCTGAGCCCTCAGGAGGCGCCCGCGCTCCAGTGGTACAGCGTCATCGCCACGCTCGTCGCGAGGTTGTAGCTGGAGACCTGCGGGCGCATCGGGAGCGCCAGCAGATGGTCGGTACGCGCGCGTAGGGCCTCGGAAAGGCCGCTGCGCTCCGAGCCGAACGCGAGGACGGCGTCATCCGGGAGCTTCACGTCCCGGATGTCGTCGCCCTCCGCGTCGAACGCGAACACCGGCCCCGGGGGCAGCTCCTCGACCTCCAGGCGCTCGACTGCGGTCGCGAAGTGCAGTCCGGCGCCGCCGCGCACGACCGTGGGGTGCCACGGGTCGAGCGTGCCGGTCGTGACGACACCGGTCGCCCCGAAACCGGCGGCCAGCCGGATCACCGCACCCGCGTTCCCGAGGTTGCGCGGGTTGTCCAGGACGATGACAGGAGCCGTGCGGCCCGGCGCCGCCAGCGTGCGGAGGTTGTCCGCGCGGGACGGCCGTACCGCCAGGGCCGCGACGCCCGTCGGGTGGGGGCGCGGGACCAGCGCGCGGTACGCGTCCTCCCCGACCTCCGTCAGCAGCGCCTCCAGCTCCGGGCGGACGTCCGGGGCGAGGTCGTCCGCGAGAGCCAGCGCGGCGGTGCGGTCCGCGGCCACCGCGAGGGGGACGTCCGCGGAGAAGCGCAGGGCGTGCTTGAGGGCGTGGAAGCCGTCGAGGAGGACGGAGGTACCGGCGAGGTGGTGCCAGGCGGCCGGGGTGGTCATGTGGGGGAGCCTACGTGGGGTTTTCGGGGAGCGTCGGGGTCGGTGGGGGTGCCGCCGCCGTCCGTGCTCTCCGTGTCCGTCGTCCCGGTGCCCTTCCTCGTCGTCCCGAACAGGCGCCCACGCGCGCGTGCCGCTCGGGATCCCAGCCACAGCAGGAACGCCGTCGGCAGGAACACCGAGTCAGCCGCGATCATCGCCAGCGAGAAGAACGGCAGACCCAG
>DATCQX010000420.1:0-2972 GCA_036569285.1 Streptomyces sp.
GCCGTTGCTCATCGACGCCGACCTGCGGCCCGAGGGCAGGTCGGGGCCGCTGGTGCGGACCCTCAAGTCCTACGAGGCGTACTACCGGCGCTGGTCGCTGGTCTGGGAGTCGCAGGCGCTGCTGCGGGCCGAACCGGTCGCCGGGGACGAGGAGCTGGGGCGGAAGTTCATCGACCTGATCGACCCGCTGCGCTACCCCGCCGAAGGGCTCGGCGAGGACGCCGTCCGGGAGATCCGGCGCCTCAAGGCCCGGATGGAGTCCGAGCGGCTGCCGCGCGGCGCCGACCCCAGGCTGCACGCCAAACTGGGGCCGGGCGGCCTCTCCGACGTCGAGTGGACCGTGCAGCTCCTCCAGATGCGGCACGGCTGGGCCGAGCCGGGCCTCAGGACCACCCGCACCCGCGAGGCCCTCGCCGCCGCCCGCGCCGCGGGCCTCCTCGGCACCGAGGAGGCCGAGATCCTCGACGAGGCCTGGGTGCTGGCCTCCCGCGTCCGCAACGCCGTGATGCTGGTCCGCGGCAGGGCCGGTGACACGTTCCCATCCGAGCCTAGGGAACTCGCCGCAGTGGGACGGTACTTGGGCTATGCGGCCGGTCATGTGGGGGACATGCTCGACGCCTACCGGCGAACCACCCGGCGCGCGAGGGGAGTTGTGGAGGAGCTGTTCTACGGCGGGTGAGCGTGACCCCGGCGAGGATCACCACCATGCCCGCCAACACCCTCGGCGTCACAGGCTCGTCCAGCAGAAGCGCCCCCAACGTCACGGCGACGACCGGCAGTAGATAGCCGACGGTCGCCGCGCTGGTCGGCCCCTCCTCGGCGATCATCCGGTAGTTGAGGTAGAAGGTCACGCCGGTCGCGAGGACGCCCAGCGCCACCAGCGCCGACAGAGCTGTCCAGTCCACGCGCAGGGGCCCCGCGAAGGGCAGGGCCAGGGCGCTCCACGCGGTGGCGGTGAGGAGTTGGGCCGCCGAGACGGCCAGGGGAGCGTCGTTCGGTGTGAGCGTGCGCGCCATGTACGCGAAGGCGACCGCGTAACTCGCCGCGGCCCCGAGGAGAGAGAGCGCGTTCCAGGTCAGCATGGTCCCGCTCTGCCAGGGCGCGAACACCAGCAGGATGCCGGCGAAGCCCAGCAGCAGCCCCGACACCCGCCGCCGCTCCGTCCCGGTCACCAGGCCGATCAGCAGCGCCCACAGGGGAGTTGTCGCGTTCATCACCCCCGCGGTCCCCGAGTCCACCGTCCGCTGTCCGAGGCTGAACAGCGCGAACGGCACCGCGTTGCACAGCAGTGCGGCGACCACGAGGTGCCCCCACACCTTCCGCGAACGCGGCAGCCGCTGCCGTGCCCGGCGGGCCAGCACCAGCAGCACGACCGCTCCGAGCGCGCACCGCCCGATCGTGATCTGGGCCGGGGTGAGGCCGTGGTCGAGGGCGAGCTTGATCCAGAGGAAGGCCGAGCCCCACAGCAGTGCCAGGGCCGCCAGACGCAAGGTGGGCATGCCCCCACACTCACCCCACCGACCCGTCAGGACAAGTGAAAGATTCCGCCCCTACCTTTAAGATGGGCTGCATGATGGATGCCCGGCGTATGCAGGTCCTGCGAGCCGTCGTGCGGAGCGGTTCCGTCACCGCCGCCGCCCGCGCGCTCGACTACACGCCCTCCGCGATCAGCCAGCAGATCGCCGCCCTGGAGAAGGAGACCGGCGCGGTGCTCCTGGAGCGCGTCGGCCGAGGCGTACGGCCCACCGAGGCGGGCGTGTTGCTCAGCGAGCACGCCGAACTCGTCGCCCGCCAGCTCGACTTGGCCGAGACCGCCCTCGCCGACCTCCTCGCCGGCCGCACCGGCCGCCTCTCGGTGCGCTACTTCGCCACCGCCGGCGCCCACCTCGTCGCCCCCGCCGTCGCCGAGGTCCGCCGCGAACACCCCGGCGTCCGCGTCGAGTTGAGGCTCAACGACGCCACGCACCCCCTCGCCGCCACCCGCGACGGCCGCGCCGACATCGCGCTCGTCGTGGAGGAGGAGGCGTGCGACGGGGTGAAGGTGACGCCGCTGCTGGACGACCCGTACGTCGTCGTCCTGCCCGTCGGCCATCCGGCGGCCGAGCTGGACGCGGTCGAGCTGGGCTCGCTCGCCGGGGAGGCGTGGGTGGGCAGCGAGTGGCCGGGGCCCTGCCTCGACGCACAGCTCACCGCGTTCGCGGACGCCGGGCTGCGGCCGGAGTTCGTGGTGGACAGCGAGGACTACGTCACCGCGCAGGGCTTCGTCGCCGCCGGGCTCGGCATCGCCCTGATCCCCCGCCTCGGCCTCGTCGACGCCCGCACCGACATCGTCGTCCGCCCCCTGGCCGGGCGCCGGGCCGCACGGCGGATCTCCATGGGCGTACGCGAGGGAGCCGGGACGACGCCGGCGCTGCGGACGTTCGTCCAGGCGCTCAGAAGGGCCGCTGAGCCGGGGCGGGATCTTCGAGACGGGGTTCGGGCTGGGTGACGGATGCTTGCGGCCCCCTAGGGGAACCTCCCGTAGACCCCGTAATACCCGTGGCCCCCGGCTCCGCAGAGGCCGCCCGCCCCTTCCCCGACACCTTCGCCAGAGCCCCCTTGATCACCTCGACCACCGGCACCCCCGCCCCCACCTCCCGGGGCAACCCGTACGGCAACCCCCCGTACACCACCCACGCCACGAGGAACCCGAACGCCAGGCACAGCATCCCGCCCACCGCGTCCAGCCAGAAGTGATTCGCGGTGGAGACGATGACGACGAGCGTTGCCACCGGATACAGCAGCCCCAGGATCCGCACCCACGGCAGCCGCGCCAGCGCGAAGATCGTCAGCCCGCACCACAGCGACCACCCGATGTGCATGGACGGCATCGCGGCGTACTGGTTGGACATGGTCTTGAGGTCGCCGGAGGCCATCGACCCCCACGTCTCGTGCACGACGACGGTGTCGATGAAGTCGCCGCCGTTCATGAG
>DATCQX010000421.1:0-4349 GCA_036569285.1 Streptomyces sp.
ACCCGCATGATCCTCGACACCCGCGCCGACCTGGTGGAGGCGAGGGCCCTGTACGCACGCCTGGGCTACACGGAGACCGCCCCGCACAACGACGACAAGTACGCGGACCACTGGTTCACGAAGCCCCTCGCTGAAGCGCCCTCATAGGAGACGGCGTTGGGGACGATCGGCAGGAGCAGGCCGGCGACCATGGGCAGCATGTGCAACCCCGGTCTGGGGCAGCCACAGCGCATCCCCAACCGAGATCCGACGGCGGATGAAGGTCTTCGTCATGTTCCGAGTACATCCATCAAGTGGTCGTCGAGATCAGCAACCCATTCCTCTCGACGCCACGGTCGTAGCTCTTTTCTCGCTCGGCGGAGACGTAGTGCCGACACTCGCCCTCCCGTGCTCGTCGCAGCGCTTACGCACTCGTGCAAGAGATCTGCTGCCGCGTGCGGGTCGCCGAGTCTGATGCGGGCAAGGGCCTGATCTGTGGTGACGATGGCCCGTTGAACCTGCTCGCGTGGCTTCGAGAGGGCGGCGGCAGAGTGGGCGAACTGATCATGTGCAGCCCCTGGGTCGCCGACATACAGTTCGCAGACACCCTCGAAACCCCGGAGATGCCCGGCGGAGAAGCTGGTCTGCGCCGGATCTCCGGTGGCGTTGGTCTCCATGTCGTACCAGGCCAGCCCGAGCGCAGCCTGCGCCTGCTGCGCGTGCCCGGCTCTGGCCGCCATCTCGGCTTGAAGGGCGTGTGCTCGGGCGCGCACCAGTGCGCTTTCCCCCGTGCGTGCCGTCCGTACCGCCTGGTCGACGAGCGGTCGTGCTCCGTCGAGGCCATCGGTCGAATAGAGCGTCGTCAGCGCGTGGCTCATGTGGACACCTGCCGTACGCCACGGTCGTCCGAGGCGTACGGCCTCTCGGGTGGCCTCGGCGTAGAGGGCGCGTGATGCGGTGTCGTCGCGGGTCTCGAATGCGAGTCGTGCCGCAAGCGTCATCGCTGAGACCGCGACGTCGCGTAGCTGCGGGAGAAGTGGATCGGGTACAGGTCCTGCGAGGAGTTGGCGTGTGGCCTCGACAGCGGGTACGAGGAGGAGCTGGAGGCGCACCATCGGCAAAGAGCCGACCTCGGCGTTCACGTCCGTCACGACGGACGCGAGGCCGCGCACGGTCTCTTCGGTGGCCTGTGCTGGATCTGCGAGGGCTGCCGCCAGGCCGGCGTGGGTCCCGGGGGTGAGGAGTGCGAGCACTCCCCCTCCGGCGTCAGTCGCGGCGCGCAGGATCATCGTCCGCAGCTCCACGATGCGCCGTTCGCTCTCGCCGAACAGGCCGAGTGCGTGCATGAGTTCAGCGAAGTCGGACCCAACGCCGAGAGCTACGGCTCCTGTTGGTGTGCGGGCATAGACGTGAGCGAGGAGGAGTTGATACCGCTCGTCCGGTGTGGTCGAGCGACTGGATTCCCAGCGGGCGACCGTGCGTTGCACGCTCTCCAGAACGGGCAGCGGCGGGAGGTGGAGCCTTTCGGCTTCAGCGATCAACGCGTGGGCGAGCTTGGCGAGTGACAAGGCACGCCGTTGCCGCAAGCGCTTGAGTGTCGCCGCTCCCGCAGCCCTGTCCTCCATGCCTGACATGGTGCAGCAGACAGCGGCTAAACGGGCACGATCAGACGAGGTTTCCCCTGTTCCGCCGTGTAGGTGAGGGTCTGCCATGTCCCGGAGGTGGCTTGGTCGCCGCGCGGAAAGCCGATCGTCAGGACGGTGCGGTCGACCATCCACCGGTTGCGGGCGTGATAGGCATCCGTGCCGAGTTTCGGTGCGTCCAGTTCGACGATGTTCGTGATGCGGTCCCGGACACGGGCGATCGACTGCCGGGCTTCAGGGGGCTGCTTCTGCACGGTGGCGGGCACTACGACAGTGATCTCGGCCTCGGTGTTCCCGGCGAGCCAGAGGAGCGTCAGGGAGTCGATGCCGACCGCACCGCCGATGTAGAAGTGTCCGTCGTCGGCGAAGGGCCCGAGGTAGTCAGCGAAGAGGCGGGCGTAGTCGGGGAGGGCCTTGTGGGCGGTGCTGCGGGTTCCGGTGATCGTCACCATGCGAGTCAAGGTCAACTCCGTGTCATAGGTTGTCATATCCCGTACCTGGTGGTGCGGTTGGGATCGTCAATGCGTGGACATCACCGACTTGGATCACCTCGCCGACAGACTGGAGGAACGCGGCCTCCAGGTACTCGTGTGTGCGGCCGAGCAGCGGCTTCACGTCACGAACCCCCTGAATGAGCGCGTCTTTGAGGAAATTACCGCGACCGACACCACTTACGTCACCTCGTTCGGCTACAAGATCGGTGAGCGCGGACGGGAATTGGACTGTGCCGACCGGATCGCGCAGTTCCTTGCCGTCGGCACGGCCACCGCGTAGGCCTCGATGAACGGTAAGCCTCCTTCGAGCCTCGGCGCAGTCCCGCACGGAACCGGTGCAGCCGTCGTCTACGACGTGCCGCGCGGCATCCTTCCGCTGCTGGGCCTTCCGGAACGGGACACCTTGACGGACGCGCGGCAACGCGGTGCGAAGTGCACGTGGTGCGCGATCACGCTCACTGCCACCACCGTCATCGACCTCGGAGAGCAGCACGAGCCGGACGGGGTGTGGTTCCCCCGTGCCTGCCGCAGTTGCGTCTCCGTGCTCGGCCGGCGGGCGCTCAGGGCGCACCTGGGCATCTGCGAGCCGTGCGGCATCGACCGCTCCGGCTCCGCGTGTGAGGTCGCGACCGCCCTCTGGAAGCTGACCGAGGCGCACCGGTGACCGGCATCTACGGCTTCTGCTTCTGGCACCAGGCGTACGCCTACGGCGTGCGGGTGATGGCCCTCGTCAGGGTGCGGGGCGGACCCACGACCGTCCTGTACGCGTGCGGCAACTGCCGGGACCTGTACGGCCTGACACCACAGGCGGACCGGACATGACCGACGGCACCGACCCGGACCACCTGTTCTCCCAGTGCGCGGTCGCCATCCGGTCCGGGTCGGATCGCCCTGATACCCCGCTTCCGCGGCACATGCCACACCACCAGAACCCCTGAAGGAGACAACCCGTGAAGACCGAGACCACTTCACCGACCGCCCCTGCCCACG
This sequence comes from Streptomyces sp., assembly GCA_036569285.1. Classification (GTDB taxonomy): domain Bacteria; phylum Actinomycetota; class Actinomycetes; order Streptomycetales; family Streptomycetaceae; genus Streptomyces. The sequence continues at coordinate 3,107 of DATCQX010000421.1, forward strand.
ACTGCGCCGAGTGCGCGCGGTACGCCAAGGCCGCGAGGGAGGCGACCGCACGCGGCGACCACTCGGCCGCCGTCGACAACCGTGTCCGCATCGCCACCCACGACACCGGCCACGCCGGTGCCCCCGCGCCCGAGGGCGCGTCGTGACCGTCCACTGGATTTCCCCCCGGAGCAGCGAGCGCTCGCGGGACCTCCTGTGAACCCGGACCGCGCCGCCGCCCGGCAACGCGTTCTGGACGAGCGGGAGTTGGTCACCCGGCGTTATCGGACGGGCGTCTCGCTCAGTGGCCTCGCGGAGGAGTACGGCGTCACCGCCGGTTGGCTGGGGAGGCGGTTCGACGAGTGGGGCGAGCAACGCCGGAACCTCGTCGACGCGTTGCTCTACCGGCGCGCGGGCGCCCGCGTGTTCAAGGGCCGCGCCCGACGCCGCAGCAGTTCCGAAGTACGGGCAGCCCGCGCGGAGTTCATCAACTCACGGGACAGCGTGGTAAGTCGGTACCGGCAGGGGGTGTCAGCGGCAGCTCTGGCCCGCGAGTTCCGAGTGAGCCCCACGTTCGTCGCCGAACGGCTGACGGAGTGGGGGGCCATCAGGAGGGACGGGGACACCTCACCGCCGTCCACCACGCCGTCGTACGGAGAAAGCCTCAACTGAGGACTCCGCTCCCGACCTTCGCCGACGAGGCCGAGAGCGGGACCGGCGGACGCCAGCCCGATCCCCGCGACAGGCGGCCAGGCCCACCGCCGCGCGTACCCCGTGCGCCGGCGGCGGGTCACTCGTCGGCGACCAGTTCAGCGAGCGGGGTACCCAGCACCCACGCGTTCCGCAGCAGGGTCGACAAGGTGACTTCTCGCCGGACTCCGCTCGCTGGTAGGTCCAGCGGCTGATGCGGGCCGCCCTCCACACCGCGTCCTGAATCTGCTGCCGTTACTTGCGTTCTACACGGACGCAGCAGCCAATGGCGCGGCGCCGGGCGGCGACGAGTCGCCCCGCACCCCCGCGAGACCGCTCGCCGAACCCCAGCGAACCCGACGACGAAGCCGATGACGGCGGAGAGGGTGAACCTGCGGACGAGGAAGGCGCCGGGACGAACGTCTTGGTCACCCCTCCGGCGAGGGCCACGAAGGCGAGCAGCCCGGCCGAGATCCACAGCGCGAGGTCCATCGTCCACTCCTTGATCGGGAAGCGCCGGCAGAGCCGGCGGGGAACGTTGCGCTCCCTGGGACGAGGCGGGACCCCGCGCTGT
>DATCQX010000422.1:0-26297 GCA_036569285.1 Streptomyces sp.
CCTCTGTGTCGAGGGCGTGGACGAGCCGGTCGAGAGCCTCCCGGTACCCGGTCGGACCGAAGTCGCTCAACCCCGTCGACTCCCGCGCCTCCGCGTGCAGTCGATCCGGATCCGGCAGCCGCATCTCAACGCCCTTTCCGCATCGCCCCGGACAACTCCCGCAGCCGCCGCACCACGTCCTTCAACTCCCCCACGTCCGAGCCCGGATTGATCGTGCACAGCCGGAACACCCGCTCCCCGGCGACCGTCGTCGGCATCACCAGCGCGTCCCCCTCCGCCCGCAGCTCCCCGCAGACCCGGTCGGCATCCGCCCCCGGACACCGGAACGTCAGCACCGCCAGCGACGGCGGCGTCACCAGCTCCACCCCCGGCTCGGCCTCGATGAACCTCCCCAACTCCCGCGCGGTACGCATCCCGTGAGCCACAGCCGCGCGGAAGGCATCGGCGCCGAAGACCTTCAGGGAAAGCCAGAGTCGCAAAGCCCTGAACTCACGGGTCTGCTGGATGCCGTACTGCATGAAGTCCCCCTGGACACCAGCACCTTCACCACCGCCCCCGAGATACCCGGGAAGCCGCACCCCGAACGACGCCCGCAACTCCTCGGGCCGCCGCAGCAGCACACACCCCGACTCGGCAGGCTGGAAAAGCCACTTGTGCGGATCCACCGTCCACGAGTCGGCGAGCCCAAACCCCACCAACTCCCTCCTCCCCTCCTCAGTGAGCGCGGCAGCGGCCCCGAACGCCCCGTCCACATGCAGCCACAGCCCCTCCGCCCGGCAGAACTCCGCGAGCTCCGGCAGCGGATCGACCGCCCCCGTACTCGGCGTCCCGGCGTTCGCGATCACAACAAACGGGCGCCGCCCCGCACGCCGATCCCGGCGCACAGCCGAGGCCAGTGTCTCCACATCGAGCCGCTGGGCCCGGTCGGAGGGCAGCCGACGCACCATGTCCGCCCCGACGCCCAATACATGAAGCGCGCGGCCTACGGAAAAATGGGTCTGGTCGGAAAAGTACGCGGCCCCGGTCCCACGCTGGTCCCGAGCCACCGTCAACGCCGTCAAATTCCCCATCGAACCCCCCGGCACGAACAGCCCGCCCGTACCCTCCGGCAACCCCAGCAACTCCACCAGCCAACGCAGGGTGGTGAGTTCGACATCCGCCGCCAGAGGAGCGGTCAGCCGCCACCCGCCGGGCACCGCGAACCCCGTCGCGAGCACCGACGCCAACACCCCGACGAAATTACCGGGACTCGGCACGAACGCGAGGAACCGAGGATGGTCGGGATGCGCGTTCCCGGAACGCAACAGCCGACACGTCTCCTCCAACACCGCCCCCGGATCCGGCGCCGCCCCCGTGGGCAACACCCCGTCAAGTGAGGGTAGTTCCACGGCAGACACAGGCTCGTCCGCCAGCCCGACCAGATGATCGACGAGCAGATCCACACACCGATGCCCCAACGCCCGCATGACGTCCTCGGGTAACCGCAGCGCCGTCAACATCGCCCCTTTCATGGCCAGTTATCACAACACAGGGGAAACAACTGCCCATGTTCGATTCACACTGAAACGCCCCCGAGGATCACACCCGAAAGAACCCCACCCTTAACGCCGCCCAAGTCCCCACCACCCTAGGCACCAACTCCACCAACGCCGGGCAAGTGCCCACCCACTCAGGCACCGTCACCGGCCACCGGCCGCGAAGGAGCCGAAGGGGCGCGTCGGTGTCGAGGACACGAACGCGCGGAGGCCCGAAGGGCTGAGCACGATCGTGTCCTCGACACCGACTTAGGCGCCCCGTAGGCGAGGAGCCAATGTCACGCGCCCCGCCAGCCTCCCAGCCCACGCCCCCTGCAAAAAACACCCCTCAACGCCGCGCAACTTCCCCCGGGCCCCCGTGAAAACATCACAAGCAGAGACAATCCCCCCCGAGACCACCAGCCCCAGAAACCCCAAACACAGACCGCAAGACCCCAGGACGAGCGGAGTATGGAGCAATGACGCAAGTACTGATCGCCGGAGGCGGTATCGCAGGCACAGCAGCAGCCCTAGCGCTGAACCAGGCTGGACTGAACGTAGAAGTGCACGAGGCACACCCAGACTCAGCGGAGGACCTCGGCGCCTTCCTCACCCTCGCCAGCAACGGGATGCAGGCACTGAGAGAGATCGGCGCCACTGACGCCGTCACCGCGATCGGGTTCCCGCTGCGAGAGATCCGCCTCTTGGAGGCGACAGGCGCGCAAACGGCGCACGCACCGATGGGCGAGGCCCACGACCCGGCGCTGAACTACCGCTGCCTGCGCCGAGGCCAGTTCGCCGTCGCGCTCCAGCGGGAGGCCGTCCGGCGGGGGATCGCGCTGCGGCACGGCGCCCGGCTGACCCGCGTCGAGGAGGGCGCCGACGGGATCACGGCCCACTTCGAGGACGGCTCCACGGCAACCGGCGACCTGCTGCTCGGCGCCGACGGACTCGGCTCGGTCGTCCGCGGCACGGTCGCCCCCGGTGTGCGGCCGGGCTACTCCGGTCAGCGCGTCTTCTACGGCCGCACCAGCGACGTCGCACCGGGCACGGAAACCGAGTGCATCACCATGGTCCGCGGCAGCGAGGCCGCGTTCGGCTTCGCCTGCTCACCGGACGGCGAGACCTACTGGTTCGCCCGCGTCGGCGCCGCCCCCCTCACCCCGCAGGAGATCACCGACGGCACCCCCGCAGACTGGCGGGACCTCCTCGTCCCGCTCCTGCGCAAGGACGCCACCCCCGCCGCCGACGTGGTCGCCGGCACCCCTGACCAGCTCATGGTCACCAACGCCACGGAACTCCCCGTCGGCATGCCCTGGCGCTCGGGCCGCGCCCTGCTCCTCGGGGACGCGGCCCACGCGGCGTCCCCCGCGACCGGCCAGGGCGCCTCGATGGCCCTGGAGGACGCCGTCGTCCTCGCGAAGTGCCTGCGCGACCTCCCCGACACGGAGACGGCCCTCACCCGCTACGAATCGCTGCGCCGCCCCCGCGTCGAGCACAACATCGTCACCAGCGGGGCGATGTCGCGCGGCACGTACACCGGGCCCGCCGCGACGGGCCGCCCCACCGGCAAGACCCGCCCCGGCGACGACACGCTCAGCGGGCTGCTGGACTGGGAGGCGGACATCAGCCTGGTGGGCTGAGCCCGAGCCGGAGCCCCCGACGGTCCCCGTCCGTCGGGGGCTCACGCGTGTCCCGGCACGGCAATCTCGGTGACCCTGTTGACGTCACCGGTTAAACCGGTGACGATATCCGTGTCTCACCGACTCACCGACTCACCGCGAAGGGATCTCCTCATGATCGGCAGGCGTACCTTCACCAAGGCCGTGGGCGCGGGAACGGTCGCCGGCCCCCTCGCCGCCGCCCCCGTCAACGCCGTCCCCCTCACCGGCGCCCCCAAGGCCTCGGCCGCCCCGGTCGGCTTCCCCCGGATCAAGCAGGTCAGAGCCGGTCTCCTGGACATCGGGTACGCCGAACTCGGCCCCGCGCACGGCCCCGCCGCGATCCTGCTCCACGGCTGGCCCTACGACGTGCACAGTTACGCCGAGGCCGCCCCGCTCCTCGCAGCGGAGGGGTACCGGGTGATCGTCCCCTACCTGCGGGGCCACGGCACGACCCGGTTCCTGTCGGAGCGGACGTTCCGCAACGCCCAGCAGTCCGCGATCGCCCTGGACGTCCTCGCCCTGATGGACGCCCTGAAGATCGAGCGGGCGGTGCTCGGCGGGTTCGACTGGGGCTCGCGGACCGCCGACATCGTCGCCGCCCTGTGGCCGGAGCGCTGCGCGGCGCTCGTCTCGGTCAGCGGCTACCTCGTCACCAACCGCGAGGCCAACCTCACACCCCTGTCGGCGAGCGCCGAACACACCTGGTGGTACCAGTACTACTTCGCCACCGAACGCGGCCGGCTCGCCCTGGAGGACCGTGACCTGCGCCGCGACCTCGCCCGGCTGGTCTGGGAGACCGTCTCCCCGACCTGGGACTTCGACGACGCCACCTTCGACCGCACGGCCACGGCCTTCGACAACCCCGACTACCCGGCGATCGTCCTGCACAACTACCGCTGGCGCCTGAGCCTCGCGGACGGCGAACACCGCTACGACGCACTGGAGAAGCGGCTCGCCGCGCGCCCCACGATCGGCGTCCCCACCGTCACCCTCGACCCCGAACGCGACCCCTTCACGGCCCCCGGCGACGGCATGTCGTACCGCGACCGCTTCACCGGCCCGTACCTCCACCGCACGCTCACCGGCGTCGGACACAACCTCCCCCAGGAGGCCCCGGCCGCCTTCGCCCAGGCCGTCATCGACGCACACGATCTCTGACCAGCAGAGGAGCACGAGCATGGAACAGCACCTCACCACCGACCCCACCGCCGCAGCCCGCCACGAGAGGTTCGGCAAGCTCCCGGAGCGCATCGCCTACGAGGACCTCGTCGAGGAGCGCCCCGCCGCCCCGCAGGACCCCGCCCGCTTCGCCTACGACCCCGACCACCGCACCCTCGCCTGCCTCGCCCTCGACCTGGGGCTCTGAGCCTTGCCGACCCGTCCGTCACCGTCCAGAATGGTGACGTGAACCTCGACCATGTATTCGTCTGCGGACACCCGGCGCTCGACTTCGCCGCGACCCTCCGCGCCCGCCGCACCCTGCGCTTCGAGATGTTCGTGACCCCGGACCGGCTCACCGCCTGGTACGTCGAGTCCGGCGTCGTCGACGCGGTCTCCCCGGGCGAGGAGGACGACGTCGAACAGGCGAAAGGCGTACGGGAGGCGATCTACCGGCTCGTGACCGCGCGGCGGCTCGGCGAGGAGTACGACGGCTCGGCGCTGACGGTCGTCAACAACGCGGCCCGCCACCCGGCCGCCGTCCCGCAGCTCACCCCTTCGGGGCGCTGGACGCAGGCGACGCCGCGGGAGGCGCTCTCGCTGATCGCCCGGCAGGCCGTCGAGCTGCTCAGCGGGCCGGACGTGCCGCTGCTCAAGGAGTGCGGCAACCCGGAGTGCACGCGCACCTACATCGACCGCTCGCGGGGGACGCGGCGGCAGTGGTGCGGCATGGAGTCCTGCGGCAACAAGATCAAGGCGGCGGCGTACCGGGCGCGGAAGAAGGCCGCCGCCTGAGTTTACGGTGGTGCCCATGAGTATGCGTGTGGTCGTCATCGGTGGCAGCGGACACATCGGCACGTTCCTCGTGCCCCGGCTGGTCCGAGCCGGGTACGAGGTCGTCAGCGTCAGCCGGGGGAGCAGGGAGGCGTACGTCGGAGCCTCCGAGTGGAAGCAGGTGCGGCAGGTCGTCGCGGACCGGGAGGACCCCGGATTCCCGGACCGTATCGCCGAGTTGGGCGCCGACGTCGTCGTCGATCTCCTCTGCTTCACCCTGGAGTCGGCCACCGCGCTCGTCGAACGGCTGCGGGGCGAGATTGGGCATCTGGTGCACTGCGGGTCCATCTGGCGCTACGGGTCGAGCCTCAGGGCGCCGATCTCCGAGGAGACGGGGACGGCCGCCGAGGGGGAGTACGGGATCCAGAAGGACCTCATCGCGCGGATGCTGAAGGAGGAGACCGCGTCCGGGGGGCTGGTGACGACGTCCCTGCACCCCGGGCACATCGTCGGCCCCGGCTGGCATCCGATCGGCCCGGTCGGCAACCTCGACCCCGAGGTGTGGGCCGCCCTCTCGGCCGGACGGCCCCTGCGCGTCCCCGGCAGCGGCGCCGAGTTCATGCACCACGTCCACGCCGACGACGTCGCCCAGAGCTTCGAACTGGCCGTCACACGCCGGGACATGGCAGCGGGAGAGGACTTCCTCATCGTCGCGCCGACCGCCCTCAACGTCCGTGGATACGCCGAGATCGCCGCCTCCTGGTTCGGCCGGACCGCCTCCCTGGAGCCCGTCACCTGGGAGGAGTTCCGCGACTCCACCTCCCCGGAACACGCGGAGACAAGTTGGGAACACCTCCGCCGCAGCCACTGCTTCGCCATCGACAAGGCCCGGACGATCCTCGGCTACACCCCCCGCTACGAGCCCGAGGCCGCCGTCCTGGAATCCGTCCGATGGCTCCTCGAACACGGCGAACTGGAGGTGGCGGGGCCGCTCGTCGTCTGACGGGGCGGAGGTCAGGGGGCGAGCCGGAAGGAGAGGCACGCCACGAGAGTGGTGTCGTCGACGCGCGTGCCCAGCCGTTCCCAGTAGCCGCGATGCGTCGCACGCCACTCCTCCAGGGAGGCGTCGCCCTCACCCTCGGCGGCGGCGTGCTCCCAGGGGACGTCGGCGAAGGGCAGGACGCGGACGGCGGTGATCTCGATCGTGCCGACCGGGCGGCCCGCGGGGTCCACGAGGACGAGGCGCTCACCGACGGTCTCCAGGGTCTCGCCCTCCTTGGCGTAGTCGTCGAACAGACCGGTCGTCGCGGTCTTCCGCCCGGACAGGGCGAGGGAGTTGAGGCGGACGCGCAGGTCGTCGGACATGCCGAGTTCCATGGTCCGCAGGCCGTCGACCCTGGGCCACGCCATCGCGGTTCCCCTTTCCTTTCGGCGGTTGCCGGATTCGGCACCCGCTGTTGTTGTTACCATGCGTGGTCGTGACGCGTGGGCGGACACGGGAGGTGGGGGGCCGTTGAGTACGCCGCTGTATCAGCTGAAGGCCGAGTTCTTCAAGACGCTCGGGCATCCCGCCCGCATCCGCGTCCTGGAACTCCTCAGCGAGCGCGAGCACTCCGTGGCCGAGATGATCCCCGAGGTCGGCATCGAACCCGCCCACCTCTCCCAGCAGTTGGCGGTGCTGCGCCGCGCGAACCTCGTGGTCAGCCGCAAAGAGGGCTCGACCGTCCACTACTCCCTGACCAGCCCCGACGTCGCCGAACTCCTGCGTGTCGCCCGCGCGATCCTCTCCGGTGTCCTCGCCGGCCAGGCGGAACTCCTGGCGGACCTCCAGTCGCGCGGCGCGTGAGTCTAGGCCCCGTCCGGCTCCTCCCCGGTCTCCACGCCGTGAGCGCGTGCGATCCGCAGGGCGTCGTCCAACTCGTCCTGGGCGACGGCGGTTTCGTACGGGTCGTCCTCGCGGAGCGCCGCCGCGAGCCGTTCCCGTGCCGCCCGGACCCGTTCGCGCAGCGCCTCGGTGAAACCGCTCACCAGGACCACCTCTCCCTGACGTGACCTGTGTGGCCGGCGGGCTGCCGAATTGCTGAAGATGGCAACTCGCCGCATCGTACCGGTTCCTGTCCGCGAGGTGGTTGACGTGTCACCTTGGTGGTTCTAAGGTCTTAGTTGAAGCGTGAACTACAACTCCTCGGAGGGCACCATGAACGGCAAGAAGGTCATCGCGGTCGCCGGAGCCACGGGTGCGCAGGGCGGCGGGTTCGTGCGGGCGGCGCTGGCCGACCCGGAGTCGGAGTTCGCGGTCCGCGCGCTGACCCGCGACCCCGACGCGCCGGCCGCGAAGGAGCTGGCGGCGCTGGGGGCCGAGGTCGTACGGGCCGACTTCGCCGACGAGGCGAGCGTGCGGGCGGCGTTCGAGGGCGCGTACGGGGCGTTCCTGGTGACCAACTTCTGGGCGCACATGTCGGCGGCCACCGAGACCGCCGAGGCCGAGGTGCTGGTCAGGGCCGCGAAGGAAGCCGGGCTCCAGCACGTCGTCTGGTCGACGCTGGAGGACACCCGTGAGCTGCTGCCGCTCACCGACGAGCGGATGCCGGTCCTCCAGGGCCAGTACAACGTGCCGCACTTCGACGCGAAGGGCGCGGCCAACCGCCTCTTCACCGACGCCGGTGTGCCGACGACCTTCCTCAACACCACCTACTACTTCCAGGGCTTCCTGGAAGGGTTCGCCCCCAAGCGCGCCGACGACGGCGTCCTCACCCTCACCCTCCCGCTGGAGGACGGCAAGCTCCTGGCCGGCGTGGACGCCGCCGACATCGGCCGCACCGCCCTCGCCCTCCTCAAGGGCGGCGAGCGGTACATCGGCGAGACCGTCAGCCTCGCGGGCGACCACCTCACCGGCGCCCAGTACGCCGAGAAGCTCTCCACGGTGTACGGCGAGCCCGTGCGCTTCCAGTCCGTCCCGTACGACGTGTTCCGCTCCCTCGGCATCCCCGCCGGGGACGAGATCGGCAACATGTTCCAGTACTACGGGGACTTCGAGCGGGAGTTCACCGGGGCGCGCGATCTGGACCGGCTCCGGGAGCTGAACCCGCAGCTGCGGAGCTTCGACGCGTGGCTGGCGGAGAACGCGTCGAAGTTCAGCGGGTGACGTATCAACAAACCCCGGCCTCCTCAGGCGTGAGGCGTCACCGGGTGTGAGGCCTCACCAGGTGTGGGCGACGTCCACCACCAGGCGGCCGGGAAGGGCCAGCACCCGGAACGGCAGCCTGGCCCGGACGCCGAGCCCGAGGTGCGTGGCGTTGTCGTAGGTGCCGCCGAACTTCGCGTCGCGGAAAGTGCGGTAGCCGGTGAGGTCGACGCCGGGCAGGCGGGCCGCCAGCCGGGCGGGGTAGGTGGCGGCCACCGGCGCCGTGAACTCGATCTCGATGATCGCGCCGCCGGCCACGGGGATGCCCGTCTGCGTCGGCGGGTGGGCGAACGAGTCCACGTACTGCACCCAGTACCCGGCCGGGTCGGCGGTCGTCATCCCGGGGATGTCCAGGACGATCCGGTCGTAGCAGTCGTGCCGGCCCGTGCGGACGGCCGTGAGGGAACCGGTCATGCCGATCGACCCCGGCGCGGCCTTCGTGTCGCTTCCCCACCCCGTCTCACAGGCGGCGGCCCCCGGAGAGGCCGCCGCAGCGGCGGACGGCGCGAGGCCGGCTCCGGTCAGCGCCAGCGTCAGTGCGGCCAGCGCGGTTGCCCAGCGTTTCATGGGTGAGCAACTCCCTTCCTTCGAAGTCGGGTTGGCTGTTCGTGCACGGTGAGACAACGGGGGCGGGGGAATGGTTGGAGGATGCGACCGGCCCTTTTCGGACATTCCCGGAAGGGGGGCGCCCGTGCTCACCAGCCGATCCGCGCCGCCACCGGAAGATGGTCGCTGCCCGTCCTCGGCAGCACCCACGCGCTCCTCGGATCCACGCCCCGCGTCAGGATCTGGTCGATCCGCGCGACCGGGAACGCCGCGGGCCAGCTGAAGCCGAAGCCCTTGCCCGCCACGTCCTGGACCGACCGCAGCCGGGAGGTGATGCCGTCGAAGGCACGGTCGTCCAGCGTGCCGTTCAGGTCGCCGAGCAGTACGACCCGCTCGCCGCGTTCGGCGGCGAGGACCTCGCCGAGCGCCCGGACGTTCCGGTCCCGCGAGTCCGTCCAGAAGCCGGACCGGGGGTTCACCCGGACGGACCCCAGGTGGACGACGTACACGGTGAGCGGGCCGTGGCTCGTCGACACCGTGGTGCGCAGAGCCCGGCTGTAAGGCAGCTTTTCGGCGGCCGACTTGGTGGCACCCAGTGGACCGGCGTCCTGCTGGATGTCGACCGGCCGGGTGTCCGACAGCGGCAGCCTGCTCCACACGCCGACCGTGCCCAGCACCGAGTGGTACGGGTACGCCGACGCCAGCTCCCGCTCGTACACGCCCCGCGCCCGCGCGGTGATCTCCTCCAGCGCCAGCACTTGCGCGCCGGAGCGGACCAGGGCACGCGCGGTGCCCGCCGGGTCCCGGTTCCCGGCGGACACGTTGTGGCTGACCAGCATGAGGTCACCGCCCGGCCGGGACCGGTCGCCGAGCAGCCCTCCGAAGAGGCTCAGCCACACCGCCGTCGGCAACACCAGCGCGACCAGCGCCGACGGGGAGCGCCGCCACAGCGCGGCGACGAGCAGCACCGGCACACCGAGGCCGGTCCACGGCAGGAACGTCTCCACGAGGCCGCCGATCCCGGCGCGGTCGGGCAGACGCGCGTGCAGCGGCATGAGCAGGCCCAGCGCGAGCCCGGCCAGGACGAGCACTGGGCCACGGCGCCACAGGGCGGGGCGGGAGAGGGCATAGAGGCGGGTGCGGGCTGTGCGCGGGGCTTCGGGGACGACGGGTGCGGCGTGCTCTGCGTAAGGCGAGCTGGCGTCCAGTGAGGCGCCTCCCTGAACTGGCGCGTCCTCCGCCCCGCCCGCGCCGTCCCCCTGCCCCACCCTGGAATTTCGAGTCATGCCGTCAGCCAACGCACCCCCCTGTTGCCAGGACGTATGCGCTTCTCGATACGCGGACGATATGCCCCCGCTCGTAGCCTTGACCCATGCGTGTGCTGATCGTCGAGGACGAGCCCTATCTGGCGGAAGCCATCCGAGACGGCCTGCGGCTGGAGGCGATCGCGGCGGATCTCGCGGGGGACGGCGACACCGCGCTGGAGCTGCTCGGTGTGAACAGCTACGACATCGCCGTCCTCGACCGGGACATCCCCGGCCCCTCCGGCGACGAGGTCGCGCGCCGGATCGTCGCCTCCGGAAGCGGCACCCCGATCCTCATGCTGACCGCGGCCGACCGGCTCGACGACAAGGCGTCCGGATTCGGCCTCGGCGCCGACGACTACCTCACGAAACCGTTCGACCTGCGTGAACTCGTTATGCGGCTCAGGGCACTCGACCGCAGGCGCGCCCACAGCAGGCCGCCCGTCCGGGAGATCGCGGGCCTGCGTGTGGACCCGTTCCGCCGGGAGGTCCACCGGGACGGCCGGTACGTCGCGCTCACCCGCAAGCAGTTCGCCGTCCTCGAAGTCCTCGTCGCCGCCGAGGGAGGCGTCGTCAGCGCGGAGGAGTTGCTGGAGAGGGCGTGGGACGAGAACGCCGACCCGTTCACCAACGCTGTGCGGATCACCGTCTCGGCGCTGCGCAAGCGGCTCGGGGAGCCGTGGCTCATCGTGACCGTGCCGGGGGTCGGGTACCGGATCGGGGGAGGGGAGCGTGGATAGGGAGCCCGGACCGAGCCTGCGCCTCAAACTCACCCTCAGCTACACGGGGTTCCTGCTGCTGGCCGGCGTCATCGTGCTCGTCGCCGGCTGGTACTTCCTGACGCGCGTGCGGCACGTCGGGATCGTCTTCGCGCCCGGGTACCAGCTCTCCGTCGTCCGTGCCTTCGTCCCGATCGGCTCCTTCACCGTGCTGTTCCTGCTGGTGTTCGGCCTGGTCGGCGGCTGGTTCCTCGCCGGGCGGATGCTCGCCCCGCTGAACCGGATCACGTACGCCACCCGGCTGGCCGCGAACGGCTCGCTGTCGCACCGCATCCGGCTGCCGGGCCGCGCGGACGAGTTCCGGGAACTCGCCGACGCGTTCGACACGATGCTCGTCCGCCTCGAAGCGCACGTCGCCGCCCAGCGGAGGTTCGCCGCGAACGCCTCCCACGAGCTGCGCACCCCGCTGGCCGTCTCCAAGTCCCTGATCGACGTGGCCCGTTCGGACCCCGAGCGCGACCCGGCGGCCGTCCTCGACCGCCTCCACACCGTCAACACCCGGGCCATCGACCTCACCGAGGCGCTCCTGCTGCTCGCCCGCGCCGAACAGAAGACGTTCACCCCGGAACCTGTCGACCTGTCCCTCCTCGCGGAAGAGACCGCCGAAACCCTCCTCCCCCTCGCGGAACGCCACGGCGTCACCCTCGAAACGACCGGCGACATCACCCCGGCGACCGGCTCACCGGCGCTCCTCCTCCAACTCGTCACGAACCTCGTCCAGAACGCGATCGTCCACAACCTCCCCGCGGACGGCGCCGTCCGCGTCCACACGGCCGTGCGAGGCCACGCGGCCCTCCTCACGGTCGAGAACACCGGCGAACGCCTCGCCCCCGACCTCGTCGCCACCCTCACCGAACCCTTCCAGCGGGGCACCGAACGCGTGCACTCCGGGCACGCGGGTGTGGGTCTCGGCCTCGCCCTCGTCGCGACGATCACGCAGGCCCACGACGGCAGGCTCACGCTCACGCCGCGTCCTGGGGGCGGCCTGCGGGTCACGGTCGAACTCCCCGTGGCCCGCTAGAGAAACGGCACGGGGAAAACGCGCTGCCCGCCCCGAGCGCCTTCACGGACGCGGGACGGGCGGCGCGGGAGACCGAGGGCTCAGCCCACGGTGTAGGTGTACGGGATCCCGATGAGCTCGGAGCCGTCTCCGAGCGCCGAGTCGGTGGCGATGTAGACGGTTCCGTGGACGACCGTGCCGACGGGCGCGGTCGGAGTGAGGGTGAGGTGCATCGTCGCCGTCTTGCCGGGGGCGGCCCGGACGCTGTCGAAGTCGGCGTCCAGGTCCCAGTAGTCACCGGTGGACGCCTTGGCCGCCGGGTCGAACGCCTGGGTCGTGGCGGTGAGCGTGACCTTCGCGGTGCTGCCCGTGCCGGAGGGCTTGTCGAAGGGGCCCGGGTCGCTCACGTCGGTGTTCCACTGTCCCGAGGCCAGCTGGCCGGCGAGGGCGGTGGCGACCGTGGTGTCGTCGGCTCCGGCTTCCCCGAACACTCCGGGTTCGCCGGTCCACGGGTAGATGTTCAGGTCGACCGGGTGGCCGGCGCTCGCCGTGGCGACCAGCCGGGTGGTGTGCGAGGGCACGTTCCAGGCCAGGCTGGACTCGTTGATCTTCGCCGTTCCCGACTTGTCGTCACCGATCTCGGAGACGTTGATCTCGGTCGGGGCGTCGAGCCTCGGGTCGAGGAAGTAGTTCCGCACGGACGAACCGGAGTTGACCACCTCGACCGGGACGGTGAGCGAGCTGCCGCGCTCGATGACACGGGACGCGTTGCCGGGCAGCCCCGGCGCCGACGCCCGCACCGCGTCGAAGCGGACCTTCCCGGTGACCTGCTGGCTGAACACCTTGCCGCTGACGGCGTCGGGCAGTCCGACGATCAGGGTCCAGCGCCCGGCCGCCGGACGGTTCGCGATGAGGCTCGCGTACTTCGTCGGAACGCTGTGCGTCTCCTTCGTACGGTCGGTGTCGCGGGCGAGGACCTGGCCGTCGGGGCTGATCAGGTAGTACACCAGGTCGGCGCCGGGGTCCTCGGCCGTGAGGTCGACGGTCAGATTGCGCCGGCCCGCCGGTACGTCCAGGTAGAAGCCCTTGGTCTGGCCGACGTCCCGGCCCACACCGCCGGTGATGGTGGCGGCGAAGGACGTGCTGTGCCCCGGCGCCGGGTCGGTGGGGATCAGGGCGCGGCGGGCCACCGGGAGGGACAGGCGGGTGCCCGCGTCGGAGGCGAACTGGAGCGAGAACGGCGCGTCACCGGCCGTGCGCGGCAGCGGGATCCGCACCGGGAACCGGGCGGTGCCGTGTGCCGGGACGAGCCGCGTCCGCTCCGGCACCCCGGCCGTGGTGTAGCGGTGACCGGTGAGCCGGACGGTGACCGGGCCCCGGTAGCTGCCGGGCTTCAGCGGCTCGTCCTGGAGGTGCATACGGCCGTTGCCCCACACCACCTTGACCGTCCAGGTGCCGGGGCGCGGGTCGTGGACGTCCACGTGCTGGTAGTTCGTGTACCGGCCGTACCCGTCGTAGTCGTAGCTGACCTGGGTCAGCCGCCCGTCGGGGTCGGTCAGGATCAGCGCGAGCTTTCCGGAGTCGGCGGTGCCGGGCCACACCATCTCGGCGTCCAGCAGCGGGGTGCCCTTGGGGACCTTGACGGTGAACGGCCGCGCGGCGAGCACGCCTTCACGGTCGTCCCCGGCCAGCGGCTTGCCGACGGTGACCTTGCGCAGGGTGCTGAAGGTCTGGGCGCCGACCGCGCGGGAGGTCATGGTGACCCGCTGCGGGCGGGCGCCGGTGTTGGTCAGCGCGACCGTGGTGTCCCGTGTGCTTCCCGGCTTGCCGACGATGTTCAACTGGCCGGCGGAGGGGATCAGCTGGGGGCCGCTCGACCGGGCGGCACGGACGGCCGCGGCGGTGTCGAGGAGTCCCGCGCCCTGCTCGTCGGCGGGGGTGTTGAGGTCCTTCGCCGTGCCGGTCAGGAGCCGCTTGACGAGGTCCGGTGCGGGCCGCTGCCCGCCGTGGGTGTCCTTGTACGCCTGGATGACGACGGCCGCCGCGCCGGCCACGAAGGGTGCCGACTGGCTGGTGCCGCCGAAGACCTGGGTGGGCAGGGCGCAGTCGGCGAAGCGCGGGGAGGGGGTGCAGGCGGACATGCCGACCATCCCGGGGGCCACCAGGTCGACGACCTTGTTGTCCTGGGTCGTGCCGCCGGAGGACAGCGCGGTGATGTTGTCGCTGGTCCACTTCGAGTAGCCGAACGCCTGCGCCACCAGCCGGAAGGACGTGGTGGCGCCCACGCCGATCACCTTCGGGGAACTGGCCGGTGAGCCCACCGTCCCCGACGTCCCCGAGTCACCGCTGGAGGCGACCACGGTCACGCCCGCGGAGACCGCGGCGACGTCGGCCAGCAGGACGGGGTCGGTGGCCGCGTCGGGGTACACGTTGCTGCCGAACGACTGGCTCAGGACGTCGGCGTGGTGCTCCACCGCGTACTGGACGGCCCGTACGAACCCGGAGGTCCAGGAGCGCTTGCCGTACACCCGCAGGTCCATCAGCTCGGCGCCGGGCGCGAACCCGCGGATGCGGAACGTGCAGCCCTTGGGCAGCTTGGCGTACGGCAGTTGCTCGGACATGTCGTACGTACGGCTGCCCTGCGCGGCGATGGAACTCGCGTCGCCGAACGACTCGCCGCCGCCGGTGCCGGCGTTGACGCCGTCGCCGCTGAAGTCCTGGCGGTCGGTGACCACATGGGTGCCGTCGGGGCGGATGAACTCGGGGTTGTCCGCGTCCATGCCCTCGGCGAAGATCGCGACCTTCACGCCCTTGCCCGTCGCGGTGCGCTGCGCGGCGTCGGTGTGCGTGAGCTGGAGGGCCTCGGGTTCGAGGAAGGGCTTCTTGGAGCAGGTGCCCGTGGCGGCGGCCGGGGCGATGCCGGAGGCGGCGGCGTCATGCCTGGAGGGGAGGCGGAGCGGGAGGTCCGGCACGACCGCGGCCACGTCCTGGTCGCCGCGTATGCGGGCTATGGCGTCCGGTTTCAGGGTGGCGGAGACGGCGTTGATGAGGCTCATGCCGTTGATGTGGGTGGCGCCGCTCCGCTTCAACTGCGTGACGACGGACGCCTGGTCGTCGGCGGCGGCGCGGCTGCGCTCGGCGGCGTGGGTGCGGATCGGGAGGTCGGTGAGCTGGTCGCGCATGAGGACGATCACCCGTTGCGCGGGGCCGCTTCCGGCCGCCTGTGCGGGTGGGGCCGCGAGGGAGAGGGCTCCCAGCAGGGTCGCGCCCGCGAGCGCCGCCAGTTTTCTGTTGTGGTGCATGAGGTTCTCCGCTTGTGGGGGTGCGGGACGGTCGGGACGGCCGCCGTTGGTGATCATGGACGCCAATGCGTGAAGTGCGTAAGGCATTCGGCGTCAAAGGCTGCTCAAACTTTCAAGTGAGAGGTGCGGGCCGGATGGCGTCGTCCGAGGACCCCCATGGGTGAACACGGCGTGCGGCGTGGGCGGTCGGCGTGTCCGCGGTGGTCGGCCGCCGTTCAAGAGCTGAGCTTGCCGAAACGTTCGTCCGCCGGTTCGGGCCCCTGCGGGCCCCGCCGTCGTGACGGCCCGATACCTAGGTGGTTTCTGTCGTGGGGTCTGCAGTCGATACGTCCCGTGAGAAGCGTGCGCCGGAGGTGTACGTACGGCCGGACGCCGCCCGGCGTGTGGTGGTCTCCGTGTCGATGCCGGTGCTGGTGCGGCACCGGCGGCCGGGGGTCCCGCGCCGGTGGTGGGTCGCCGTCGCGGCCGTGGTGTTCCAGCTGGCCCTCGGGTCCGTGTACGCGTGGAGCGTGTTCGGACGGGCGCTCAGGGAGCCCGGGTCGGTGTTCGCGTACGACGCGACGCGGGCGACCCTCCCGTTCAGCGTCGCCGTCGGGATGGTCTTCATCGGGTGCTGGTGCGGCGGGCGGCTCCAGGAGCGGCACGGCTCCCGGGTGACGGCGATGACCGGGGCGGCCGTCTACTCGACGGGCATCGTCGCCTGCTCCCTCGCCCGGGACGCGGCCGACCTGTGGATCCTGGTCCTGTGCTACGGCGTCGTCTCCGGGGTGGGGCTCGGCATCGGGTACATCGTGCCGACGGCGCTGCTCCAGAAGTGGTTCCCGGACAAGCGGGGGCTGATCACCGGGGTCAGCGTCGGCGGGTTCGGCCTCGGACCGGTCCTCGGGGCGCCGGTGATGGCGGCCCTCGTCCACCGCTACGAGCACGTTCCCACCCAGGCGTTCCTGCCGATCGGGCTGCTCTGCGCGGCGATGACGCTGCCGACGGCCTGGCTGTTCGTCAACCCGCCCGCGAGCGCCCCGTCCGTCGTGGTCAGCGGCTTCAACGGGCGTTCCTTCACCGGCCGCGAGGCCCTGCGCAGCCGCGAGTGGTACCTCCTCGCGACGATCCTCTTCGCCAGCTCCCTCGCCGGGATCAGCCTCGTCAGCGTCCTCGCCCCCGCCGCGCACTCCGTCGCCGGGTACGACGCCGGATCGGCCGCGGCGCTGACGGCGGCGGCCGGAGTCTTCAACGGCGTCGGACGCCCGCTGGCCGGCGCGGTCTCCGAACGGGCGGGCCGCATGCGGACGTTCGCCGTCCTCCTCCTGATCCAGGGCCTGTGCCTGCTCGCCCTGCCCTGGGCGACCGACCCCGCCCTCTTCGCCGCCCTCGTCTGCGCCGTGAGCCTCGCCAACGGCGGCGGCTTCGGCACCATGCCCGCCACTGCGGGCGACTTTTTCGGCGTCGCCCACATCGGCGCCGTCTACGGCCCGATGCTCGTCTCCTGGAGCCTCGCCGGCCTCCTCGGCCCCCTCACGACGGCCCACCTCGCGGCGAGCGGGTACGGGACGGCGTTCGTGACGATCGGCGGGGTGACGCTCGCGGCCATGGTGCTGACGGCGGTGACGAAGCCGCCGGTGAGGTGAGGTGAGGCGTGCGGGCGGGTGGTGAGAGGCCCTCAGATCACCGCCCGCACCGCCCTCTCGAACCCCTCCACGTGCCGGCGCGCCAGCTCCGCCGCCCGCTCCGCCTCGCCCGCCACGATCGCCGCGATCAGGGGGCCGTGTTCGCCGATGTGGCCGGCCATGTCGGGGAGGCGGTCGATGAAGAGGCACCAGATGCGGGTGGCGAGGTTGTCGTACTGGACGAGGGTGTCTTCGAGGTACGGGTTGTGGGTGGTGGCGTAGACGGCGCGGTGCACCCGGAGGTCGAGGTGGAGGAGGTCGGCGGCGGCGCGGTGGTGGATGTCCGTGGTGGTGAGGTCGTCGAGGAGTGACGTGAGGGTCGCGCGGTCGGCCGCCGTGGCGCGGCGGGCGGCCTGGGCGGCGGCCAGGGGTTCCAGCTCCTGTCGGACCTCGGAGACGTGGGCGAGGTCGGTGATGTTGACGTCGGTGGCGAAGGTGCCGCGCCGGGGGTAGGTGGTGATGAGGCGCTCGTACTGGAGGCGTTTGAGGGCCTCGCGCAACGGGGTGCGGCCGACGCCCAGGGACTGCGCGAGCTGCTCCTCGTTGATGGGGGCGCCGGGCCGGATGTCCAGGAGGACGAGCCGGTCGCGGACCGTGCGGTACGCCTGCTGCGCGAGGGACGGCCCCTCGGTCGCCGTCTGCTGCATGACTGCCCCCTTGACCTGTCCCGGTGAGCCCGCATACCTTACCGCAGAGCTTGATATATCAGTCGCGTACCAGTCGGTTCCCAGGATGGTGCACAGATGACCCTGTCACTCCCGCTCGCCGTACTCGACCCCGACGTCGCCACCGCCCTGGCCGCGGAACTCCACCGCCAGCAGTCGACGCTGGAGATGATCGCCTCCGAGAACTTCGCCCCCGTCGCCGTCCTGGAGGCCCAGGGCTCGGTCCTCACCAACAAGTACGCGGAGGGCTACCCGGGCCGCCGCTACTACGGCGGCTGCGAACACACCGACGTCATCGAGCAGTTGGCGATCGACCGGATCAAGTCCCTGTTCGGCGCCGAACACGCCAACGTCCAGCCCCACTCGGGCGCCCAGGCCAACGCCGCCGCGATGTCCGCCCTGCTGAAGCCCGGCGACACGATCCTCGGCCTCGACCTCGCGCACGGCGGCCACCTCACCCACGGCATGCGCCTCAACTTCTCCGGCAAGCTCTACGACGTCGTCCCCTACCACGTCCGCGAGTCCGACCTGCGGATCGACATGGACGAGGTCGAGCGGCTCGCCCTCGCGCACCGGCCGAAGCTGATCGTCGCCGGATGGTCCGCGTATCCCCGGCACCTCGACTTCGCGGAGTTCCGGCGGATCGCGGACGCGGTCGACGCGTACCTGATGGTCGACATGGCGCACTTCGCGGGGCTGGTCGCGGCGGGCCTGCACCCGAATCCCGTGCCGTACGCGGACGTTGTCACCACGACGACCCACAAGACCCTCGGCGGCCCGCGCGGCGGCGTGATCCTCACCCGGGCCGGTCTCGCGAAGAAGATCGACTCGGCGGTCTTCCCCGGCCAGCAGGGCGGCCCGCTCGAACACGTCATCGCCGCCAAGGCGGTCGCCTTCAAGGTGGCCGCGAGCGCGGACTTCAAGGACCGGCAGCGGCGGACGCTGGAGGGGGCCCGGGCGCTCGCCGGGCGGCTGCTGGCGGACGACGTCGCCGAGGCCGGGATCACCGTGCTGACCGGCGGCACCGAAGTGCACCTCGTCCTCGTCGACCTGCGGAACTCGGCGCTGGACGGCAAACAGGCCGAGGACCGTCTGCACCGGGTCGGGATCACCGTCAACCGCAACGCCGTCCCCTTCGATCCGCGTCCGCCGATGGTGTCGTCCGGACTGCGGATCGGAACGCCGGCACTGGCCACACGCGGATTCGGGAGGCCGGAGTTCCAGGAGGTCGCGGACATCATCGCCGAGGCACTCAAGGGGGAGGCACCGGAGGGGGAACTCCGGGATCGGGTGACGAAGTTGGCGAACGCCTTCCCCTTGTACGGAGACCTGGCATGACCGAGGCCCCGCTCCCGGAGCACCCCGACTTCCTGTGGCGCAACCCCGACCCGAAACGCTCCTACGACGTCGTCATCGTCGGCGGCGGCGGGCACGGCCTGGCCACCGCGCACTACCTCGCCGTCAACCACGGCATCACGAACGTCGCCGTCCTGGAGAAGGGCTGGCTCGCGGGCGGCAACATGGCCCGCAATACGACGATCATCCGCTCCAACTACCTGTGGGACGAGAGCGCCGCGATCTACGAACACGCGCTGAAACTGTGGGAGCGCCTGCCCGGGGAGCTGGACTACGACTTCCTGTTCAGCCAGCGCGGTGTCCTCAACCTCGCGCACACCCTCCAGGACGTCCGTGAGGGCGTCCGGCGCGTCAACGCCAACCGGTTCAACGGAGTCGACGCCGAGTGGCTGGCGCCGGAGCAGGTCGCCGAGGTCTGCCCGATCGTCAACGTCTCCCCGGACACCCGCTATCCGGTGCTCGGCGCGACCTACCAGCCGCGCGCCGGGATCGCCAAGCACGACCACGTCGCCTGGGCGCTGGCCCGCAGTGCCGACGCGCACGGCGTCGACCTGATCCAGGGCTGCGAGGTCACCGGCTTCGTCAGGGACGGCGACCGCGTCGTGGGCGTCGAGACCAGCCGGGGCCGGATCCTCGCCGGGAGCGTCGGGCTCGCGGCGGCCGGGCACAGCAGCGTCCTCGCGCGGCTCGCCGGGTTCCGCCTGCCCGTCCAGTCGCACCCCCTCCAGGCCCTCGTCTCCGAGCTGCACGAGCCGGTCCACCCGACCGTCGTCATGTCGAACCACGTCCACGTCTACGTGTCGCAGGCCCACAAGGGCGAGTTGGTGATGGGCGCGGGCGTCGACTCGTACAACGGGTACGGGCAGCGCGGCTCGTTCCATGTGATCGAGCGTCAGATGGCCGCCGCCGTCGAGCTGTTCCCCGTCTTCGCCCGCGCGCACGTCCTGCGCACCTGGGGCGGCATCGTCGACGTCACCCCGGACGCCTCCCCGATCATCGGCACCACGCCGGTGGCCGGCCTGTACGTCAACTGCGGCTGGGGGACCGGCGGTTTCAAAGCCACCCCGGCGGCCGGCTGGACCTTCGCGCACACCATCGCCACCGGCGAACCCCACGCCCTCAATGCCCCGTTCGCGCTCGACCGGTTCACGACGGGCGCCCTGATCGACGAACACGGCGCCGCCGCCGTGGCCCACTGAGGAGGCACCGTGCTGCTGATCGACTGCCCCTGGTGCGGCCCGCGCGACGAGACCGAGTACCACTACGGCGGCCAGGCCCACGTCCCGTACCCGGAGAACCCCGGCGACCTCACCGACGCCGAGTGGGCCGAGTACCTCTTCTACCGGGACAACCCCAAGGGCCCCTTCGCCGAACGCTGGGTCCACAGCACCGGCTGCCGCCGCTGGTTCAACGTCCTGCGCGACACCGCGAGCCACGAGATCCTCACCGTCTACCGCAAGGACGAGCCCCGCCCGGAAGGAACCCGATGACCGACCAGCCCTTCCGGCTCCCGCGCGGCGGACGGATCGACCGCGCCACGACCCTCCGGTTCACTCTCGACGGACGGGAGTTGACCGGCCACCCCGGCGACACCCTCGCCTCCGCGATGCTCGCGAACGGCGTGATCGAGGTCGCCCCCTCCCTCTACCGGGGCCGCCCCCGGGGCATCGTCTCGGCGGGCGTCG
Source organism: Streptomyces sp. (assembly GCA_036569285.1). Taxonomy (GTDB): domain Bacteria; phylum Actinomycetota; class Actinomycetes; order Streptomycetales; family Streptomycetaceae; genus Streptomyces. Next base: position 20,596 of record DATCQX010000422.1, read on the forward strand.
AGGAGCCGAACGCCCTGATACAGGTGGACGGTTCGTACTCCGAGGGCATGCTCCCGGCCACCACGGTCGAGCTGTACGACGGCCTCGCCGCCCGCACCCTCTCCGGCAAGGGCCGCCTCGACCCCGGTGCCGACCCGGCCGTCTACGACAAGAAGTACGCCCACACCGATGTGCTGGTCGTCGGCGCGGGCCCCGCGGGACTCGCCGCGGCACTCGCGGCGAGTGCGTCGGGCGCCCGCGTGATCCTCGTCGACGACCAGCCGGAGCCGGGCGGCTCGCTCCTCGACCGCTCCGAGTGGGTCGCGCAGGCGCGTGCGCGTCTCGACGCCGCGCCCGAGACCGTCGTCCTGCGGCGGACGACCGCCTTCGGGGCGTACGACGACAACTATGTCCTCGCGCTCCAACGACGCACCGAGAACCTGTCGTTGAAGGGCGTCTCCCGGCAGCGGCTGTGGCACATCCGCGCCAAGCAGGTCGTCCTGGCGACCGGCGCGCACGAACGCCCCCTCGTCTTCGCCGGGAACGACCGGCCGGGGGTGATGCTCGCCGGGGCCGTGCGGACGTACCTCAAGAGGTATGCGGTGACGCCGGGTTCGCGGGCCGTGGTGAGCACGACCAATGACAGCGCGTACGACACCGTGGACGCGTTGCGGGCCGCCGGGGTCGAGGTCGTGGCTGTGGTGGACGCGCGCACGGAGCTGCCGGCTCGGGCCGCCGTACTGGCGGACGCCGTACGGGTGTTGACCGGCAGCGCGGTCGTATCGGCCTCGGGGGAGGGGCGGTTGACCGGGGTCAGGGTTCAGGAACTCGACGGCACCTCGGCCGTGGAGCTGGACTGCGATCTCCTCGCCGTCTCCGGGGGGTGGAGCCCCGTCGTCCACCTGCACAGCCAGCGGCAGGGAAAGGTGCGCTGGGACGACGAGTCGGTGGCCTTCGTGCCGGACGGGACCGTGCGCGGGCAGCGGGTCGTGGGGGCCGCCCAGGGTACCTACGACACTCCGGCCTGCATCGCCGAAGGCGAGCGCGCCGGGGCGCTGGCCGCCACCGAGTCGGGGTTCCCGGTGCCGGTGCCGCCGGAACCTTCGAGGCAACCGGCGTCCCCTGTACGGGCGTTGTGGACGGTGCCCGCCGAGTCGTACGACGACCACTTCGTCGACCTCCAGCGGGACGTCACCGTCGCTGATGTGCTGCGCTCAACGGGCGCCGGAATGCGGGGAGTCGAGCACGTCAAGCGCTACACCTCGCTCGGCACCGCGGGCGACCAGGGCAAGACGTCCGGCGTCAACTCCATAGGCGTCATCGCCTCGTTGCTCGGCGGATCCCCCGGCGAGATCGGCACCACCGCCTACCGGGCGCCCTACACGCCGGTCGCGTTCGCCGCGCTCGCCGGGCGTGAGCGGGGCGACCTGTTCGACCCGGCGCGTATGACGTCCGTCCACCACTGGCACGTCGAGCACGGGGCGGTGTTCGAGGACGTCGGGCAGTGGAAGCGGCCCCGCTACTACCCGCGGGGCGACGAGGACATGGACGCCGCCGTCGCCCGCGAGTGCCGGGCCGCGCGCGAGGGGGTCGCGTTCATGGACGCCTCCACCCTCGGGAAGATCGAGATCCGGGGCGCCGACGCGGGGGAGTTCCTCAACCGGATCTACACCAACGCGTTCAAGAAGCTGAAGCCGGGAACCGCCCGCTACGGCGTGATGTGCAAGCCCGACGGCATGATCTTCGACGACGGTGTGACCCTGCGCCTCGACGACGAGCGGTACTTCATGACGACGACCACCGGTGGCGCGGCCGGAGTCCTGGACTGGCTGGAGGAGTGGCTCCAGACCGAGTGGCCGCAGCTCGACGTGTACTGCACGTCGGTGACCGAGCAGTGGGCGACGATCGCGGTCGTCGGCCCCAAGTCCCGTGATGTCGTAAGGCAGTTGGCGCCGGACGTCGACCTGTCCAACGAGGCGTTCCCCTTCATGGCGTTCCGTGAGACCACCCTCGCCTCGGGGGCCCTGGCCCGGATCTGCCGGATCTCGTTCTCCGGCGAACTCGCCTACGAGATCAACGTGTCCGCGTGGTACGGGCGGGCCGTCTGGGAGCAGGTGCATGCCGCCGGGCAGCCGTACGGGATCACGCCCTACGGCACCGAGACCATGCACGTGCTGCGCGCCGAGAAGGGGTACATCATCGTCGGGCAGGACACCGACGGGACCGTCACTCCGCAGGACGCGGGGATGGGCTGGGTGGTGTCGAAGCAGAAGGAGTTCATCGGGAAACGCTCCTTCCAGCGCCCCGACACTCGGCGCGCCGACCGCAAACATCTCGTCGGCCTGCTCCCCGTCGACCGCGCGACCCGGCTCCCCGAAGGCACCCAACTCCTCGCGCCCGACACCGACGTGGCCGCTGTGCCGGTGCCGATGCTCGGCCATGTCACCTCCAGCTACCACAGCCAGGCCCTCGGCCGTCCCTTCGCCCTCGCCCTGGTGTCGGGCGGCCGGGACCGGCACGGCGAGACCCTCCTCGCGCCGGTGGGCGACGCGCTGGTGCCCGTCGAGGTGACCGACTTCGTCCTCTACGACCCGGAAGGGACCCGCCGAGATGGCTGACCCGATCGCGGTGAGCCCCCTGGCCCACCTCAAGGAACAGATGTCCGCGGCGACGGTCACCGGACCGAGGGGCGTCTCCCTGGCCGAACTCCCCTTCCTCACCATGGTGAACGTCCGCGTGGACCCGTCCTCCGACGCGGCGGCCCGCATCGAGAAGACCCTCGGTGCCCCGCTGCCCCGCAGGTGCGGCCACACCACCACGTCCGGTGCCCACACGGCGACCTGGGCGGGCCCGGACGAATGGCTTCTCGTGTCCGACGCCGAACCAGCCACCCTGACAGGGGAGGTGAAGGAGGCGCTGGGAGCGGACCCGGGTTCGGTGGTGGACGTCTCCGCCAACCGCACCACCCTCGAACTGGCCGGGCCCAGTGCCCGCGCGGTCCTGGAGAAGGGCTGCCCTCTGGACCTCCACCCCCGCGTGTTCGCCCCGGGCCGCGCCGTCTCCACGACGGTCGGCCCGGTCCCGGTCGTCCTCTGGCAGACCGGCGAGGAGGCGTACCGCCTCTTCCCCCGCTCCTCCTTCGCCGACTACCTCGGCCGCTGGCTGATCGACGCCATGACGGAGTTCGCGGGCCCCGAAATCCCGTGACACCCGCAGCCGGCCGGTGGACGCTGAGCACGTGATCGACATCCCCTGGCTGTACCGCCCCGAGGCCCGCACCTGGCGGTGCGCCCCCGCCCCCACCGAGGTCCGGGCCTTCCACCGCTCCCTGCCCGGCTACGCACCCACTCCACTGGTCGAACTCCCCTCCCTGGCAAGGGAGTCAGGGGTCGGGCGGCTCTTCGTCAAGGACGAGTCCGCCCGCCTCGGCCTCCCCGCGTTCAAAGTGCTCGGTGCCTCCTGGGCGATCCACCGCGCCCTCGCCAACCGCCCGCCGGGCCCCGTCACCCTGGTGACCGCGACCGACGGCAACCACGGCCGCGCGGTGGCCCGTACGGCACGTCTTCTCGGCCACCGCGCTCACGTCTACGTCCCCCGAGGTGTCCCCTCCGCCGCGATCGACGTCATCACCGGCGAGGGCGCGACGGTCACCGAGGTCGACGGCTCGTACGACGACGCCGTACGCCGGGCCGCCGGTACCCCGGGCGCCGTGCTGGTCCAGGACATGGCCTGGCCGGGATACGAGCGCGTCCCGGGCTGGATCGTCGAGGGGTACGCGACGCTGTGCGCGGAGATCGACGGGCAACTCCCCGCCGACCCGGACCTCGTCGTCGTCCCCGTCGGTGTCGGCTCGCTCGCGCAGGCCGTGATCACCCACTACCGCAGCCGCCCGGCCGGCCGTGCCCCGGTGCTGATGTCGGTGGAGCCGACGGCCGCCGCCTGCGTGCTGGAGAGCCTCAGGCGTGGTGAACTCGTCGGCGTCGAGACGGGCGAGACCGTGATGGCCGGGCTCAACTGCGGTACCCCGTCGAGCATCGCGTGGCCGTATCTGCGCGGCGGCCTGGACGCCGCGGTCGCCGTCGCGGACGCCGACAGCGTCCGTGCCGCCGCCGACCTCGCCCGGCTCGGGGTCTCCTCGGGCTTCTGCGGCGCCGCCGCGCTCGCCGGACTCCGGGCTGCCCGGGGGGAGTTGGGCCTCGGGCCGGACTCGGTGGTCGTCCTGCTCAGCACGGAAGGGGCCTCACGGTGAACTCCTCGCACCGAGGGGTGCGCCGCCTGTGTTCCTGATGTACTGCGCGCATGGGACATGTTGAGGAAGCGCGTGAATGGCTCGCGGCACGAGGCGTGGTCGAGAGCGCCGACGGGTGGACGGACGCCGCTGAGCCGGACAAGGCGTGTACCGCGAACGACATCGCGCACAGGTGGGCCGGGGAGGTGTTCAAGGACGGCGACCTGGACGCCGCCGGCCGCGCCCGGCTCGGCTTCGGGCTGCTCGACCTGCTCGACGAGTACTGGGTGACCTGTGAACTCCGGTTCGCCGCGGACAGTTTGCCGCCGGGCGTGCTCTGGGAGGGGTACCGGCGGCGGCTGGAGGCGGAGCGTGACGCCGAGCCCGTCACGTACTCGCTGTCGGTGGACTGGTTCGAGGACCGGGAGACCGCGGAGACGGCCTTCGCGGAGGTGCTCGGCAATGATCTGGACCGTGTCGTCGAGTCCCCCACCCCCGAACTGCTCCGCCGCGCCGGCCGTGTCCTCGCCAGCTCCGGGCCCGTTCCCTGGGCGGTCAAACGCCTCGCCTACGACACCGTCGTCCAGATCCCCACCCTCCACCAGGCGCTGTTCGAGGGGCTGTTGGCCGGTTACCACGACGTCTACGGCGATCTGGAGCCGGCACCGGCCCTCGCCCTGCTCGACCGTCTGACCCTCCCGGCGAACACCACCCACCTGGACGAACTGCGCACTGTCCTGGCGGCAGGGCACCGGAACCACGACGCCAGCCCCGAGGCGTGGCAGGGGACGGTCGAGTGAGTCGCGCGCGGTGATCAGCCGATCGCCAGCCGCAGGCTCTCGGTGACCGCGTGCGGGAGGTCGGTGACCGGGAACAGGACGTGGCGGACGGTCTGTTCGGCGTCGGCGATCAGGATCAGCCGTTTGTGCCGGAGGCGGCCCGCGCCCCGGAACGTGGGCAGGCGCAGGGCGGCGGCGAGTCGGTGGTCCGCGTCGGAGAGGAGCGGGTAGGGGATGTCCTCGGCTCGGGCGAACGCGGCCTGCTCCTCGGGGAGTTGGGTGCTGATGCCGCGCAACTCCACGCCCGCGCGCCGGAAGCCGGGCCAGGCGTCGCGAAAGAGCCGGTGTTCCAGGGTGCAGCCCGCCGCGCCGGGGATGGGCGGCTCGCCCCAGTCGACGCCGGTGCCGGGATAGGTGAACAGGACGGTCGCGGAGGCGTCCGGTGAGGTCAGTCCGTCCGGCAGCCGGGTGCCGGTCAGGGCGTGCACGCGGGCGTGTTCGGCGCCGTCCGTGTCGGCCGTCGCGGTGAGGGTGCCGTCGCCCAGGATCCAGCGGTCGCCCCAGTCCTGCATCGCGACGAGGAGGGGCAGCAGGGCCGTACCGGCGTCGGTCAGGAGGTACTCGTAGCGCACCGGGCGGCGCTGGTAGAGGCTGCGGCGCAGGACGCCGTGCGCGACGAGCCGGCCGAGCCGCTCCGTGAGGACCTTGCGGGACAG
>DATCQX010000423.1:0-2320 GCA_036569285.1 Streptomyces sp.
CCTCGCCTCGGGCGTGCTCACGCCTTCACCTCCCCGTCGTCACCCTCCTGCTCGGCGTGCGTCCGTGCCGCCCGCGTCTCCTCCAACTCGTGCTGGTGCTCCATCGCTTCGAGCCGGTCGGCCTCCAGGAGTTCGTGCACGGAGTTCATCAGCGTCTCCATGTCGACGACGCCCGTGTACTCCCCGCGCCTGCCGGTGACGGCCGCCCGCCCCGAACTGTCCGTGAGGACGGCCTCCAGCGCGTCCCGCAGCGTCGCGTCCCGCGTCACCGTGTCGTTGACGAGGGTCCCGGCACGGGCCAGCGAGCCGCGCGCCCGCATCAAGTCCCCGCGCCGCAGCCACTTGTAGGGCCGGCGCCGCTTGTCGAGGAGCAGGATCTCGTTGGTCCCGCTGTCGCGCAGCCTGTTGAAGATGACCTGGAGCGGATCGTCGACGGTCACCGTCGGGTAGTCGGTGATCGGTACGTCCCGCACGCGCGTCAGGTTGAGCCGCTTGAGCGCCGCACCGGCGCCGACGAACCCGGACACGAAGTCGTCGGCGGGGTTGGTGAGGATCGCCTCCGGGGTGTCGAACTGCGCGATGTGGGACCGCTCGCGCAGCACCGCGATCCGGTCGCCGAGCTTGATCGCCTCGTCGAAGTCGTGCGTGACGAAGACGATCGTCTTGTGCAACTCGTGCTGGAGTCTGATGAGTTCGTCCTGGAGATGGTCCCGGGTGATCGGGTCGACGGCACCGAACGGCTCGTCCATCAGCAGGACCGGCGGATCGGCGGCCAACGCCCGTGCCACGCCCACGCGTTGCTGCTGTCCGCCGGACAACTGCCGTGGATAGCGGTCGTGGAACTCGCCCGGGTCGAGCCCGACGAGGTCCAGCATCTCCTCCACCCGCTCCTTGATCCGGCCCTTCGGCCAGCCCACCATCTTCGGTACCAACGCGATGTTCTGAGCGACCGTCATGTGCGGGAAGAGGCCGGACGACTGGATCGCGTACCCGACCTTGCGGCGCAGCTTCACCGGGTCGATGTCGGTGACGTCCTCGCCGCCGATCCTGATCCGCCCGCCGGACGGCTCGATCAACCGGTTGATCATCTTCAGCGTCGTCGACTTCCCACAGCCGGAAGGGCCGACGAAGATGACCGTCTCACCCGCCTTGATCTCCATGTTCACGTCGTCGACGGACGGGTTCGGGTTGCCCGGATACCGTTTGCTGAGGTTCTCCAACTCGATGGAGGCACCCAAGGATTCAGACACGGATCCCCCTCGGAATCGTCAGCCGCCCGATCAGGACGTACACGGCGTCGAACAGCAGCGCCAGGACGACGATCCCGAGCGTGCCCGCGAGAACCTGGTTGAGCGCGTTCTTGCTGCCGAGCGAGGCGATCCCCCGGAAGATCTCGTTGCCGAGCCCGGGGCCCGAGGCGTACGCGGCGATCGCGGCGATCCCCATCAGCATCTGCGTCGCGACCCTGATCCCGGTCAGGATCGGCGGCCACGCGAGCGGCAGTTCGACCTTCACCAGCCGCGCGGGACGGGACATCCCGATGCCTTTCGCGGCGTCCACCAGCGCGGGGTCCACCCCGCGGAGTCCGACGATGGAGTTACGCACAACGGGGAGCAACCCGTACAACGTGAGAGCCACGACCGTCGGGGGTACCCCCAGCCCCACGACGGGGACGAGCAGGCCGATCATGGCGAGCGAGGGGATCGTCAAGACGGTCGCCGTCGCGCTGGTCGCGAAGTTGCCCGCCCACTCGCTGCGGTAGGTGAGCACCCCGATCAGCACCCCGGCGACGGTGGCGAGCGCCATGCACTGGAAGACCGCGCTCGCGTGCTGCAACGCGTCGCTGAAAAGCTGCTGATGCCGGTTGTCGAGGTACTCCCAGAAGCTCACACACGTTCACCTCAGCTCACTCGCGCGACGCCTCCTCCACCAGCGGGATGATCCGCAGCGGCACCGGGTTCTCCATCACGATCGCGGTGGAGGCCCGGACGATCCCATCAAAACCGACAACCAGGTCGATCACCCGCTGGAGATCCGCGTTCGACCGCGCCACCAGCCGGCACAGCATGTCTCCGCTGCCGGTCGTGGTGTGCAGTTCGAGGACCTCCGGGACGGCGCTCAAGTGCGCCCGGATCGCGGCCCCTTGACCCTGTCGGATCTGGAGCGTCGCGAACGCCGTCACCGGGTAGCCGAGAGCCGCCGGATCGACCTCCGGGCCGAACCCGCGGATGACTCCATTCGACGTAAGCCGGTCCAGCCGCGCCTGCACCGTCCCGCGCGCCACCCCGAGCCGCCGGGACATCTCCAGCACCCCGATCCG
>DATCQX010000424.1:0-31169 GCA_036569285.1 Streptomyces sp.
GGTGGGGGGTGGCGCGGCTGGCAGCTGGGGTGGCGGGAGGAGGAGCGTGTAGGGGTGTGCGCGTGGGTATGGCGGCGTAGCCGCCATCTAGGGGCGCGGGGAACTGCGCGAACGGCCACGGCGGGCCTGTAGTCGCCCACGTACCGAAACCACCCGAGTCGGTGGGCGTTCCCGTCCGCACCCCCCGTTCTCAGACTCGTCTCACGTTCGATCGGTAGCTTCCCGCTCGGCGGGGGTTCCGGTCGAGATAGGGAGGCGGGCATGGTGCGTGGGGGACAGGGATTGGCGCGGGTGGCTGTCGTGGTGAGGGCGGGGGCCGGCCCGTGGTGGTGGTGTGGGGTGTTCGCGGCGGGGGTCGGGGCACTTGTGCCGGGCTATACCGGGCGGCGGATCGGCGTGCTGGCGGGGGCCGCGTTGTTCATCGTCGGCGCCGTCTATGTCGCCTGCGCGCACCGTACGCGGTATCGGGCTCTCGCTCGGAGCGCCACCCGCGCCGGCAAGCACGACGTCCTCCAGGACCGCGCCGTGACCGTACGGAACTGGCGGCGAGGAAACCGGTGGTGGCTGCTCCTCGGACTGGCCGTGGGTATCGGCAGCGCGTTCGCCGTCCCGGCGGCCGTGGGGATGCTGATCGCGGGCTGCGGGGCGGGCCTCAGGGCGAAGGCGGCCTGGCTGGGGAGGCGGGAGCGCGCCGAGGGTGAACTGCTGTGGGTACGGGTGGACTGGCTGAACAAGCGGGGGAGCGGGGCGGTCGGCAAGCCCGTCCGCACCTTCCGCACCACCGGCATCGCGGCGGGCGACGCGTCCCCGGGCGGAGCGCGCCGCCGCACCACGGCATCGGTGTGAAGCCCGCTCAGACCTCCAGTTCCTCCTCGATCCGCTTCAGCTGGTGGCGGGCCATCGCGAGGTTGGAGCGCTTGGCGTCGAGGACGAGGTAGAGGAAGAGGCCGTTGCCGCCGCGCCCGCTGATGAGGCGGAGGAGGTGGTACTGGTCGGTGAGGGTGATGAGGACGTCCTCGATCTGAGCCTTCAGCCCGAGGTGTTCCATCGTCCGCATCTTCGCGCGGACGACATCCGTGTTGCCGGCGGCGGCGACGTTGAGGTCGAAGTCCTTGCTGCCGCCGAGCGTGCCGAGGGCCATACCGCTGGTGTAGTCGACGAGGGCGACGGCGGTGGCCCCCTCGATGGAGGCGAGGGCTTCCTTGAGGGCGGTCTCGGTGTTGGCCATGATGATCCGGTTCCTTTCAACTCTCTTTGTTGGCGCGCGAATTGGGTGCACGCGCGGGTCTTGGAGGCAAGGGGGGAAGCGTGGGGAGGGGCACCCCCTCGGGGACGGCGACGGCGCCCAGCTTCTTCGCGGGGCCGGCTTTCTTCTTGGGGGCGACGGCGTTCTCCTTGGCGGCGGCGTCGACCAGTTCCCCGATCCGCGCCCCGGTCCGCCGCCCTTCGAGATGCAGCCGCCCGACGTTGACCCGGTCCTGCGCGAGAAGCGTGAGGACGGCGGACTCGCCGGCGGCGTACGTGGCGATGTACCCGTACACGCCCCGCACGAGCAGTTCCCGCAACTCCCCCTGCCCGGTGGCATCCGCGAGGCGGACGGCGACGCCGAGCGCGGCGGCGGTGAGCGCGGCGACCCCCTCGGGTTCGACACCGGGGGTGTCGGCGGCGAGGACGAGCCCGTCGACGCTGGCGGCCAACGCCCCGGTGAGCTGGGGGACTCCGGCTCTCAGCCGCCTCAACTCGTCGAGTATCTCGGCCTCGTGAACAACCATCAGCTCTCTCCTCTCGACCTGCGGACGCTGCCGCTCAAAGGGCCTCCAGCGCATCTCTGAGCCTTTTCAGCAGGGTGATGTGGGGGTCGTCGTCGGCGAGCGGTCCGGGCGCGGGGACGGGAGAAGTCGAGGCCACCGGCGGGGAGTCGGGGCCGACGAGGCCGGCCGCGGCGAGGCGCCGGACGTCGAGCACGGTGGGGTAGGCGCGGCGCCCGAGGCGGTGGGCGATGTCAGCGGCGGTGCGCTCCCCGTCGACCTGGTCGAGGACGGCCCGCCTGCGCGCGGGGAGCCGGGGCGGCGGGCGCGAGTCGAGGCGGAGCAGTGGCGCGGCGTCCGTCCGGCCGTCCGGCCAGACCCGCTCCAGCAGGGCCCGGCGCCGGGCGGTCTCCCGCTCCAACACGCCTGCCTCGACGGGCCGTACGACGCCGGGCCCGTCCCCCGAGTCGTCGTACCGGAACCGGGCGGGCGCGTCCCCGGGTTCGAGGATGAAGTACGCGGCGTCGAACAGGGCGCCCAGCAGGCAGAGTTCGACGACACCGCGAGGCAAGTGCCCGTCGTCCACGAGGATGTGGACGGCGTCCTGCCGCGCGGCGACCCTCTTCCACACGTCCCTGTCGAGCCCCCCGCCGGCGAGCAGCAGCACATCCACTCCCGGCGCCACGGCGCTCTCGGCATGCACCACCCGCCCCCGCACGAGATGCAGCGCCCCGCCCTCCCGGCTCAGCACCCCACTCGCCCCTTCGGCGGCGAGCCGCGTGAGCAACTCGCCTATCTCACCGCTGAGATGCTCCCGCACGGGCAGCGCTTCCATGACCGTCATCACCCCAGGACCAACTTCCCCGCCATCTCCTCCAGCCGGATCCGCGCGAGGGCGAGGTTGCCGTCGCGGCGGGTGAGCCAGACGTGGAGGAAGACGGTGCTGTCGAAGGAGGCGCGGACGAAGCGGAGGAGGTGGTAGCTGTCGCGGTTGCTGATGATGAGGTCCTCGACGGGTGGGTCGTCGTCGAAGGAGGTGGTGTCGTCGGCCGGGGCGAACGCCCTTTGTTCGGCGGCCAGTCGGGCTACTTCGGCCGCTTCCGTGGCGGCGGCCTCGGGGTCGCCGCCGGGGAACTCCCCGACGGAGCCGAGGGCCAGGCCGCTGGTCCAGTCGACCAGGGCGGCGCCCCGCGCGCCGGGCAGGCGCATGGCCTCCAGCAGACATTCGTCGATTCCGGGCACCGAGACTCCCCTCCCACCGGTGGTACGGCTGAGTGAGAGAGACGCTACAGACCGTGTGTGCGACGAGTGAGGTGTTTGGCATTTTCCCTTGGAATGTGCCAACGGCAAGCTAGGCTGGGTGAGTTTGCCTGTTTTCGCGACCGTTGTGCTGCCATCGAAGCCCCTCAACAGGGGCCCCGGTCAAGGGCGTTCGGGAGTACTCAGGGTGGTGAGGGAGTCCGCGTGCGCCCCTCCGGCCTCGGCGAGGATCTCCGCCACCGTCTGGGCGGCCCGCACGAGCGCGAACCCGGTACGGCCGTCCGCGCCGGGCGCGTACCCGTAAATCGCGGGCCGGGGAAGGGAGTTGTAGGCGTAGTGGTGGGCGAAGTAGTAGGCCCCGGTGTCCAACGCGGCGGCGTAGTCGCCCTGTTCGAGCAGTGGCAGCGAACGCCCCCGCGCCAGCAGGTCCCCGGAGAAGCAGGCCGGCCCGGCGACGTCCTGCACGGTCTCGGGCCCGCCCTTGACGCGGCCCTTCGCGTCGTACGCGGCGACCCGGAGCGGCCACGCGGACGGCACGTACACGGTCCGCGTCGCCACCTGCACCCCCGCGTGCGTCACCGCGATCCGCCGTCCGCCCGCGCTCTTGGCGTACTCGACGCGCGCCACGACCGTGCCGTGCTTGGCCAGCAGGGACCGTCCGAACTCGGTGACCAGCCCGTACCGCCCGTCGAACAGCCCCGGTACCGCCTCCCGCAGCAGCCGCGCGTACTGCGCGTACGTCGGCGTCGTCTCCTCGGAGCCGTAGTTGACGGGCAGCCCGCCCCCGATGTCGACGGTGTCGATCTGCCGCCGCCCCACGCGCGCGTTGATCTCCTCGGCCAGCGCGTACACCTCCGCGACCCCGCGCGCCATGAGCGTCAGCGGCACCCCCTGCGAGCCGGTGTGCGCGTGCAGCCGGGTCAGCCACGGGCGCTCCGCGTACGCCCCGATCACCCACTCCCGCGCCCCCTCGTCCCGCAGTGCCACCCCGAACTTCGAGGTCGGGGTCGCCGTCGACGTCGACTCGATGGCACCGCCCCCGACCTGCGGATTCACCCGCAGCCCCAGGGGTGAGGCGCTCGGCGCGATGGGGGCACCTCCCACGCCTTTCGGGCTGTGGGGGATCATCAGGGCGTCGATGCGGGCCAGCTCCTGCGGGTTGTCGGCGTTCACCGCGATCCCGAGGGCCAGTGCCTCCCGCAGCTCCGCCGGGGTCTTCGCGGGGGAGTCGAGGACGGTCGTCTCGGGCCGGAACCCCGCCGCGCGCGCCAGCGCCAGCTCGCCGGGGCTCGCCACCTCCGCCCCGATCCCGGCCTCCCGCAGCAGCCGCAGCACCGGCACGAGCGGGGTCGCCTTCACCGCGAAGGCGTGCAGGACCGGGGTGCCGGGGGCGGTGACGTCGTCGAACGCGGACCGCAGCTCGGCCGCCGACTCCCTGATGCCCACGGCGTCCAGCAGCCCTACGATCGGGGTGTCCGCCCCCAGCAAGCCCTGCTCCACCGCCGTCCGCACCGCTTCGTCCCGGCGCGTGACCCGCTCGCCGTCCGCCGTCTGCCGCACATCAGCCCCCGTCGAGGTAGCCCGGTATCGCCAGCGGAGCATGCCCCGTCGCGTGCGCGGGCGTGCTCTCTTTCTCAGCCAAACACCCGTACGGCGCGGGTGTCGGTTCCTCGGCCCTATTGACTAGTTCTATTCAGGTCGCCAGGATGTGAATAGAAGAGGAATAGCAGTGACGCGCCCCCAGGAGGCAGCCCATGTCAGGACCCCGGCCCGTACGAGCCCCCCGTGGCACCGAGCTGACCGCCCTGGGCTGGCAGCAGGAGGCCGCCCTGCGGATGCTCCAGAACAACCTCGACCCCGAGGTGGCCGAGCACCCCGACAAGCTCGTCGTCTACGGCGGCACCGGCAAGGCCGCCCGCGACTGGCGCTCCTTCGACGCGATGGTCCGCACGCTGCGCACCCTCAAGCAGGACGAGACCATGCTCGTCCAGTCCGGCCGCCCCGTCGGCGTCATGCAGACCCACGAGTGGGCGCCGCGTGTCCTCATCGCCAACTCCAACCTCGTCGGCGACTGGGCCAACTGGGAGGAGTTCCGCCGCCTCGAAGCGCTCGGGCTGACCATGTACGGCCAGATGACCGCCGGGTCCTGGATCTACATCGGCACCCAGGGCATCCTCCAGGGCACGTACGAGACCTTCGCCGCCGTCGCCGCGAAGAAGTTCGGTGGCACCCTCGCCGGGACGATCACGCTGACGGCCGGACTCGGCGGGATGGGCGGCGCCCAGCCGCTCGCCGTCACCATGAACGACGGCGTCGCCATCTGTATCGACTGCGACCCGCGCGCCATCGAGCGCCGTATCGAGCACCGCTACCTCGACGTCAAGGCCGACAGCCTCGCGCACGCGCTCCAGCTCGCCACCGAGGCCCGCGACGCCCGCCGCCCGCTCTCCATCGGGCTCCTCGGCAACGCCGCCGAGCTGCTTCCGCAGATGCTCGCCGAGGGCGCGCCCATCGACATCGTCACCGACCAGACGTCGGCCCACGACCCGCTGTCCTACCTGCCCGTCGGCGTCGCCTTCGAGGACATGGCCGACGCCGCCGCGAAGGACCCGGCCGGGTTCACGGTGAGGGCCCGCGAGTCCATGGCCAAGCACGTCGAGGCCATGGTCGGGTTCATGGACGCCGGTGCCGAGGTCTTCGACTACGGCAACTCCATCCGTGGCGAGGCCCAACTCGCGGGCTATGACCGCGCGTTCGCCTTCCCCGGCTTCGTCCCCGCCTACATCCGGCCCCTCTTCTGCGAAGGCAAGGGCCCCTTCCGGTGGGCCGCCCTCTCCGGCGAGGCGTCCGACATCGCCAAGACCGACAAGGCGATCCTCGACCTCTTCCCCGAGAACGAGTCCCTCCACCGCTGGATCAAGATGGCCGGCGAACGCGTCCACTTCCAGGGCCTGCCCGCGCGCATCTGCTGGCTCGGCTACGGCGAGCGCGACAAGGCCGGCGAGCGCTTCAACGACATGGTCGCGAGCGGCGAGCTGGCCGCCCCCCTCGCCATCGGCCGCGACCACCTCGACTGCGGCTCCGTCGCCTCCCCCTACCGCGAGACCGAGGCCATGCTCGACGGCTCCGACGCCATCGCCGACTGGCCGCTCCTCAACGCCATGGTCAACGTAGCCTCCGGCGCCTCCTGGGTCTCCATCCACCACGGCGGCGGCGTCGGCATGGGCCGCTCCATCCACGCGGGCCAGGTCACCGTCGCCGACGGCACGAAGCTGGCGGGCGAGAAGGTCCGCCGCGTCCTGACCAACGACCCCGGCATGGGCGTCATCCGGCACGTCGACGCGGGGTACGACATCGCGGACACGGTCGCCGAGGACCGGGGTGTGCGGGTGCCGATGCGCGAGGGTGACTCGGCGTGACGGACGGCGGCAACTCTCTGGTGGGGGCTGGGACTTCGTCGCCGGGTGCGGGTGCGGGCGGCAGTGCGCAGCCTGTGCCCGGTGCTGGCCTCCAGCCCGTGCTTGGCGTCGGCGCGCAGCCTGTGGCGGGTGCGGGTGCGGGTGCGGGTGCGGGTGTGGGCGGCAGTGCGCAGCCTGGGCTGGGTGCCGCCCCACAGCCTGTGCCTGGCGTCGGTGCGCAGTCTGGTCCGAGTGGCAGCCCCCAGCCCATGCCCGGCGCCAGCCCACAGCCTGTGGCGGGTGCGGGCGGCAGTGCGCAGCCTGGTCCGGGCGTCGGCCCGCGGCCTGTGCCTGGAATCAGCCCACAGCCTGTGGCTGGCGTCGGCGCCCAGCCCCTGCCCGCCACCGCCGCCCACCCTGCTCCCGGCGGCAGCATCAATCCGCCCTCCTTCCAGCAGATGTGGCGCGACCTCCACCCCATCGGCCGCCACCCCGACTCCCACGGCTACCGCCGATTCGCCTGGACCCCCGCTGACGCCGAGTGCCGGGAGTGGTTTCGGGAGCAGGCCGGGCTGCGGGGGATGGTGTACGAGGTCGACCGGAACGGGAATCAGTGGGCGTGGGTCGGGGATCCCGCTGCTGGGGACGCGGTCGTCACCGGGTCGCACCTCGACTCCGTGCCTGATGGGGGCGCTTTCGACGGGCCGCTCGGGGTCGTGTCGTCCTTCGCCGCGCTCGATGAACTGCGGGCGCGGCGGGTCGAGTTCACCAAGCCTCTCGCCATCGTCAACTTCGGCGACGAGGAGGGTGCCCGCTTCGGGCTGGCCTGTGTCGGGTCGCGGCTGACGTCGGGGCACCTCACCAAGGAGCAGGCGTACCTCCTGACCGACGGCGACGGTGTCAGCCTCCCGAAGGCCATGGAGGCCGCCGGGTACGACCCCGACGGCATCGGCGCCGACCACGAACGGCTCGCCCGCATCGGTGCCTTCGTCGAGCTGCATGTCGAGCAGGGCCGGGCGCTGGACCTGTCCGGCGACCGTGTGGGCATCGCCAGCGCGATCTGGCCGCACGGACGGTGGCGCTTCGACTTCCGGGGCGAGGCCAACCACGCGGGCACGACCCGGCTCGTGGACCGGCACGACCCCATGCTGTCGTACGCGGAAACCGTCCTCGCCGCCCGCCGCGAGGCCGAACTCGCCGGTGCCGTCGCCACGTTCGGGAAGATCTCCGTCGAGCCCAACGGCGTCAACGCGATCCCCTCCCTCGTGCGCGGCTGGCTCGACTCCCGCGCCGCCGACCAGGCGAGCCTGGACCAGGTGGTCGGCGGGATCGAGAAGGCCGCCCGCGAGTACGCCGACGCGCACGGCATCGCCCTCGACATCGTCCGGGAGTCCTTCACGCCCGTCGTCGAGTTCGATCACGCCCTGCGCGACGAACTCGCCCGCATCCTGGGCAAGGAGACCGGCCTCACCGTCCCCGTCCTCGGCACCGGCGCCGGACACGACGCCGGAATCCTGTCCGGGACGATCCCGACCGCCATGCTGTTCGTGCGCAACCCCACGGGCGTCTCGCACTCCCCGGCCGAGTTCGCCGCCGAGGACGATTGCGTGGCCGGGGTTCTCGCCCTCGCCGACGTACTGGAAGGACTGGCCGCCTCGTGACGACGTACTGGCTGGAGCACGCCTGGCTGGAACCGGCCGTCGAACCGGGCGTCGCCCTCGACGTCACGGACGGCCGGATCACCGCCGTCCGCACCGGCGTCACCACGCCGCCCCCCGGCGCCGAGGTGCTGCGCGGACTCACCCTCCCCGGTCTCGCCAACGCCCACAGCCACGCGTTCCACCGCGCCTTGCGCGGCACCGTCCAGGTCGGCTCCGGGACCTTCTGGACGTGGCGCGAGGTCATGTACGGCGTCGCCGGCCGGCTCACCCCCGACCGCTACCACGCCCTCGCCCGCGCCGTGTACGCGGAGATGGCGCTGGCCGGGATCACGGCCGTCGGCGAGTTCCACTACGTCCACCACACCCCGGACGGCACCCCCTACGCCGACCCCAACGCGATGGGCGAAGCCCTGATCCAGGCGGCGGCGGACGCCGGGATCAGGATCACCCTCCTCGACACCTGCTACCTCTCCGCAGGGTTCGGCGAGGCCCCCAACGCCCACCAGCGGCGCTTCTCGGACGGCGACGCGGACCGCTGGGCCGCACGCTGTTCAGATCTCAAGGAACACGATCACGCGAAGATCGGCGCGGCGATCCACTCCGTCCGAGCCGTCCCCGCCGACCAGTTGGCGACCGTCGCCGCCTGGGCGCAGGAGCGGCGCGCCCCCCTGCACGTCCACCTCTCGGAGCAGACCGCCGAGAACGACGCCTGCCTGGCCGCCCACAACCGCACCCCCACCCGCCTCCTCGCGGACCACGGCGTCCTCGGCCCCCGCACCACCGGCGTCCACAACACCCACCTCACCCCCGAGGACATCGCCCTCCTCGGCGGCTCGGGCACCGGCACCTGCATGTGCCCGACGACGGAACGGGACCTGGCGGACGGCATCGGCCCGGCCGTCGCCCTCCAGCAGGCCGGTTCCCCGCTCTCCCTCGGCTCCGACAGCCACGCCGTCATCGACCTGTTCGAGGAGGCCCGCGCGATGGAGCTGAACGAGCGGCTGCGCACCCGCACCCGGGGCCACTGGACGGCAGCGGCTCTCCTGCGGGCCGCCTCCGCCGACGGCCACGCCTCGCTGGGCTGGGACGAGGCCGGCACTCTCGCCCCCGGCGCCCTCGCGGACTTCACGACCGTCGCCCTCGACTCCATCAGAACCGCGGGCCCGCTGCCGCGACTGGGTGCGGAGACGGCTGTATTCGCCGCGTCGGCGGCAGATGTGCGCCATACGGTCGTGGGCGGACGGCACGTCGTACGCGACGGGGTCCACACGGCTCTCCCCGACGCGCCGCGAGCCCTCGCCGCGGCCGTCGCCGATCTGCGCTCCTGACCTTCGCAACCCACGAGGACGCCATGAACGCCCCCACCACGCCGAGCAGCCCCGCCGGGCCGAACAGCGCGAACAACACGACCGGCACGACGACTGTCATCACGAACATCGGCACTCTGGTCACCAACGACCCCTCCCTCGGCGACGGCTCTCCACTAGGACTGATCCAGGACGCGGCCGTCGTCATCGAAGGCGACCGCGTCGTCTGGACCGGTGAGAAAAGCAAAGCACCCGCCACTGACAATCGGGTCGACGCCGCCGGCCGCGCGGTCCTCCCCGGCTTCGTCGACTCCCACTCCCACCTCGTCTTCGCGGGCGACCGCACCGCCGAGTTCAACGCGCGCATGTCAGGCCGCCCCTACACCGCCGGGGGCATCCGGACGACGGTGACGGCGACCCGCGCCGCGACCGACGACGCCCTGGAGGCGAACCTCGTCCGCCACCTCACCGAGGCCCTCCGCCAGGGCACCACGACCATGGAGACCAAGTCCGGCTACGGCCTCACGGTCCCCGACGAAGCCCGAGCCCTGCGCCTCGCCGCCCGCCACACCGACGAGGTCACCTACCTCGGCGCCCACATCGTCTCCCCGGACTACGCGGACGACCCCGCCGCCTACGTAGCCCTGGTCACCGGCGACATGCTCAACGCCTGCGCCCCGCATGCCCGTTGGATCGACGTCTTCTGCGAGAAGGGCGCCTTCGACGGCGACCAGGCACGCGCGATCCTGAAGGCGGGCCGCGAGAAGGGCCTCCAACCCCGCATCCACGCCAACCAGTTGACCTACGGCCCCGGCGTCCAGCTCGCTGTCGAACTGGACGCGGCGAGCGCCGACCACTGCACCCACCTGACAGACGCGGACGTCGACGCCTTGGCCAGCGGCAACACGGTAGCCACCTTGCTCCCGGGCGCGGAATTCTCGACGCGCGCCGAATGGCCCGACGCCCGCCGCCTCTTGAACGCGGGCATCACGGTAGCCCTCTCCACCGACTGCAACCCGGGCTCGTCCTACACGTCCTCGGTCCCGTTCTGCATCGCGCTGGCGGTACGGGACATGGGGATGACGCCGGACGAGGCGGTATGGGCGGCGACGGCAGGAGGCGCAACGGCGCTGCGCCGCACGGACGTTGGCCGTGTGACGCCGGGCGCCCAGGCGGACTTGATCCTCCTGGACGCATCGAGTCACGTGCACTTGGCTTACCGCCCCGGGGTGCCACTCGTAGCGGAAGTATGGAGACGGGGGAAGCGAGTTTTTTAGGGGCGCGGGGCTGTATCTGATATGCGGCTACCGCCGCGTGGGCGCGACCAGCCACAACGGCGCCGCACCCGCTACTCCTCCACAGTCAACCCCTTCCGAAGGCGCACCAAAGTCCGGGACAGCAGCCGAGACACATGCATCTGCGAAATCCCCAACTCCTCCCCGATCTCCGACTGCGTAAGCCCCGCGACAAACCGCAACGACAAGATCTGCCGTTCCCGGGACGGCAGTTCAGCGATCAACGGCTTCAACGACTCGATGTACTCGATCCCTTCGAGCCCGTGATCCTCGTACCCGATCCGATCGGCGAGCGCCCCTTCGGACTCGTCCTCGTCGGGCTGCGCGTCGAGGGAGGACGCGGTGTAGGCGTTGGACGCGGCCATCCCCTCGACAACCTCCTCGGGAGAGATCCCGAGCCGCTCAGCCAACTCAGCAACGGTCGGTGAACGGTCGAGCCGCTGGGACAACTCATCCCCCGCCTTGGCGAGTTCGAGCCGCAGCTCCTGAAGACGCCGGGGCACCCGCACGGACCAGGACGTGTCGCGAAAGAACCGCTTGATCTCCCCGACGATGGTCGGCATGGCGAACGTGGGGAACTCGACGCCTCTGCTCAACTCGAACCGGTCGATGGCTTTGATGAGCCCGATCGTGCCGACTTGGACGATGTCTTCCATGGGCTCACTGCGTGAACGGAAGCGCGACGCCGCGAACTTGACGAGCGCCAGGTTGAGTTCGACGAGGGTGTTGCGGACGTACGCGTGCTCGTGGGTGCCCTCTTCGAGGGATTCGAGCCGGGCGAACAGTGTCTTGGACAGCGCGCGGGCGTCGACTGCGCCGATCTCGTCGTAGGGCGGGATCTCGGGGAGATCGAGGTGGTCCGGTGGGGGTGTCGACGCCGCCGTGGGGGGCTGGGGTGCGTCGAGCCGGGGTGACATGTCGTCCTCCGTCATTCTCGGCAGGTGTCGCGAAAGGCTGCCGAAGCCAGTACATGTGGACTGCGGTGTGCGGCGCCTCCGAGGCCGTCGGTCGATTCCCCGGGAAAAGGGGCTTCCTACTAGCCCTACCTGGTTCCCCGACCAGACCGCAAGGCCGATATGCCCTATTCGTCAAACTATGTTCGGTTGTTCGACTGTTCGGACTCCGTGGACAAGGCGTAGTGTGCGAAGGCATTCGTACGTGGCGGACGACCTCGGGAGAGATGACGGCATGGACCACGGGACGGTCGGCAGCGCACAGTCGGGCCGGCTGCTGGTGGAGGTGCGGGAAGAGGGCGCCAGCGCGGTCGTCACCCCGGCCGGTGAACTGGACCACCACACCGCCGACTTGCTGCGCGAGCCGCTGGACGCCTGCCTGGCGAAGGGTTTCAGCCGCCTCGTCATCGACTGCTCACGGCTGGAGTTCTGCGACTCCACCGGGCTGAACGTGCTGCTCGGCGCACGCCTCAAGGCGGAGGCCGCCGGTGGGGGAGTCCACCTCGCCGGGATGCTCCCCGTCGTCGCCCGCGTCTTCGAAATCACCGGCGCCGACGCCGTCTTCACGCTTCACGACTCGGTCACCGACGCCGTCCCGGCGCCCGACGCCGACGGCTGAGACTGCCCGCCCGCCGGAGTGTGTTCCACACGTCCCGTCGGGCAGGAGACTTCGTGAACATGTCGACGGCATACGGCCCGCGCGGGAGCGGGCGCCGTCGGCCCCTAGAGCTACCAGGTACTTCTGGACCCGGTGAACTGGTGAGGTGAAGCGCTGATGAGCACCACGCGGCCCCCTGTGCCGAGTGACCGCGGCCCGGAAGGGGAGCCGCCGTCCGGCGGGGTTCGCCGACTGCGTCTCGACGGCGCCAGCGGGGTCGTGCCCCTCGCCCGGGACTTCGCCCGGCAGGCCCTCTACGCCTGGGGCTGGCTCCCCGCGGCCGGCGCGGACCGCCGCGCCGCCGCCGAGGACGTCCTCCTCGTCGTCTCCGAACTCGTCACCAACGCCTGCCTGCACGCCGGGGGCCCGGACGAGATCCGCATCTCCTGCGACAAAAAGGTGATCCGCGTAGAGGTGGCCGACCGAGGCACCGGCCAGCCGTCCCCCCGCACCCCCCACCGCGCCGGCCGCCCCGGCGGCCACGGCATGTTCATCGTCCAACGGCTCTGCCTGGACTGGGGGATCGTCCGGACGGCGGGGGTGCCGGGCAAGACGGTGTGGGCTGAGGTGGGGGCGCCCGCGTAGCGCGTCAACACGGCGCCGTCACCGATCAGTTGAGGCTTTCTCCGGACGACGGTGAGGTGGCCGACGACGAGCCGCCCGACATCACGGGCGCGCGCCTCAACTGGCCTGTCAGGAACTGGATTTGTCGGTCGAGGAGGTTTCCTTGCCCGGCCCGGTCGGCTGCTGGGTGAAGACCACGAGATGCCATGTGCCCTGCTGCCGCGTCACGGTAAAAGTGTCCTGCAACGGCTTACCTGCCTTGTCCTCGGCCACAAGGCGGGCCGAGCCGGTGTCCGGGCCCATGTCGTGCTCGATCCGCACGTCCTTGATCTTCCATCCGCGCCCTCCCCGGTCCGCGAGGATCCGCGCGGCCTCCTGCCGGGACCACTTCGCGTCCTTGACTCCTCCGACGGCGATCAGGCCGGTGGCGCTGCGGGAGTTCAGGGCATTCACGTAGGTTTCGACCGCCTTGCGGGCTCCGTCGGCGGACGCCGAGCCCGAAGGGACCGCGGACACGGCCCTCTCGTCAGAGGACGAGCAGCCGGATGCGACGACCAGGACGGCCAGCACGGCCAAGAGGCGTCGACGTTTCACAGCGCACTCCTAGTTTCTCCTGTGCGGGGCAGCAGCCTGTCACGTGCGGTGCGCATACCACCAGGTGCGCGGATGGTCGGAGATCAGCTTGCTCAGGCTTTTGTTGTGGGTGTCGTTGGTGTGGTACGTCAGATACGGCGTCCCTCGGTACTTCTTCGTGACGATCATCGTGTGGTCGATGTTGTTGTCCCGGCCCCAGTCGGCCTGCAGCACATCCGACGCGGCCAGCTTCCACACGTTGTCGAGGGCCTTGGTCCTCTTTGCGTGCTTGTTTGCGAACCAGTACCAGTTCTCGGCGCCTGCCCAGGTGTAGCTGGTCGTCCACGTCGTCGGCCCATAGAACCAGTACTTGTTACTGGTCCGCTGAATGATGGCGCCACCCTTGGGGCCCCATCCGCCCTCCAGCATCGCCTGCGAGATGAAGTTGGTGCAGTCGTTGTCGTACGTGCGGTAGGCACCGTTGTGGCGATTCCAGTACTTGTCGGCGTAGGCCACCATCTTGTTGTAGTTGTAGCTCGCGGTGGCCGCAGGCTTGACGACTCCGTCGGCCGCGGCGTCGGGCAGCGGGGGAGCGTCCGAGGGGGCGTCCTTGCGGCCCTCGTCCTCGTCCGCCTTACCACCTCCATCGGCCGCCCCGGTGTCGACGCCCGTGTCGGAAACCTGTGTGGTCGGCGTCGGGCCGCCCTCCGTATCGGCCTTGTCGGACGACAACAGCCAAGCACCGTCGGCGCCTTGGGTGTACGTCACCGTGTGCGGGAGCGAGAGTTCCTCGTACTCCGGCGCTCCCTGCTCGACCTCCTGCGCCGTGAACGGCAGGTAGAGGCGTGTGTGCTCGGTGAGTTGGAGTGTCGCTGTCCGACCGGAGACGGTGGTGTCGGTGACGTCCACGTCGACCCGCGCCTTCGTGTAGCCGCCGTCGACTTCCCGGTACCGCTTGCCCTTCTCCGCCAGAGCGGCGAGATCATCCTGCGTGCGGGCGGCCATGTCGTGTGTGGCCTTGACCTGGACGGCGGCGGCCCGCACCGTCGGACGGGACGTCGTCAGCATGTCGGCGCGCTGCTGCAAATAGCCCTCAGCGAGCTGAGCGAGTGCTGTGGTGTCGGCGGTCGCCGCCGTTGGAGCGGCCGGGTCGGCGGGCTGGGCGCTCGCAGGTGCGTCGATGACCGCGAGCATCGCCGCAGCCATGGTCACGGCTGCGGCGAAGACCCGTCTGTGCTGCGCAACGCGCATGTATCCCCCCTTGATCATGACTGACTGGTCGGGTCAGTCTGCTAATTCAGAGGGCCGATTCGAACAATGCGCTCCCGCGCGGCGCATTCTCGATCCAGGAATGTCCGATTCCTGATCAAGAGTGGCAAGGTGCAGCCGGCGCAGCACCACTGATGGAGCGGCCGGGCATCGAGTGGGCCCCGGAGCACGCCCGGACGACGGGTGAGTTCAAGGTCCGCGACAGCAAGGCCGTCGACGGTCCGCATCTCACCCTGAGCCGCACCGCCTTCACCGGACTCATCACCCGCTGTTCCGCCCGTCCGGAACGGCGGGGCTTCGTGCTGGCGGGACGGCCGTCATCCCCATCCTCGGAGTCCGACGGGCGGCTCCGGTGACGGTGACCCTCAACGGAAGGCGTCCACATTGCGGGCGGCCCAGTCGGCGAAGGGGCGTGGGGTGCGGCCGAGGATCTGCTGGACGTCCGGGCTGACGCGTAGCTCGGCCGGGCTCGGGGAACCGAGGATGTCCAGGGTGTCGTCGGCGAGTTCCGCCGGCATGCTCTGGGTCATGGCGGCCTTGGCCTCGTCGCGGGTGAGCTCGTGAAACCTCACCGGCGAGCCGAGCGCGGTGGCGATGGCCTCCGTCTGCCGGCGTGGAGTGATCACCTCCGGGCCGGTCAGCTCGTACACGCCGCCGTTGTGCCGGTCCTCCAGCAGGCAGGCCGCCGCGACTGCGGCGATGTCCGCCGGGTCGATGACCGGCACCCCGATGTCGCCGAAGGGCGCGGCGACGACCCGTCGCGTGCGGACGGACTCGGCCCACCACAGGGCGTTGGAGGCGAAGCCGCCCGGCCGCAGGACGGCCCACTCCAGGCCGGACCCCCGCAGCGTGTCCTCCAGCGCGCGCATCGCGATCCGCGTCCGGCCGAAGGGTCTGGTCGCCACGCCCAGCGTGGAGAGCAGGACGACCCGGCGGACCCCGCCGGCCGCGGCTTCGCCGATGATGTCGGCAGGGCTGGCTCCCCTGGCGTGCAGGTCGCCGGACAGCAGCAGGAACAACGCCTGCGCCCCGGCCAGCACGGGCTTGAGACCGCCCGGCTCGGCCAGGTCGGCCACCACGTGGCGGACGCCGTCCGGCATCTGCGCCGTGTGCCGTGACACCGCCGTCACCCGATGGCCCGTCTCCGCCAGCGCCCGCGTCAACGGCCGGCCGATGTTCCCGGTGGCCCCGGTCACCACGATCATGATCAGCTCCTTGTCGGATGTCCTCTGGGGTCTGCACGCTAAGAGCACGGGCTAACTATTGGTAAGGGCATACCTGAAGGTAAGCTCACGACATGACGGGAGGCTCGCAGCACAGACAGGCCGAGACCGGGAAGCGGTATGACGTGTTTCACACCGACTGCCTCGCCCGCGATGTGGTCGACCACGTGACCAGCAGGTGGGGCATCTGGGTGCTGATCTCCTTGCGGAGCAACAGCCTGCGGTTCTACGAGCTGCGCGAGAGCATCCAGGGGATCAGCGAGAAGATGCTCGCCCAGACCCTGCGCGCGCTGGTCCAGGACGGCCTGGTCTGGCGGGAGGTCAAGCCGACGACGCCGCCCCAGGTCACCTACGGGCTGACCGAGTTCGGCCAGGACGTCGGCGAGCCGCTGACGGAGCTGTTCGACCGGATCACGGAGCGACTGTCGCGGTCCGGGGCGGGCTGATCGCCATCCCTCACTCCGCCCCGCCATCACCCTTCCCTCCTCAAGCCCCCCGGCGTACCTTGACGCACCGAATCTGATGGAGCGTCAGGGGTGAGTGGTCGTGGCCGAGCGGAAGTGGAGTGGTGTGTTCGCGGTGGGCGCGGTCCTGGCCGGTGTGGGGGTGTTGGGGGTTGCGCCGGTGGCTCGGGCTGAGGTTGTCGATGTCAACTACGCCTGTAAGACGCCTATCGGGCCCAAGAGTGCCGTCTCGCCGATCGACGTCAAGGGGGAGAAGAGCGGGGGCAGTTATCGGATCACGATGTCCTGGCAGAAGGGGGTGTCGTCCAGTCCGGCTGAGCTGGGGGCCGGGACGATCAAACCCCGGGCGACTGTGAAGATCGGGGGGGCCGACAGTGGGACGCTCACTGTTACCGGTGCTTCGAATGCGGCTGCGATTCCGGCCAATACCCCTATAAAGATCAGCGACTTGAGTGGGACGTACACGCCGAAGAAGTCCGGCAAGGTCACCTTCACGCCTGATGTGCTGACGATCATCGCCCTCGGGACGACGACGACTTGCACGCCGACCAACTCGCCGGGCCCGGGGCTCACGTTGGACGTGACGGCGGCGGGCGGTGGCGGGAACGGCGGCGGGGGTGACACTCCGCCGCCCCAGTTGCCCCAGACCGGCCCCGAGGACTCCTTCACCGCACTCGCGACCTTCGGCGGGACCGTGCTGCTCCTCGGCGCCGCAGGCACCCTGTGGCTGAACCGCCGTGCTCGTTAGGAGAGTTGCCGCGCTGCTCGCCGCCCTCGCGCTGTGCCTGACGGTGCCGGGGGCGGCCGGAGCCGTGTCGGGGCCGACGGTCCAGTTAGGGAAGTCCGAGGCGGGCAAGGGGGGCTCGATCGGGGTCAGCGGGGCGGGGTGGCCCGCGAACACGCTGCTGACGTTGCTGCTGTGCGGCCAGTCCAGCCCCTCGCGCGGCGTCATCGGCGGCACCAACTCCTGTGCCAACGCGGACGGCCGTGCCGTCACGACCGACGCGCGCGGACGGTTCAGCCGTCAACTCCCTGTCGTGGGGCCACCGGTGCCCTGCCCGTGCGTCGTGCACGTCGCGACGGCGACCGGCGAGAAGGCCCAGGCCGACGCCGTACTCAAAGTCGCGGGGCACGAGGAGAAGGCGCTGCCCGAGGCGACCGGCATCGGAGAGCTGCGCGTCCTGAACGCGCCCCGACTCACCGGCTCCAGCGGCCTGTTGACCTGGTTCGGGGCCCCGCCCGCCCGCAAGTTCGTCGTGACGATCGGCAACGCGGGCACTACCTCCGTCACGAACCCCGTCTTCCAAGTCGGCACCGCGCACGGGGTGTTCGCTCCCGAGTGGGACGAGCATCAGTGGGACGGCACTCTCGCGCCGGGCCAACGCGCGGAACTGGCGCTGCCGTTCGAGCTGGGCGCTGGCGCGCACGGCGACTACACGGTCTCCCTGAGGTACGGCGGCAAGGTCCTCGCCGAGCACGGCTGGGACGTGGGCCGCCCCTGGGGCGTCGTCCTCTTCTGGGTTCTCGCCGCCATCGTCGTCCCCTCGGCTCTGTTCCGCATCGGCATGGCGATCGTCGACCGGGTCCGTCCCCGCCCTCGTTCCCGTCCCCGTCCTCGCTCTCGCTCTCGCAAGCCGGAACCGGCGCCCTCGACCGCCACCCAGACCCTGCCGTGGTTCACCCCGGACACCCAGGGCCGCCTCTCCCCACCGCACGACGACCGAACTGCCCCCAGTAGGAAGGGAATCACGTGAGAGCCACCAGGAGAGCGGCCGTCGCCGTGGTCGCCGTCGGGGCGAGTGCCCTGCTCGGGTTCGCGGCCGTGCCCGCCGTCGCCGCCGAGGTGTCGTACGCGACGCACTGTGTTCCCCCGGCCGGGATCGACCCCGTCGACGGGACCACGAAAGTTCAGGTCACCGCGCCCGCCACGGCGAAGGTCGGGGACACCGTGGACGTCGTCTGGAAGTTCGTCCAGGCCGCCTCCAAGAACCCCAACATCATTGATCTGCCTGCCGATTCGGTGCTGCCGACGGGGACGTTGAAGGCGTCCGGGGCGCAGAGCGGGGACGTGCCGATGGAGGGGACGCGGAAGAATCCGGCGATTCCCAAGGGCGGGGAGATGGTTCTGTCGGACATGAAGGGGTCGTTGAAGCTAACAGCCGCTGGGGAGGTGAAGCTGACGCCGGACACGTACGTCGTGGACGCGTTCGGGACGAAGACGAACTGTGCACCGACGCAGGTGGTGGTGCCGTCGGCGACGATCACGGTGACGGGTGGGGCGTCCAACTCGCCCAGCTCCAGCGCGAGTTCATCGCCATCGACGTCGTCCAGCCCGTCACCGTCGCCCTCATCCTCGTCCTCGCAGAGCCCGTCCCCATCCCCTTCCAACGAGCAGACCGACTTCACCGGCAAGGTCGTCGACGTCCCCTACACCTGCCAGTCCCCCCTCGGCGAGAAGAAAGCCACCTCCCCCGTCCAGATCAACGCCACCAAGAACGGCGGGAGTTACGCCCTCACCGTCCAGTTCAAGAAATCGGTGATGAACTCGCCTGCGGAGATCCCGGCCGGTTCGGTCAAACCGTCCATGGAAGTGAAGCTAGGCGGCGCCGACTCGGGCACGGTCCACGTCGAAGGGCCCCTGAACTCAGGGCCGATCAAGACAGGCGACCCGATCCAGATCCCGGACCTGAAGGGCACGTACAAGCCGGGCGCGACCGGTCAATCGACCCTGTCGCCCGGGGAGTTGCTCATCGAGGCCCTCGGCACGAA
The DNA here is from genome assembly GCA_036569285.1 of Streptomyces sp. GTDB lineage: Bacteria > Actinomycetota > Actinomycetes > Streptomycetales > Streptomycetaceae > Streptomyces. The sequence continues at coordinate 19,143 of DATCQX010000424.1, forward strand.
GACCCTCTGCAAGCCGGACCAGAGCCTGGTGTCGCTGACGCTGACGACCGAGAAGCAGGAAGGCGGGGCGGCGGGAGGGTCGTCCACCAGCGGCGGGTCGTCCAGCAGCACGAGCGGCGGGCTCGCGAACACCGGGTCCAACGATCACGGCGCGTTGAAGGCGCTGGGGCTGGTCGCCGGGACCGCGGTTCTGCTCGGGGGTGCGGTGTTCACGTTCATGCCGGGGCGCAGAGCCCGGTAGGACACGGCGAGGTCAGAACCGGTGGAGACGGCCTCCGGACCAGCCGAACCACCGGTCGATCTCCACGTGGACCGTCACGAGCGGGTCCTGCCTGGCCGGGTAGTCCCTGCCGAGGAAGTGCCTGGAGAGCCGGTCGATGTCGGCGAACCCCTCATCGGGCTCGATCGACACGACGTGCCCCTGGACGGACACATGCGTGCCGAAGTCGTCCGCTCCCAGCACGGTCAGCGACACGTGGCCGTTGTTTTGCAGGTGCTTCAGGCGGGCGCGGTCGGCGTTCATGCACAGCATGAGCCGTCCGTCGTCCTCGATGAGGTACCAGGTCCCTACCGTTACGGGGAGGCCTTTCGACGTGACCGTGGCCATGACGGCCGGGTTCGGCTTCCGGAGGAAGGCCAGGGCGGCCTCCGGCAGCGGAGCATCGGGCATGGATCTGTTCCTTTCATGAAACGGGTGCCGTGACGCGGCACCCCCCGTCAGATCAACCGCAGGGTGCCGTCATGCCGCCGCGCGTTCGGCCTGCGGCCGGCGCCTCAGGTCCCGCCGGAGGACGGACGGCGGCTGGTAGGCCACGTCGAGCGTGCCCGTGTCCGTGCCGGGCGGCACGATGGCGTCGATGCGGTCCAGGACGTCGTCCGAGAGCGTGACCTCGGCGCCCGTGAGGAGGTCGTCCAGGTGGGCCATGGAGCGCGGTCCGAGGAGCGCGGAGGTGACGCCGGGATGGGCGAGGACGAAACCCACGGCCAGATGGGTGAGCGGCATGCCCGCCTCTTCGGCGAGCGGGATGAGCTGTTCGACGACGTCGAGCCGCCGTGCGTCCCTGAGGTGCGCGAAGTCGTAGTGCGAGGTGCGGTGCGTCTCGGTGGGTCGGCCCTTGCGGTAGCGCCCGGTCAGCAGGCCGCCGGCGAGCGGTGACCAGACCAGGGTGCCCATGCCGAACTCCCGTGCCACCGGGAGCACTTCGCGTTCGATGCCGCGGTCGAGGATCGAGTACACCGGCTGTTCGGTGCGCGGCCGGGAAAGGCCGCGCCGCTCGGCGACCCAGTGGGTGCGGACGAGGTCGGAGGCCGGCATGCACGAGGTGCCGAAGGTGCGGATCTTCCCGGCGCGCTGGAGGTCGGTGAGCGCGGAGAGGGTCTCCTCGATGTCCGTGTCGGGGTCCGGGCGGTGGATCTGGTAGACGTCCACGTGATCGGTGTCGAGGCGGCGCAGCGAGTCCTCCAGCGCGCGCACCAGCCAGCGCCGGGACGCGCCCTGGTGGTTCGGTTCGTCGCTCATCGGCCTGCGGGCCTTGGTCGCGAGGACGACGTCGTCCCGTCGGCCCTTCAGCGCCCGGCCGACGATCTCCTCCGACTCGCCGTACCCGTACGTGTCGGACGTGTCGATGAGGTTGATGCCGGAGTCCAGGGCCCGGTGGATGATGCGGACGCAGTCGTCGTGGTCGGGGTTGCCGGCGGCACCGAACATCATCGCGCCGAGAGCGTACGGGCTCACCTTGATCCCGGTCCCGCCGAGGCCGCGGTAACGCATGTTCTCTCCTGAGGTCCGATTGCGAGGTGCTGTCCCCAGCCTGCCGGGAGGAGGTCGGACGATGAATACTTGATGATCCCGATTTTTTTAGCGAGAGTACGGATATGGCCGTGGACCGACTCTCCGAAGCACTCGATCTGGTCGAGATCCACGGTGTCCTCACCGGCGGCATCGCGGCGCGCGGCGGCTGGCGGGTGCGCAAACCGCTCTCCGACCCGGTCAAGTTCTTCGCGCTCGTCAGCGGCCGGGCCCGCCTGGACACCGACGGGATCGACGAACCCGTCGACCTCGTGGCCGGTGACGTGGTGATCCTCACCGGGCGCTCCTGGTTCGCGTTCGAGGGCGGCCCGCAGCCCCGCCAGGAGGTGCGGGCGGACACCGACCTCTCCACCGGCCGCTTCACGTCCGCGCACCGCGACGCCGACGACATCGTGATCGGCGGCAGCGTCCGCCTGAACCCCGCCGGAAGCGCACTCCTCCTCGAATCGCTGCCGCCCCTGGCGCACATCAGGCCGACCGGCGACGACGACCGCCTCCTCGCCGCCTTGCTGCGCCTGTTCGACGAGGCGACCGCCCAGCGGCCCGGCTCGGCCTTCGCCGTCCGGCAGCACAGCCAGCTCTTCCTCCTGGAGCTGCTGCGGTCCTACGTCGACCGGCCCGCACTGCCCTCCGGCTGGCTGCGCCTCCTCGTCGACGACCGCCTGCGCCCCGCCCTCGACCTCCTCCACAGCCACCCCGGTTGCCCCTGGAAACTCACCGAACTGGCACAGGCCGCCGCCATGTCCCGAACAACCTTCGCCGAACGCTTCCGCGAAGCCGCCGGCGTACCACCCCTCACCTACCTCGGCCGCTGGCGCATGCTGCTCGCCCAACGCGCCCTCCGGGACAGCGACGTCCAAGTCTCTTCCCTAGCCGAGGAGTTGGGCTACGGCTCGGAGAGCGCCTTCAGCACGGCGTTCAAACGGGTCGTGGGGGAGTCGCCGTTGCGGTATCGGGCTCGTGTGCGGCAGGGCGCGACCGAGTACGTTCGGACGGGGACGCCGTGACGCGTCGGTCCTGGTCGGCTTCCTGCGAGACCCGGCCGATGCGGGCGGCGGCGTGGCTCAGTGTGAGGTGCGGGCCGTCGGTGCCCTTGCACTGCACATGCTGGACAAGGACCCGGAGGTGAACGGTGGCCGAGGAGCCGACGTTTGAGGAGTTGTTCCGGCAGGCCGAGCGCTCCGCCGTGCACCTGGAGATGCGGGACGGCTACATGAAGTCGGACCCGAGGTACGTCGCCTGGGCACGGGACCCCGAGAGTGTCACGGTCGAGCGTGATCCCGGGTCGAGGCCGTGGCTCGCGCTGATGGAGGAGATCACCGGCCGGGGCGTGGAAGTACGCCGCGCCCGGATCTTCTCGGAGCCGATGAGCGACTACCTGCGTTTCGAGCACCACCTCACGCCGAGCAACGTGGCGGTCGGCGAGCAGGTCCGCTGGCTGCCGCGGCGCAGGGCGTCGGACCTCGCGCTCCCCGGCACGACTTCTGGCTGTTCGACGACAGCCTCGTCGTCTTCCTGCACTTCACCGGGGAGGGTGAACTCTCCCCCGAGGGCGACGAAGAGCGCACGACGGCACCGGCCGTGGTACGCCTGTGCGCCACCGCCTTCGAGGCGGTCTGGGAACGCGCCATCCTGCACGAGGAGTACCGGCCGGTCTGATCAGCGCGGCGCGCTACGACCAGGCGTGACGCTCAGGCGCCGGGGCCGGTCGGGGAGGTCAGCCGGGCGTGGATCTGTTCACGGAGGTCGCGGCCGGGTGCGGTGGTGGCGAAGGGTTCGGCTTCGCGGTAGAGCTCGCCGAGGCGGTCGGTGACGCGGCGGGAGTGGACGGCGCCCAGGAGTTGGAGGCAGTGGGTGGTTTCCTCGGCGGCTGCGTCGGGGTTGTCGCCTGCGAGGTGGGTGCGGGCGAGGCCGAGGTGGTCGAAGGCCTCGCTGCGGCGGCGGTGTTCGGGGCGTGCGTCGAGGGCCTGGCGGACGAGGTCCGCACCCGCGCGGCGGATCTCGCCGCGGCCCGGTCGACGCCGGTCGCCGCCTGAGACCATCGACGTCATGGGCAAGCACTCCCGACCCGGACCGCCGAACCAGCCGTCCCGCGCTGTCCCGCATGTCGACGCCGACGATCCGCTGGCCTCGTACGACAAGCGGCGCCGTCCGCCGCTGGATGTCTGGCGGCGGCACCGTCCGCTGCACGGCGGTGGCGGTCACCTCCGGCCCGATGAGCCGAGGGCGTTGGAAGAGTGGAACGGGTTCACGTACGGACCTGCGGGCACCGCCGTGAACCTCGCGGAGGCCCAGCAGTGGGTGAACGAACAGACGTCCGGCGATGAGTCGGCGACGTGATGATCGTCCCGACAGCACGAAGCCCCGCCGTTCCGGACGAGCGGAACAGCGGGGCGTTCGAAGGCTGGGCTACGCGTCGGTGTTGCGAGCGAGGGCGACCAGGCCGGTGAAGGGGAGCCAAGGACTGTGCAAAGTCTGGTCACGCCGCGACAGCACGGACGATGAGCGTCCCGATGTGCCCAAGGTGAGGCGCATCGAGGACCTCCGCGTCAGCCGTGGCGAATCCGGCCAGGGTGAGCAGGCGCTCCCACACCGCCGGACGGTAGCTGTAGCGGTAGGTGAACATCGCCTTGCCGGCGAAGCCTCCCTTGTACATGCCCTGGGGCCCGTATGCGCCGGGGATGGCTGGAGGCTGTGAGAAGACGAAGACGCCGCCGGGGTTGAGGCGTTGGCGGATGAGGGGGAAGAGGCGGCTGGGGTCGGTGAACCAGGCGGCGCCGAAGATCGAGTAGACGGCGTCGTACGTGTCCTCGTGCTCGCTCAGGTACTCCAGGACTTCGGAGCACACGAACTCCGCGCCGGTGCCCGCCCATTTCGTGGTGGTCTTCTTAACCATGACGGGAGACAGGTCCACGCCCCGAGCCGTGATGCCACGCTCCGCGAGGTGGGCGAGGGCGCGGCCGGTGCCGCAGCCGATCTCCAGGACGGAGCGCGGGTCGCCCAGCAGTTCCGGGCCGGGTCCGTGACCGGCGTACTGGGTCCAGCAGAAGCCCGGCTCCGCGTCGTCCTTGAAGGCGGACTCGGCGAAGGTGTCCCACAGCTCCGTCTCGGCGGCGATGTCGTGTTGTGCGGGCAAGGCGATTCCTCTCCGCAGGGCCGGCCCCTGTCCTCCGGGGACAGGGGCCAGGGTAGGGCCGGTCAGTGGCTGTCGGGGACCTTGTTGTCGCACGGCGAGCACTCCGTGCCGTCGATGGCCCACAGCTCTTCGTCCACGTCGAAGCCGATGGACGTCAGGAAGTCCGCCGTGCGCAGGCACAGGCCGTCGCGGCGGCGCTCGATGAACGGGGCGTGGTGCTTGTAGCGGCCCTCGTTGTACACGTCGCAGAGGGCCCACCAGACCGGTGTGTCGAGGATGAGCTGGTGAACACCGATGTCGACGAGCTTGCCGACACCCAGGTGAACCTCGGGGCGCTCCATGCAGCCGATGGCGTACATGACGGCGTTGCCGAGGATGCGCTCGGCCATGTCGCGGACCATCGTGTGGTCGCGCAGCAGCAGGGCGACCTCGCGGTCCCAGAGGGTCATGCCGCTGTCCAGGACATTGATCGTCAGGTGCTTGACGTGGGGCTGGACGGCGTTGAGGAGTTCCTTCGGGTCCCGTGTGCGGGTACTCGCAGGTCGGTCGAGCGTGACGGTCATGGACTACTCCTTCGGAGACAGGTCGTGCCGTACTGGTCCGAGCCCGCCCCGTCCGCCGACCTGTCCAGGCCTGGACGCACGGCGCTAACGCTCTCCGCTGCACTCCGGGGACAGAGATCGACATCGTCGCGTGCTGTGACCATGGACAGGACGGTAAGGACGGGGAGTTACCGGCCGCGATGCGATGTTCTCGAATGTTCTCCGAGTCTGACTGAATGTTCTTGTGTGGTCTTACACAAGGGGGTGCATGCTGTGGCGCGGGCGCGTCAGCGCCGGTGATGCTGATGACGACAGGGGCCCACGCCATGGGAGGCGACCGTGAAAGGAACACCGCTCACCGCCCCCGAGGACATCGCCCAGCTCCAGCACTTCGGCCCCGGAGACGCCGCAGTGATCGTGCCGCGTGAACTCCTCGTCCATCACGGCCCCAAGGAGGTCACCCGCGTGCCCGAGCTGATCGGCCTGGAGGAGTTCGGGCGGCTCTTCGAGACGTTCGAGCACTCGGCGTGGCATCTGGAGACGCGGCGGGGTTACGCATCGGACCGGGAGGACGCCGGGTACGCGGAGTTCCTCTCCACCGGGACGGCCCCGTGTGACCTCGACAGTGAGTGGTGTGTGAACATCCGTCGGCAGACGGCGGACGGCAAGTACGTGGGGCGGGTGCGTGTCGTCGACAACCCGCCCACCGAGGGGCAGTTGTTCCTGCTCGACTACGCGAGGTGCAACGCGGCGACGGGTGAGGACGTGCGGAACCTGTGGCGCAAGGACGCGGAGCAACTCCGGCTGCCCGCAGAGGACTTCTGGGTCTTCGACAGTCGGCTGGTGGCGGTGCTGCACTTCGATGACGACGATGCCTTGCGCGACGTCGAGATCGTCACCGAGCCTGCCGAGGTCCTGCGGTACTGCCAGGTCCGCGACGCGGCGGTGCACGGGTCCGTCCCGTACGACGAGTTCGCGGCGCGACTCGGCGCCGACCACTAGCGAGCGGAACCGGTGAGCACAGACTTCCAGCAGGCCAGGGAGGCCCTCGGGCTGCGCCTCAGGGAACTCCGGCTGACGGCCCCGGAAGGACGGCTCACCGGCACGCGGCTGGCCCAGCGACTCGGCTGGCCGCACTCGAAGATCTACAAGCTGGAGAACGGCCGACAGACAGCCACCAGCGAGGACCTGCGGGCCTGGGCCGGGGCCGTCGGCCGGCCGGACGTCTTCGACGAACTCGACGCCCGGCTCAAGGGCTTCGAGTCCCACATCCGCTCCTGGCGCCGCCAACTGGCCGCCGGACACCGGCCCGTGCAGGACAGCTGGAACCTTGAGGTCGGGCGGTCCCGGACCATCCACGCCTGGGAGGAATCCGTCGTCCCCGGCATGCTGCAGACGCCCGACTACGCCCGGCACATCTTCCTGCGGTACGCGGACCTCCAGGGTTCGGCCCGCGACACGGACGCCGCCGTCCGCGCCCGCATGCGCCGCCAGGAGTGGCTGTACGAGCCAGGCCGCACGTTCCACGCCCTGGTGTGGGAGGCGGCCCTGCACGCCCTGATCTGCCCTCCGCCCGTCCTCGCCGGCCAACTCGACCGGCTCGCGGGCACCATCGGCATGGACACCGTGCAACTGGGGATCATCCCGCTCGGCGCCCCGCTCAAGATCCCACCGGCCAACGGTTTCTGGATCCTGGACGACAGACTCGTGATCACCGAGGACTGGCACGCGGAGCTGTGGCTGGACGACGCGGAGAGCGTGGCCACGTACCTGCGGGTCTGGAACACGCTCCGGGAGTCCGCCGTGTACGGCGTTGAGGCGCGGAACGTGATCAGTGCGGTACGACGGACGTTGCGCTCGCGCTGAAGCCGAGGTTCGAGGAACCTGCACTTAAACTCGTGCAAGTTCGCGCAAGTCCAATGCTCGGCAAGGTGAGTTGGGCGCAAGCTCCTACACGGGAATCGTCTCAACGATCGAGGTGGGCACCATGGCACTGCACATGCTGGGCAAGGACCCGAACTCGCCCGAGGGCAAGTCCGCGACCCTCTACTACGACGATGTGGCGGACAGGTACCTCGTCCAAGGCCTGAAGGTGCTGGACGCGGAACGGCTCTCGCAGATGGATCTCCCCGACTACGAGACCGTCGTGGAGATCCCGACATACATGGCGCAGTTCTTCCCGGAGGTGAACGGTGGCCGAGGAGCCGACGTTTGAGGAGTTGTTCCGGCAGGCCAAGCGCTCCGCCGTGCATCTGGAGATGCGGGACGGTTACATGAAGTCGGACCCGAGGTACGTCTCCTGGGCACGGGACCCCGAGAGCGTCACGGTCGAGCGTGATCCCGGGGCGAGGCCGTGGCTCGCGCTGATGAAGGAGATCACCGGCCGAGGCGTGGAAGTACGCCGCGCCCGGATCTTCTCGGAGCCGATGAGCGACTACCTGCGCTTCGAGCACCACCTCACGCCGAGCAACGTGGCGGCCGGCGAGCAGGTCCGCTGGCTCCCGCGGCGCAGGGCGTCGGACCTCGCGCTCCCCGGCAACGACTTCTGGCTGTTCGACGACAGCCTCGTCGTCTTCCTGCACTTCACCGGGGAGGGTGAACTCTCCTCCGAGGGCGACGAAGAGCGCACGACGGCACCGGCCGTGGTCCGCCTGTGCGCCACCGCCTTCGAGGCGGTCTGGGAACGCGCCACCCCGCACGAGGAGTACCGGCCGGTTTGATCAGCGATCAGGGCTGATTCCCGTGTCCCCGCCGTCACCGTCATCGAGTGTTCAGCAGGCCAAGGAGGCGCTCGGGAAACGCCTCCGGGAGATCCGTAAGGACTCCGGGCTGACCGCTCGCGCGGTGGCGGCGGCGGCCGGGTGGCACGAGTCGAAGAGTTCCCGGCTGGAGAACGGCAAGACGCAGCCCTCCGATGGGGACATCAGGCTGTGGACCCGTATCTGCGGCGCGGAGGACCAGACCGCGGACCTCATCGCCACCGCCCGGGGTATCGACGGCATGTACGTCGAGTGGCGTCGCCTGGAGAGCGGTGGTCTCAAGCGCGTCCAGGAGTCCGTACTCCCGCTCTTCGAGCGCACTCGCTGGTTCCGCTTCTACCAGTCCTGGGTCATCCCCGGACTGCTCCAGACCGAGGACTACACCCGAGCGGTCCTCAACACGGTCGTCTCGCTCCGAGACACCGCGGACGACGCCGAAGCGGCCGTCGCCTCGCTCCGAGGCACCGTGGACGACGCCGAAGCGGCCGTCGCCTCGCGGATGAACCGCCAGAGGGTGCTGCACACCGGAGGCCGACGCTTCGCCTTCCTGATCGAGGAATGGGTTCTCCACACGGTCATCGGTGACAAGGCGACGATGGCTGCCCAACTCGGTCATCTGGTCGGCATGACGGCCACGCCCTCAATCAGTCTCGGCGTCATTCCTCTGGGCATCGCGCGAGGCAACGCATGGCCCACGGAGTCCTTCGCGATGTACGACGAGGCCCAGGTGTCGGTCGAGCTGGTGTCGGCCGGCCTCACCATCACGCAACCGCGCGAGATCGCCGACTACGCCAGGGCCTTCGCCGAACTGGCCGGCATCGCCGCCTACGGAGCAGCCGCCAGAAAGCTGATCACTTCGGCGATCACCGCGCACGAGTGAATCCGCGCAAGTCCGTAGAAGTTCGTTGAGCGTGGTTGCCCCGCCGCCTGATGCTCGAAGCGTCATCGACCGGAACCGTCGAGCGCCGCGGGGTGATCGACATGACCGTCCCAGGCACGTGCACGACGGTGCGGAGAACGAGTCTCCGCGCACCAGACGCACCAGGAGGACCTTTCCATGAGCGACCTCTACAGCCTCCCGATCGATGGAGCGCGGTTCGAGAACTTCTGCGGCGGCAACTTGGAGGGCGAGCACGAATCCTGTGTGGACGTCGCCGCCATCCCCGGTGCCGAGTCCGGATTCGTGGTCCGTGACAGCAAGCCCGAGGGCGCCGGCCTCGAACTGCGGTTCACCGAGGCCGAACTCGACGACTTCGCGCTCGGCTGGACCAGGAAGCGCGGTCTCACGCCCTAGCCCGGCACCTCTCCGTCCCGCGTCACGAGAAAGCTACGTATGAACTGGTCAGGGCACTGGCACGGATACGGCCCATGGATCGGGCCGTCGAAGGTGTACGGGCAGGAAGGGAGCCGACGGCCACCGCACCCCAACGGCCCGCCCGCCGTGATCGACCCTGAGGACAAGAAGCAACAGCAGGTGCTCGACCGGTACCGCGAAGCCGCCGCGGAGTTCCAGACGGGCAACGCGCCGCCCACCATGACCGGCTACTGGCTCCTCAAGAAAAGCCAGGTCTCAGCCGACCGGACGTGGACCGACGTGGGTATCGCGCTCGCCTGGCTGACAAAGGAGTACGAGGCGAACCCGCCGTTCGAGCGCGCCGACGGGCTCCAGGCGTACAGCGGTCTCGACACCAAGCTGGAGTACGCCTCCGATGTGCTCCCTCGGGGTGTCGATGTGAGCTGGGTGTACTACCTGCCCTCGAAGAACCTGATCTCGTTCTCCGTCGTGTGCTGCCCGAACCGGTTCCATCCGCAGATCCCTTGCCCGCTCCCGCCGTCCTGAGGAGTCGACGCCATGTCCCTGCGCCTCTTGCTTCCCGAGGACGGGGTGTCCGAGCTGCTGCGCACATGGCCGGATGAGCCTCGTGTTTTCGAGCGCGGCAGGACCACGCTCGATGAGACCGTCACCGCGGATCACCTCACGGACTACGTGTTCACCGGCTGCGTCCCAGCGGACGAGATCGCGGTCGTCAAGGCGCCGAACCCGTCCCTCAACCAGCGGGCGTTCATGGACGCCTACGGACGGAGCGACCCCACCAAGCTGCGCAAGCTCCATGGCCAGGGCTACACGATCCGCCTGGGCAACCTTCAGCGCGTCATGCCCTTCCTCGCCGCGGTGTCCCGGCAGATCCAGGCGGAGACGGGCTGCTCGAACTACGTGCACGCCTTCCTCACGCCGCCCGGCAACCAGGGGCTCCGCCACCACTGGGACCAGCAGATGGCGGTGATCGTCCAAGTCTCGGGCGCCAAGCGGTGGCAACTGTGGCGACCGCCGGTCGAAGCGCCCATGCGTGAGTTCAACGAGAGCTTCCGGGTCTGGAAGGCCGACTACATTCCGACGTGGGAAGCGGTCGGCCCCGACGTGGAGATCGACCTGAAGGCCGGCCAGTCGCTCCTGCTTCCGCGAGGGTGGGTGCACAACCCCCACGTCCTCGATTCGGACGAGTCCAGCGTCCACCTGACCTTCGCCATACGGGAGCGCACCCCTGTGTGGCTGGTGGAGAAGTTGATCGAGGGAGTCATCGAGGACCCGGACTTCCGGAAGGTCATCCTGCCCGGCGACATCGCGGGCGCCGAGCTCGGCAGCCACCTGCGCGAGACGAGGGCGGCCTTGGTGAGGTACCTGGACGGCATGGATCTGGACGAGCTCGCCCAGGTCGTACGTGAGGCCGCCGCGCGGGAGCTGGAATACACGACGTGATAGTGCGCGTGGGAGAAGCCCCGCCGTTCCGGACGAGTGGAACAGCGGGGCGTTCGAAGGTTGGGCTACGCGTCGGTGTTGCGGGCGAGGGTGACCAGGCCGGTGAAGGCGGTGTGGGTCAGGGTGAGGTGGGGACCGTTGGGGGTCTTGCTGTCGCGGACCTTGAACTCGCCTGTCGTCTGGGCGTGTTCGGGGGCCCACTCTATGCACTCGCCACCCTCCACGTTGCTGTAGCTGGACTTGACCCAGCTCAGAGATCGCTCATTCTGGTTGGCATTCATCTTCATACTCTTTCAGGTACTTGCGGAGCAGAGCGAGGCTCTCCCCGCTGTCAAGTGCCTTCGCTTTGGCAAGGTCCAGACGCGTTGTCAGATCCACCACATCAGCGGGGGTCTCCACAGACACCCCGGATGCGAACGATTCGACGTAAGCGAAGGACACCCCATCCCGGAGGGTGAGCAAGCTCAAGCTACCGCCCATCAGCGGGTACCCGCCACGGGAGAAGGGCAACACCTGGACCTGCACTGCGCTGCTCGATTCGATCCTCTGGAGTATGTGCGTGATCTGCTCTGCCATCGTCGCCGGACCACCCACCGGACGGCGCAAGGCTGCCTCGTCCATGATCGCCCAGTAGAACGGGGGGTTCGCCGAGTCCAGCACCGCGCGACGTTGAGACCGCTTGGCAACTTGCAGCGCGATGTACTCCGCGTCCTTGCCCGGCAATGATCTGAACAGGGCAGTCGCGTAGGACTCGGTCTGAAGCAAGCCAGGGACGAGGCTGCTGTTGAAGGTCTGGATACGGGCCGCGCGTTTCTCTTGCTCGAAGACCTTGTGCCCGTACTTCGGCCCCTCTGCGGCCACGGCCACGGCCAACAGGTCCGCGATCAGACCGTCCAGCCCGTAAAAGGCGTCAAGGTCTTCCGCCAGTGTCTGAGAGGGGAGTTGATCCCCGTTCTCGACCCGGCTCAAATAGGTGTGCGGATAGCCTAACTTTGCGCTCAACCCACGCAGCGACAGATCTG
>DATCQX010000425.1:0-37374 GCA_036569285.1 Streptomyces sp.
TCGTCTCACCCCCGAAGCCACCACACCCGAAACCACCGAACCCGGATCCGCCACACCCGCATCCACCGAACCCGAGGCCACCCCACCTGAGAACGCCTCACCCAAGAACGCCACCCACGAAGCCACCGCTCCCCGGCACACCCCCGCCGAAGTCACCGCCCCCGAGCCCACCCCCCTCAACCCCCGCCCACCCGAGGGCGAGCATGAAGATACCCGCCCTGCGAGGCGGGTATCTCCCGGTAACTGCTATGGAGTTGAGCCGTAGAGGAGGGGGCGCCGGACCGCCCCCCGGATATGCACGGGCCGGTACGGGCCTGTTCTGCAGGGCGCCGCAGCGCAGTGGCATCACGGAACTTCAGGTCCATGACACCTCCTTCGTCTCGTGAGCAACACGGATATCGCGTTGCTCACTACCCCCGGTGACGAAGCTTCATGCAGTTATCGCAAACCCTGTGGATGTTGTGTGAATCACCCCATGGGCCGGTTGCTCAATGGACTTTTCTCAGCCACCCCAGAGCAACCGACCCACCACACAAGCGCGTTGGCCGACAGACCAGCCACCCCCCACAGGCAGGCCCACACCCCCCAGATCCGTCGACCGACCGACTCACAACACGAGCCGACGCAACACCCCCGTCCCGGACCCTACTTGGTCAGCCAGTTGAGGAACTGGCTCCACACACCCCCACGTTCGGGCCGCCGCCCGGCATCCACACCGGAGGTCGGCGCAGCGACCGGCACGCGCGGCGCAGGCGCGGGCTTCCGCACCGGCTGGACCGGCGTGAACCGCGCGGGCAGCACGGCGAGCGCCCGGTGGAAGGGCCCCGGCCGCCACGTCAAGCTCTCCTCGGGGACGGCGAGTTCGACGTCCGGAAGCTGGTTGAGGAGGTTCTCGATGGCGGCGACGGCGATGTGCCGCGCGGGCTCCTTGGAGGGGCAGGCGTGCGGCCCGGCGCTCCACGCGAGGTGCGCCCGGTTGCTGCCGGCCTGCCGCGCGGCGGTCAGCGTCGGCCCGGTGTTGGCGGCGGCGAAACTGACGAGCAGGAGATCGCCCTCGGCGGCCTTGTGGCCGGCGAACTCCAGGTCGGCGGAGGGGTAATGGGCGGCGTAGTTGGAGATCGGGGGGTTCTCCCACAGCGTGTCGTCCATAGCCTCCTCGATGAGCCCGCCGCCACCGCCGTACCGGTCGTGGGTGAGGAGCCGGTGCAGGGTGTTGCCGATGAGGTTGCGCAGGGGCTCGATGCCGGCGCCGAGGAGGAGAGCGAGCTGGTGGACCATCTCCTCGTCGGTGAGGGCGGCCTGATGGCGCATCAGCCAGGTGGTGACGTCGTCGCCGGGCCGGGACCGCTTGAGGACGACGAGTTCGCCGATGGCCTGGAAGAGCACCTCGGCGCTTTTCTCCGCGTTGACGCCATCGAACATGCCGGAGATGCCGAACAGGACGCGGTCACCGATGTCGGCGGGGCAGCCGAAGAGTTCGTTGAAGACGAACAGCGGCAGCTGCTTGGCGTAGTCGCCGAGCAGGTCGGCCGAACCCCTGTTGGAGAACTGGGAGATGAGGTAGCCGGAGATCCGCTCGATGCTCTGGGCGAGCTTGCGGGAGTCGATCCGGGCGAGGCTGTCCGAAACGGCCTGACGGAGCCTCAGGTGTTCGGCGCCGTCGCTGAACATGCAGTTGGGCCGGTACACGAGCAGCGGGGCGACCGGGCTGTCCGGGGCGACCTTGCCCTCGTTCAGGTCCCGCCAGCGGCGCGCGTCCTTGCGGAACGAGCCGGTGTCCTGGAGGAGTTGGAGGGCGGTGGCGTAGTCGGTGACGAGGGTGGCCTCGACACCGGGCGCGATCTCCACCGGGGCGCTGGGGCCGTAGTGGCGCAGATAGGTGTAGTAGGACTGCGGGTCGGCCGCGAACTCCGGCCCGTACAGCGGCACTCGGCCGCCCGAATTGTGCGCCGGGCACCCGGGCGGGGGCACCGGGACTGTGGATCGGTCGTCCATGTCTGCTTGGTCTGCCTCTTCGAATGAGAAAGCTCGGTGAGAAAGCTCGGGTGGAAAAGCTCGGTGAAAAAGCCCCTGGAGCGAGCAAGCCCTTCAAATGAGCAAGCCCCTCGGGTGAGCAAGTCGGTGAACCCGTGACGGCGGGCCGCCTGATCGACTCGCCGCCGGAGAACCCCGGTTGACGCCGCGCCGGTTCGAGAACAGCGCGCCGTCGGACAACCCCCGTTGACGCCGTGCCGGTTCGAGAACGACTCGCCGCCGGACAAACCCCGTTGACGCCGCGTCAGTTCGAGCGGGCCATCAGGAACTCGACCAGCTTGATGAGCGCCTCGGCCGAGGATTTCTCGTCGCGCGCGTCGCAGGTCACGACGGGTGTGTCGTCGAGCAGGTCGAGTGCCTCGCGCAGGGCCGCCTCGTCGCGCGGGGGCGCGCCGTCGAAGTGGTTGACGGCGATGGCGTAGTCGAGCCCGTACTGCTCGATGAGGTCGATGACGTTGAAGGAGTCGGCGAGCCGTTCGGGGTCGACGAGGACGAGGGCGCCGAGCGCGCCGCGCGCCATGTCCTCCCACATCTGGACGAAGCGCTGCTGTCCGGGGGTGCCGAACAGGTAGAGCACGACGCGGTCGCTGATGGTGAGGCGGCCGAAGTCCATGGCGACCGTGGTGGTGGTCTTGCCCTGGACGCCCTTGAGGTCGTCGATCGACTCGGCGGCGCGGGTCATCGTCTCCTCGGTGGTCAGCGGTTCGATCTCGGAGATCGCCCCGATGAACGTGGTCTTGCCCACCGCGAAGTGGCCCACGACGAGGATCTTGACGGCCGTCTGCTGCTCGCCGCCGCGGACGTACGCCTTCTCATCCAAACTTGGCCCGGAGACCATTCAGCACCTCCTCCAGGATTTCCCGGTCGGCGAGGGGAGCCCGCTGGACGGGCGGTCGGGTGACGAGGTGGCCGGCCTCGACGAGGGCGGCGAGGAGGATCTTCACGACGCCCAGGGGCAGTTGGGTGTGCCCGGCGATCTCGGCGACGGACAGGTATCCGGCGTCGCAGAGGTCGAGGAGGCTCTGCTCCTCGGGGGTGAGCCTCGTGGGCCTGCGCCGGTCGCCGGGGGCGGCCGTGACCAGGGTGATGAGCGAGAGCTGCCCCTCGTCGGGCAGTCCGCGCCCCCGGGTGATGACGTACGGTCGCACTAACTCCGGCGTCTGGGCTTCGAGTTCGCCGTATCCGTTCATGCCTGGACGCCGATGTTCTCGCGCGGCGGCGTGGTGAGCGCCTTGCCGAGCTGGCCGACGAGCTGCTGCATGCGGAAGGTGATGTCCTGCATGTCGACGTCAGGGGTGGCCGAGACGCCGAGGTAGGCGCCCTCGCCCGCCGAGATGAGGAAGACCCAGCCGCCGTCGAACTCGACGAGGGTCTGCCGCCATTGCTGGGAGCGGTCCTCGCAGAAGAAGGCGAGGGAGCGGCTGAGCGACTGGACCCCGCTCATCGCGGCGGCCACCCGGTCGGCGTTGTCCTTGTCGAACTCCTTGGTGCGGGCCATCAGCAGCCCGTCGGCGGAGATCAGGACGGCATGCAGGGCCCCGGGTATCTCCAGGGCGCTGTCAAGCATCCATGACAGATCGGCGTTCACGAGACATCATGCCCTTCGCTGCTCGCACCTCTTGTGCTGCTCGTCTGGTCCGCGCCGTCGCCCCGGCCGGTGCGGCCGGACTGGGTGCCCCGCTGGAAGGCGCCCATGATCGCGGCGGTCTCGGCGCCGGAGCGGGACCGGCCCGGGGCGCCGGTGTCCGCGGAGCCGCTGCCCGGGACGATCGCCATCGGCCGCTTGCGGCGCCGCTTGGGCAGGCCGTCGGAGGTCGTGGCGGCGGGCAGGGGTGTGGCCTCGGGTCCGGCGTACTCCGGTGCGCTGACCGTGGTGACGACCGGTGCGGGCTCCTTCTGCTGGGGGGCGCCGGTGAGGAGGTCGTGCGGCAGGAGGAGGACGGCGCGGACGCCGCCGTACGGGGAGGAGGAGTCGACGGACACCTCGAAGCCGAACCGCTCGCTGAGCACGCCGATGACCGCGAATCCGAACTGCGGGGGATTTCCGAGCGCGGAGACACCGGTGACGCGTTCGCTGGAGAGGAGTTTCTCCGCCTTGACGCGTTCCTCGTCGTTCATACCGACACCGGCGTCGTCGACGACGATGCAGATTCCCTTGGGGACGGTACGGATATTGATCTCGACGACGGTGTCCGGGCTGGAATAGCTGGTGGCGTTGTCGAGGATTTCGGCGAGGGCGAGTGCGACGGGCTCGACGGCACGGCTGGTGATGCCGAAGTCGACCTGCGAGAGGATCTCGATCCGGCGGTAGTGCCGGACGCGGCCCTGGGCGCTGCGGACGACGTCGTAGACGCTGGCGACGTCGCGCTGGCGGCCGAGCCAGCCGTCGCACAGGACGGCGATGGACTGGGCGCGGCGGCCGAACTGGGAGTTGGTGTGGTCGATCTCCAGGAGGTCCTGGAGCATGACCGAGTCGCCGTACTTGTTCTGCAGCCGGGAGACGATGAGCTGCTGCTCCAGGGCGAGGCCCTGGAGGGTGCGCATGGCGGACTTCAGTACGGTCTTCGTCGCTTCTTCCGCCCTTTCCTGGGCGGCCTCCACGGATTCCGTGTACTGGTTCTCCAGCTCGGAGTAGTGCGTTTTGAGGCCGGCGACCTCCTGCCTCAGCCCCCGGGCCGCCTGGCGCAGGCGGCCGATGACGGCGACCGCGAGGGCCAGCAGAGCCAGCAAGGCAAGGAGAGCCCAAAAAGCCGGGCTTTGTATGTAATGCGTCATAAGACTCTCTTCAGGCGACTGACGGCCAGTAGCTGAATTCCCGTCAATGCGGGTGGATCGGCGGACCGCCCGCACCGGGGGCATCGGCGTGCACCCATCCGCCCGCTCTGCAAGCGCCGTGATCGTATCACCGCAAGAACCGGTCAACAGCCGCCAACCCCGTGGCCCGAAATGGACATTGACGGTCAGTCAGCCGAACGGTGAGGGGCGATGACTTGTCGACAAGACACCGAAGCCACTCCCTCTCCTCCGAGCCCGACGGCGCTCCGGAGGGAAAACGAAAAGACCCCTGATCAACAGGGGTCTTCACTGGTGTCCGAGGGGGGACTTGAACCCCCACGCCCGATAAAGGGCACTAGCACCTCAAGCTAGCGCGTCTGCCATTCCGCCACCCGGACAAGGTGTCTGCCGTTCGCGGTGTTCCCCGCGGCGACATGGACAACAATACCAAGGTTTCGGAGTGGGTTTCACCCGCATATCCGCAGGCCGGGGCAGGGGGGCCGGGCACCCCGGGGTTCGTGGCGCTCTGTGAGCGGACGGTGACCCGGGATGTCCGAAAGTGCCGCCCACCCCCTGGACAGCGTCCCCGGGTTGAGAGATAACAAGGTCCATACAGTAATTCGTCGACTGTATGCAATGTGCCACATACTGCGCCCCTCCCTCCTGCGACCACCCCTACGAAGGGACAGGTTTCGCCATGCCCGAGGACACACAGGACACGGTCTCCGGCGGTCATCTCGTCGCGAAGGCCCTCAAGGCCGAAGGGGTCGACCGCGTCTACACGCTGTGCGGCGGCCACATCATCGACATCTACGACGGCTGCGTCGACGAGGGCATCGACGTCGTCGACGTCCGCCACGAACAGGTCGCGGCGCACGCCGCCGACGGCTACGCGAGGATCACCGGCAAGCCGGGCTGCGCGGTCGTCACCGCGGGCCCCGGGACGACGGACGCGGTGACCGGCGTCGCGAACGCGCTCCGCGCGGAGTCACCGATGCTGCTGATCGGCGGCCAGGGTGCGCTCACCCAGCACAGGATGGGCTCCCTCCAGGACCTCCCGCACGTCGACCTGATGACGCCGATCACGAAGTTCGCGGCGACCGTCCCGGACACGGCCCGCGCCGCCGACATGGTGTCGATGGCGTTCCGGGAGTGCTACCACGGCGCCCCGGGCCCGGCGTTCCTGGAGATCCCGCGCGACGTCCTGGACGCGAAGGTGCCGGTCGACCGGGCCCGCGTCCCGAAGGCCGGCGCCTACCGCGCCTCGACCCGCGCGCCCGGCGACCCCGAGGCCGTCGAGAGGCTCGCCGACCTGCTGGTGCACGCCGTGAAACCGGCGATCCTGCTGGGCGGCCAGGTCTGGACGACCCGCGGCACCGAGGCGGCGGCCGAGCTGGTGCGCACCCTGAACATCCCGGCGTACATGAACGGCGCGGGCCGCGGCACCCTCCCGCCCGGCGACCCCCACCACTTCCAGCTCTCCCGGCGCCACGCCTTCTCCGGCGCCGACGTGATCGTCGTCGTCGGGACGCCGTTCGACTTCCGCATGGGCTACGGCAAGCGCCTCTCCCCGGACGCGACGGTCGTCCAGATCGACCTCGACTACCGCACCGTCGGCAAGAACCGGGACATCGGCCTCGGCATCGTCGGTGACGCGGGCCTCGTCCTGAAGGCGGTGACACAGGCCGCGTCCGGGCGCCTGAACGGGGGCGCGGCGCAGCGCAAGGAGTGGCTCGACGAGCTGCGCGCCGTCGAACAGGCCGCGATCGAGAGGCGGTTGCCGCAGCTCCGCTCGGACGCCTCGCCGATCCACCCCTACCGGCTGGTCGCCGAGATCGACGACTTCCTCACCGAGGACTCGATCTACATCGGTGACGGCGGCGACATCGTCACCTTCTCCGGGCAGGTCGTCCAGCCCAAGTCGCCCGGCCACTGGATGGACCCGGGCCCCCTCGGCACCCTCGGTGTCGGCATCCCCTTCGTGCTCGCCGCGAAGCAGGCCCGCCCCGACAAGGAGGTCGTCGCGCTCTTCGGGGACGGCGCGTTCTCCCTGACCGGCTGGGACTTCGAGACCCTCGTCCGCTACGACCTCCCCTTCGTCGGCGTCGTCGGCAACAACTCCTCCATGAACCAGATCCGTTACGGCCAGGCCCGCAAGTACGGCACGGCGCGCGAGCGGGTCGGCAACACCCTCGGTGACGTCCCCTACGACAAGTTCGCCCAGATCCTCGGCGGCCACGGCGAGGAGGTCCGCGACCCCGCCGACATCGGCCCCGCCCTCAGGCGCGCCCGCGAGTCGGGCAAGCCGTCGCTGATCAACGTCTGGGTCGACCCGGACGCATACGCCCCCGGAACCATGAACCAGACGATGTACAAGTGAGGTCGACGCCCATGACCGCCCACCTGACCGGCACAGCGCTCGACGGCATCCGTGTCCTCGACATGACCCACGTCCAGTCCGGCCCCTCCGCGACCCAGCTGCTCGCCTGGCTCGGCGCCGACGTCGTGAAGCTGGAGGCGCCCTCCGGGGACGTCACGCGCGGCCAACTGCGCGACATCCCGGACGTCGACTCGCTGTACTTCACGATGCTGAACTGCAACAAGCGCAGCATCACCCTCAACACCAAGACCGAGCGCGGCAAGGAGCTGCTGACCGAGCTGATCCGGCGCTCCGACGTCCTCGTCGAGAACTTCGGGCCGGGTGCGGTGGACCGGATGGGGTTCACCTGGGAGCGGGTGCGGGAGATCAATCCACGGATCGTCTATGCCTCCATCAAGGGGTTCGGGGACGGCCCGTACACGGACTTCAAGGCGTACGAGGTCGTCGCTCAGGCGATGGGCGGGTCGATGTCGACCACGGGGTTCGCGGACGGGCCGCCGCTGGCGACGGGGGCCCAGATCGGGGACTCAGGGACGGGGGTCCACGCCGTGGCGGGGATTCTCGCCGCCTTGTTCCAGCGCGAGAGGACCGGGCGTGGTCAGCGGGTCGGCGTGGCCATGCAGCACGCCGTACTCAACCTGTGCCGGGTGAAGCTGCGGGACCAGCAGCGCCTGGCACGAGGGCCGCTCTCTGAATATCCGAACGACGACTTCGGCGCGGAAGTTCCCCGTTCCGGAAATGCTTCCGGCGGGGGTCAGCCGGGATGGGCGGTGCGGTGCGCGCCGGGCGGTCCGAACGACTACGTGTACGTGATCGTGCAGCCCGTCGGCTGGCGGCCGATCGCCGAGCTGATCGGCCGTCCGGAGCTGGCCGACGACCCCGAGTGGGCGACCCCGGGGGCCCGGCTGCCGAAGCTGAACAAGATGTTCCAGCTGATCGAGGAGTGGTCGGTGACCCTCCCGAAGTGGGAGGTCCTGGACCGGCTCAACGCCCGGGGCGTGCCGTGCGGGCCGATCCTGTCGACGCGGGAGATCGTCGAGGACGAGTCGCTGATCGCGAACGGGATGATCGTGCGCGTCCCGCACCCGGAGCGCGGCGAGTTCGTGACCGTCGGCAGCCCCCTGAAACTGTCTGACTCCCCCGTCGAGGTGACCAGTTCACCGCTGCTGGGCGAGCACAACGAGGAGATCTACACCGGCGAGCTGGGCCTGCCCGCCGGTGAACTGCGGCTGCTGAAGTCGGACGGGGTGATCTGAGGTGGTGGACGGGAACCGGGTGGCTCGGGTGCGGGCGGTGCTGGACGCCGTGCGCGCCGAGGGACGGACGGCGCTGACGGCGCCGGAGGGCAAGGAGGTCGCGGACGCGTACGGGATCGCCGTACCGGGTGAGGCGCTGGCGCGGGACGCCGAGGAGGCGGTGGCGCACGCGGCGCGGTTCGGCGGGCCCGTGGTGATGAAGGTCGTGTCGCCGGACATCCTCCACAAGACGGAGGCCGGCGGGGTCGTCGTCGGGGTCGAGGGGGCGGCGGCCGTCCGCGCGGCGTTCCACGAGATCGTCGGCAACGCGCGCGCGTACGACGCGCGGGCGCGCGTGGCGGGTGTGCAGGTCCAGGAGCTGCTGCCCGAGGGGCAGGAGGTGATCGTCGGGGCGGTGACGGATCCGACGTTCGGGAAGGTGGTGGCGTTCGGGCTCGGCGGGGTGCTCGTCGAGGTGCTGCGGGACGTCACGTTCCGGCTGGCGCCGGTGAGCGCGGACGAGGCGCTGTCGATGCTGGACTCGATCCGGGCGGCGCCGGTGCTGGCCGGGGTGCGGGGGCGGGCCGGAGTGGACCGGCAGGCGCTCGCCGAGCAGATCCGGCGGGTGTCCCTGCTGGTCGCGCAGTTCCCTGAGATCGCCGAGGTGGACCTCAACCCGGTGATCGCGACGCCCGACGGCGCGCACGCGGCGGACGTCCGGATCATCCTGTCCGACGCCCCCGCGCGCGTGCGCCGCCGTCACTCACGGGAGGAGATCCTCGCGTCGATGGGGCGGCTGATGCGGCCCCGGTCGGTCGCGGTGATCGGGGCCTCCGACGAGGCCGGGAAGATCGGCAACTCGGTGATGCGCAATCTGATCGACGGCGGGTTCACCGGGGACGTCCATCCCGTCAACCCGAAGGCGGACGACATCCTGGGCCGCAAGGCGTACCGGAGCGTCACGGACGTGCCGGGCGAGGTCGACGTCGCCGTGTTCGCGATCCCCGCGCGGTTCGTCGCCGCCGCCCTGGAGGAGACCGGCCGCAAGGGGATACCGAACGCGGTGCTGATCCCCTCGGGGTTCGCGGAGACCGGGGAGCACGCCCTCCAGGCGGAGATCGTGGAGATCGCCGAGCGGTACGGGGTGCGGCTGCTGGGGCCGAACATCTACGGCTACTACTCGACCTGGCAGGACCTGTGCGCGACGTTCTGCACGCCCTACGACGTGAAGGGCGGCGTCGCGCTGACCTCGCAGTCCGGCGGCATCGGGATGGCGGTCCTCGGGTTCGCGCGCAGCACGCGCACGGGCGTGTCGGCGATCGTGGGCCTCGGCAACAAGGCGGACCTCGACGAGGACGACCTGCTGACGTGGTTCGCGCAGGACCCGCACACCGAGTGCGTCGCGATGCACCTGGAGGACCTGAAGGACGGCCGCGCGTTCGTCGAGGCCGCGCGGGCGACCGTCCCGAAGAAGCCGGTGATCGTCCTGAAGGCCGGGCGGACGGCGGCGGGGGCGCGGGCCGCCGGGTCGCACACGGGCGCCCTGGCGGGCGACGACGCCGTGTACGACGACGTCCTGCGGCAGGCCGGGGTGATCCGGGCGCCGGGGCTGCACGACATGCTGGAGTACGCGCGCGCGTTGCCGGTGCTGCCGACGCCGCGCGGCGACAACGTCGTCATCATCACCGGCGCGGGCGGCAGCGGGGTGCTGCTCTCGGACGCCGTGACGGACAACGGGCTGTCCCTGATGGAGATCCCGCCCGATCTGGACGAGGCGTTCCGGCGGTTCATCCCGCCGTTCGGGGCGGCGGGCAATCCGGTGGACATCACCGGGGGCGAGCCGCCGGCGACGTACGAGGCGACGATCCGGCTGGGGCTCGAGGATCCGCGCGTGCACGCGCTGGTGCTCGGTTACTGGCACACGATCGTCACTCCCCCGATGGTCTTCGCCGAGCTCACCGCGCGCGTGGTGGCCGAGTTCCGCGCGCGGGGCGTCGACAAGCCGGTGGTGGCGTCGCTCGCCGGGGACGTCGAGGTGGAGGAGGCCTGCCGGTACCTCTTCGAGCGGGGGGTCGTCGCGTACCCGTACACGACCGAGCTGCCGGTGGCCGTGCTGGGCGCCAAGTACCGGTGGGCGCGGGCGGCGGAGCTGCTCGGGGGTGGCCAATGAGGTGGTGGCCGCCGCACGTCCCGCATCCGGATCCACTCGGTGAGGAGATGGCCTGAGATGACGGCAGATCCGTACGCGGCGCGGCCCGCGCGGGAGCGGCGCGCCCACCGGGAGGTGACCGACGCGCGCGGGCGCGTGTACCGGGTGGGCGAGACGGACCGGGACCTCCTCGGTCACTCCCGCAAGCTGATGATCTGGCTCCCGTGGCTCGCGATGATGGCGATCAGCGTCTTCGAGTACGCCTACGGCTCCGCGGAGGACACCTTGTCCCACGCGCACGGCTGGACGCAGTCGGACACCTTCTGGATCCTCAGCGTCTGGGTGTTCTTCCAGGCGGGCATCGCCTTCCCGGCCGGCTGGCTGCGTGAGAGAGGGCTCCTCACGGCCCGTCAGGCCATGTACGCGGGCTCAGGACTGTGCCTGGTGGGGTTCCTGGCCCTCTCGCACCTCGACGACGTCCTGCCGGCGATCCTGGGCTTCGGGGTGGTCGGCGGGATCGGCGCCGGGCTCGTCTACGCGACGTGCATCAACATGGTCGGCAAGTGGTTCCCCGAGCGGCGCGGCGGGCGCACCGGGTTCGTCAACGGCGGCTTCGCCTACGGGTCGCTGCCGTTCATCTTCGTCTTCAACTACGGCTTCGACACCGCGAACTACCACCGGGTCCTCGACCTCATCGGCTGCTACGTCATGGCCGTCGTGTTCGGGTGCGCGTTCTTCTTCAAGGACCCGCCGAAGAACTGGTGGCCCGCCGATGTCGAACCGCCGCTCCGCGCGGGTGACGACGCCGGTATCGCGGGTCTCGCGAAGAACCCGCCCGCCGTGCGGCAGTTCACGCCGAAGGAGGCGATCCGCACCGGCATGCTGCCTCTGATGTGGCTGTCGATCGTGATGACCGCCGGGGTGTCCATCTTCGGGATCTCCTTCCAGGTGGACTACGCGAAGGAGGCCGGGTTCGGACCCTTGGTGGCGGCCTCCTCCATGGGGGTCATGGCCGTCGTCAACGGGGTCGGCCGCGGGGTGGTGGGCTGGCTGTCCGACCGGTGGGGCCGCAGGCCGACGCTGGTGTTCGTGATCGTCGTCCTCGGGCTCGCGCAGTTCGGCGTCATCGGCGCCGGGCACGCCCGCAGCGAGGCGCTGTTCCTGGTGTTCGCGTTCCTCTCCGGGTTCGGCGGGGGCGCCTTCTACCCGCTGTTCGCGGCTCTGACCCCGGACTACTTCGGGGAGAACCACAACGCCACCAACTACGGGCTCGTGTACAGCGGGAAGCTGGTCAGCGGCCTGTTCGGGGGCGGTCTCGGGTCCCTCGTCGTCGCCTCCTGGGGGTACGACGGCGCGTACGCGCTCGCCGGTGGTGTGTCGATGGCCGCGGCGGTGATCGCGCTGGCGCTGCGGCAGCCGGGGAGAGCGGGGGCGAAGGCCGTCTGACTGGCGCGTACGCGTGCGTGGCCGATCGTGTGAGCGATCCTCCACGCGCGCGTACGCGTGCGTTGTCAGCTCCGGCGGCCCCTCAGGGCGGCGAGGTTGTCGTACCCGATACGGGAGTACGTGAGGGACTGGGCGGGGTCGGTGGCGCTGGGGGCGTTGTCCTGTTCGACCATGGGGTTGCGGTAGTCGCGGTCGCCGATGCGGGAGAAGAACGCCGTGTAGTCGATGTCCCCGGTGCCGAAGGGCACCATGTCGTAGCCCATGCCGTTGGTGGTGTTGACGGTGCCGTCCTTGGCGTGGAACAGCGGGTAGCGGCGGCTGTTGCGGACGACGACGCCCGCGGGGTCGAAGACCTTCTCGCGGGTGGAGCCGTCGGGCGCGGTGTAGGTGTGGAACTTGTACTGGGCGACGTGCGCCCAGAAGACGTCCAGCTCCAGCCAGACGGACCGCGGGTCGGTCGTCTTCAGGAAGTACTCCAGTTTGCGGACACCGGAGCTGCGGGTCGGTTTCCCCTGCGCGTCGAGCGGGCCGGAGTCGAGGAGGAAGCCGTAGGCGGCGTCGTGGTTGTGGGTGTAGAGCTTGACGCCCGCGCGGCGGGCGATCTCGCCGAGGGCGTTCCACTTGTCGGCGGCGGCGTCCCAGTCGGCCTTGTACGAGCTGTTCGTCGGGTCGGCGCCGGTGCCCATGTGCGGCATGCCGAGGATGTTCGCGATCTCCAGGTGCTTCTTGAAGGTGTCCAGTTCGGCGGGGACGAGCGGCCAGGACGGCGGGATGTAGCCGTGGTTGCCGCGGGCGCGCAGCCCGTACTCGTCGAGCCAGGACCGCAGCAGGCGGGCGCCCTGCACGGACTCCAGGTCCGCCCCGCCGGGGGCGTTCGCGTGCTGCCCGTACCCGGCGAACTCGACCTGCCGGTAGCCGAACCGGGAGAGCTGCCCGAAGACCTCGCGGAACCCGGAGGGCAGGTCGGAGGCGAGCGGGTCGCGGCCGGTGGCGTCCCGGACGGTGTACAGGATGATGCCGCGCCGGTGGGCGGGGACGAGGGCGTCGCGGCCGTGCCCGTGGCCGTGGCCTCTGCCGAGAGTGTGGGCGGCGGCCGGCGGGGCGCCGAGGACGGGGGCGGCGATCGCGGCGCCCGCGACGGCGGTGCAGGTGGTGAGGAAGCGGCGGCGGCCGATGCCGAGGGCGCGGCGCAGGGCCTCGCCGGTGCCGGATTCGTCGTTGAACGCGGTCACGGTGTCTCGCTTTCGGGTCGGTGGTGCGGGTGGCCGATGGGATGGTGCCGGGGGGTGACGTATCGGTTCTCCGGGCGGTGACCTGGGGGTTCCGGCCGGGCTTCGGGAGGTGTTCGGAGGTCTGCGGGGCCCGTTGTCAGTGGCGTGTGGTTACGTTGAGTCACGAACGGCAGACAGGCTGTCGGACGGGCCGGCGGTCGGGGCCGGAGCGGGGCTCAGGGGAGTTCCTTGAGGCCCAGGTCGGTCAGGAGGTCGCGGGCCAGGGCCAGTTCGGCGGCGATGCCGTCGGCGAGCTGGGCGCGGGTGCGGGGCCGGAGCGCGGGAGGGAGGGTCTGCCAGGTGTAGGTCTCGACTTCGAGATGCCGGGTGAGCGGGTGCGGGCCGCCGACGAGACGGGAGAGCGCGGCATGCAGGACAGGGAGCGTGGACGTGAGGGGCGCGGCGGGCGTCGCGTGCAGCGGGACGTGGAAGTGGGCGCGCCACGGGGCGCCGGTGGGCAGGGCGTCCGTGGTGAGGGCCTCGGGCAGGTCGTCGGTGCCGGTGAGGCCGGTGGCGGTGAGCGCGCGGGTCTGGTGCAGGTAGCGGGGCTCGGCGAAGGCGGCGAGCGCCTCGCGGACGGCGGGGAGATCGGGCCGCTCGGCGTGGAGGGCGGCGGAGAGCTGGGACTTGACAACGGGGACGCCGGCCTCGGCGAGGGCGTCCAGGGCGGTGTGCGGTTCTTCGAAGGAGGTGGCGAGATGGCAGGTGTCGACGCAGATCCCGATCCGGGGGTGCCCGATCGCCGCGAGCGGGGCGAGGGCATCGGCGGTGGTCGCAACGGCGCAGCCGGGCTCGGGTTCGAGGCCGACCCGCACGGACCGGCCGGTCAGCTCCTGGAGCGCGTCGAGGCGTTCGGCGAGCGTGCGCAGGGCCGTGCGGGCCCGGTCCGCGCGCGCCCCGTCGAGGACGGTGCCCCAGGCGAGCGGCAGGGTGGAGACGCTGCCCTCGGTGACGTCGTCCGGCAGCAGCCCGGCGAGGACCCGCGCGAGGGCGGTGGTGTGGTCGAGGCGCTCCGGGGCGGCCCAGTCCGGTCTGTAGACGCGGTACTTGACCTCTCCGGTGCCGAACCCGTCGTACAGGAAGCCGTTGAGGGTGACGACCTCCAGGCCGCGCCGGTCCAGGGCGGTACGCAGGGCGCGCAGGGCGGCCGGGTCGGTGTCCAGCGTGTGCGCGGCGTCCCGGGCCAGCCACAGGCCGATGCCGAGGCGGTCGCGGCCGAGGCGGCGGCGTACGGGCTCGCAGTGGTCGCGGAGTTGGGCGAGGACGCCGTCGAGGGTCTCGGCGGGGTGGACGTCGGTGCAGTAGGCGAGGTGGACGGTCGAGCCGTCGGGGTGGCGGAAGCGCATCGCTCACGCTCCGCCGTACGGCGGGGAGGTGGGCTTCGGGGTGACGGTGTGGGGGGCGAAGAGGGGCATCACGGTTCCGTCCGTCGTGGGGGTTCGGCCGGGGACGGGGTCCGGCGGAGGTCGTCCCTCGCCGGGTGGCCCGCCGCCGTGTGGTCGGCCGTCCGGTCGTGGCGAGACCGCGTGCGCCGGCCGGCCGGGCGCCTGCCTCGGGCGGGGCGGTCTCCTTGCGGCACACGCGAGTCGGGGTGGACGGCGGGCGGGAGTACGGCGTCTCCCGCCCGCCGCCGTTCAGCGGCCCTCGGCGGGCAGTTCCTTGACGCGGACGTCGCGGAAGGACACCTCGTCGCCGGGCCCGTGGTTCTGGAGCCCGATGTGTCCGTCGCGCAGGCTGCGCGCCGGGTCCCGGTTGGTGAAGTCGTTGATCTGCACGCCGTTGAGCCAGACGCGCAGCCGTTCACCTTCCACGCGGATCTCGTACGTGTTCCACTCCCCCGGCGGATTCAGCGCCCGGTCGCGCTTGATCAGGTCGGCGGACTTGAACCCGTACACGGCCCCGGTGGTGCGCCAGAGCACGTCGGTGGCGTCGATCTGCACCTCGTACCCGTTGTCGACGGCCGACCAGGGGTCGTCGGAGGGCGGGAAGCCCACGAACACACCGGAGTTGGAGTCCCCGGTCACCTTCCAGTCGGCCTTCAGCGAGTACGACGAGAAGGAGCGTCCGGCGTACCAGAGGAGCCCCATCCCGCCGGACGAGGTCCATGTGCCGTCGGCCGAGCGGGTGAAGGAGCCGGGGCCGGCCTGCCGCCAGTCGCCGTCGGCGAGCTTCGTGTACCCGCTCTCCGGCCGGCAGTCGGCCTGGGCCGCGCCGATGGCGTACCGGATGCCGCCGAGCAGATGCCCTCGGTAGGCCGGGTCGGCGTACGACTCCTTGGTGTGTCCCGCGCCGGTGTAGAAGGCGCGGCCTCCCTGATAGGTCTGGCACCAGGCGATCGGATGGTCGCCGTTCATGCCGGCGCCGGTGTAGGACGACTCGTCCAGGGACGCCAGCACCCGTACGGAGGCACGGGGGTTGGAGCGGTAGTCGTACCATTCGTCGGTGCGGTGCCAGGTCGGCGGGAGCGCCGAGGTCGCCGGGTGGGCGCGGTCCTCGACGACCGTGTCGGCCTGCTGGATCGCCGGGTGGCCGCGGAAGTACGCGCCGACGAGGCCGCCGTAGAACGCCCAGTCGTACTCGGTGTCGGCGGCGGAGTGGACGCCGACGTAGGCGCCGCCCTTGCGGATGTAGCCCTCGAACGCGGTCTGTTGGGTGTCGTCGAGGACGTTCCCGGTGGTGGACAGGAAGACGACGGCGGCGTAGCGGCGGAGGTTGGCCGTGGTGAACGCGGCGGCGTCCTCCGTCGCGTCGACCCTGAACTCGCCGCTGGAGGAGCCGAGTTCGCGGATCGCCTGGACGCCGTCGGGGATGGAGTCGTGCCGGAAGCCGGCCGTCTTGGAGAAGACGAGGACGCGTGGGGTGCCTCGGTCCGGGTGGGCCAGGGCGGATGGTTCGGCGAGAGCGCCGAGGAGCAGGGTGGCGCCCGCGACCGCGCTCAGTGCGCGCATCATGGGGCTTTCCTCTCAGCCCGTGGTGAAGGCGAAGTCGTCGATCTCGTACAGGGGTTGACCGCTACGGCCCTTGAAGACGAGGTAGAGGTCGGTGGTCCCGCGAGGTGTGCGGGACAGCTTCGCGGTGACGTCCTGGTAGGTCTCCCAGCCGCCGGTCACCGGTACCCGGGCCTTGCCGAGGAGGGTGCCCTTGGCGGATCCGGCGCGGATCTCCAGGGTGCCGCCGGCTCCGGCGGAGGCGACACGCGCCGTCACGGAGGTGGCGCCGCGCAGCGCGTAGGGCGTGAACGAGATCCAGTCGCCGTTCTCGATGGACCCGACGGCCTTCGCACCGTTCGCGGCGGTCCGCGAACTCACCGTCACCCCGCTGGAGTTGCTGTAGTGCTCGGCCTGCCGGTGGCGGGGCTGCAGGACGCTCTGGTCGTGGGAGGTGAGCGCGGCCTGTCCGCCGCCCCCGTTGTCGGTGTACTCGGCGTCGAGCACGCCGAAGATGTTGGCGTTGGGGTCGTGGCCGCCGTCGGCGCTGGTCTGGAGGGTGCCGGAGCAGCCGGTCGCGGAGGTGATCGGGTGGCCGTGGCTGTCGTGGCCGAGGATGAAGCGGACGGTGACCTTGGCGCAGTCGACGGCCTTGCCGTCCTCGGGGTCGGTGACCTTCACCGTGAAGGGGATCGCGTCACCGAAGCTGAACAGGTGCCCGTTCTGGGGGGTTTGGAGGACGACGGTGGGGGCGGTGTTGCCGACGACGACCTGGACGCTCGCGCTGCCGGTCCGTCCGCCCTGGTCCTTCGCCGTCAACGTGGCCGTGTAGGTGCCGTTCTGGCGGTAGGTGTGAGTCGGGTTCGCGGCCGTGGACGTGGCGCCGTCGCCGAAGTCCCAGCTGTGGGTGAGGGTGTCGCCGTCCTGGTCGGTGGTTCCGGCGGAGGAGAACGTCACCCTCAGCGGGGCTTGGCCGGAGGTCCTGTTCGCGGCTGCCTGGGCGACGGGCGAGTGGCCGTCGGTGGCGTTCTCGATGCGGTAGAGCGCGGAGTGCTCGTCGCCGCCGAACCAGGACAGGCCGTAGTCGAGGACGTAGAGCGCGCCGTCGGGGCCGAAGGCCATGTCCATCACCTGGGTGCCGGACCAGGGGATGTCGCTGATGGACTTGACGGTGCCGTTCGCGTCGCTGGAGACGCGTTTGATCCAGCGGCGGCCGAACTCACCGGCGAAGAAGTCGCCGTCGTACGCGGCGGGGAACTTGACGGGCGAGTCGAGGGTGGGGTCGTAGTGGTAGACCGGGCCGCCCATGGGGGACTCGGAACCGTCGCCGAACTCCGGTACGGAGGGGCCGTCGTAGGGGATCCAGGCGGGCTGGGCCGGGGGCAGGTCGACGAGGCCGGTGTTGTGCGGGGAGGTGTTCTTCGGCGCATCGCAGTCGAAGGTGGCGCCGGAGGCCTTGGTGGCGAAGTCGTAGTCCACGTAAGCGTTGTTGGCGCCCGTGCAGAAGGGCCAGCCGAAGTTGCCGGGGCCGGTGACGCGGTCGAACTCGACCTGTCCCCCGGGTCCCCGCTTCGGGTCGGCGGCACCCGCGTCGGGGCCGTAGTCGCCGATGTAGAGGTGGCCGGTGGCCTTGTCGACGCTGAAGCGGAACGGGTTGCGGAAGCCCATCGCGTAGATCTCGGGCCGCGTCCTTGCGGTGCCGGGTGCGAAGAGGTTGCCGTCGGGGACGGTGTACGTGCCGTCGGCGTTCACCTTGATGCGCAGGATCTTGCCCCGCAGGTCGTTGGTGTTGCCGGCCGTACGGCGGGCGTCGAAGCCGGGGTTGCGGCCGTCGCGCTGGTCGATGGGGGTGTACCCGTCGGACTGGAAGGGGTTGGTGTCGTCGCCGGTCGACAGGTACAGGTTGCCGGCCGCGTCGAAGTCGATGTCGCCGCCGACATGGCAGCACAGGCCGCGCGTGGTGGGGACGTCGAGGATCTGCTTCTCGCTGGCCGTGTTCAGGGTGTTGTCCGCGTTCAGGGTGAAGCGGGAGAGGCGGTTGACGCCGTCGAAGGGCGCGAAGTCGGCGGGGGTGCCGTTCTCGGGGGCGTCTCCGGCCGGGGTGTTCAACTTGGGCGCGTAGTACAGGTAGATGAAGCGGTTGCCGCTGAACTGCGGGTCGATGCCGATGCCTTGGAGGCCCTCTTCGTCGTGGTTGTAGACGTCGAGTCTGCCGATCAGCCGAGTGTTGCCGGCCGCGTCGGTGCGGCGGAGTTCGCCGTCGCGGGAGGTGTGCAGGACGGAGCGGTCGGGCAGGACCGCGAGCGACATGGGTTCGCCGACCTCCGCCTCGCCCTTGGCCAGGGTGACCTGCTGGAAGTCCTCGGCGGCGGTGGTGGCCGGGTCGTCGGCGACGGCTGCGCCGGCGGGGGGTGTGGTGAGCGTGAGGGACGCTCCGGCGAGCAGGGCGCCGGACAGCAGCGCGACGGCTCGGCGCAGGGGTGGGCGTCGTCTCGGGGAGCGGGGTGTGGCGGTGGTGCGGTCGTTCCCGTGCACGGGTGCCTCCAGGGTGGTGCCTGCGGGTGCGTACGTACACCGGGATGCGCCGTCATCCCGGGACACGAGAAGGGAACCGACGGTCCGTCACAGCGGACGGACCGGTCAGCCCTGTCGAACCGGCTTGTTCGGCCGGTCAGTTGGAGAAGGCCGCGTCGAATGAGGTCGACGGCGGCTCGAAGTCGAACTTCTTGAGGCCGGCGAGCGCCTCGGGCGCCCCCTGGAGCCGGTCCATCCCGGCGTCCTCCCACTCGACGGAGACCGGGCCCTGGTAGTCGATGGACCGCAGCATCCGGAACACGTCCTCCCAGGGGACGTCCCCGTGCCCGGCCGACACGAAGTCCCAGCCGCGCCGGGGGTCACCCCACGGCAGGTGGGAGCCGAGCCGCCCGTTGCGGCCGTCGAGGCGCTTGCGGGCCTCCTTGCAGTCGACGTGGTAGATCCGGTCCCGGAAGTCCCAGAGGAACCCGACCGGGTCGAGGTCCTGCCACACGAAATGCGACGGGTCGAAGTTCAGCCCGAACGCGGCCCGGTGGTCGACCGCCTCCAGGGCGCGGTGGGTCGTCCAGTAGTCGTAGGCGATCTCGCTGGGGTGCACCTCGTGCGCGAACCGCACGCCCTCGGCGTCGAAGACGTCCAGGATCGGGTTCCAGCGCTCCGCGAAGTCGTCGTACCCGCGCTCGATCATCGTCTCGGGGGCGGGCGGGAACATCGCGACCAGGTGCCAGATCGCGGAGCCGGTGAAGCCGATGACGGTGTCGACGCCGAACGCGGACGCGGCGCGGGCGGTGTCGCGCATCCGGTCGGCGGCGCGGCGCCGGACGCCTTCGGGGTCGCCGTCGCCCCACACCTCGGCGGGCAGGATCGCCTGGTGGCGTTCGTCGATGATGGCGTCGCAGACGGCCTGCCCCACCAGGTGGTTGGAGATCGCCCAGCACTTCAGGCCGTACTTGTCGAGGAGTTGGTGGCGGGAGTCGACGTACGCCGGGTCGGCGAGGGCCTTGTCGACCTCGAAGTGGTCGCCCCAGCAGGCGAGTTCGAGTCCGTCGAAGCCGAAGTCGCGGGCGAGGCGGCAGACCTCTTCGAGCGGCAGGTCGGCCCACTGGCCGGTGAACAGGGTGAACGGGCGCGGCATGTCCGGGCTCCTCAGTCCGTGACGGGGGTGTAGACGGAGTTCTTCTCGGCGCTCTCCTCGACGGCCGCGAGCACCCGCTGCACCTGGAGTCCGTCGGCGAACGACGGCTCGGGGGCGCGGAGTTCGGCGATCGCGTGGACGAGGTCGCGGGCCTGGTGGACGAAGGTGTGCTCGTAGCCGAGGCCGTGGCCCGGGGGCCACCAGGCGCCGAGGTAGGGGTGTTCGGGCTCGGTGACGAGGATGCGGCGGAACCCCGCCTCGGTGGCGGGCAGCGTCCCGTCGTGGAACCAGAGTTCGTTGAGCCGCTCCAGGTCGAACCAGAGCGAACCCTTCTCGCCGTTGAGTTCGATGCGCAGGGCGTTCTTGCGGCCGGTGGCGTAGCGGGTCGCCTCGAAGGAGGCGAGGGCGCCGGAGGCGAACCGGGCGTTGAACAGGGCGGCGTCGTCGACGGTGACGGCGCCGGTCTCCCGGGCCCCCTCGGCCGCCGCGCCCGCGCTGAGCCCGCTGGTCCCGGCGCCCGGCAGGGGCCGTTCCCGTACGAACGTCTCGGTGATCGCCGACACCCCCGCGAGCCGCTCCCCCGCCAGGTACTGCGCGAGGTCGACGATGTGCGCGCCGAGGTCGCCGAGGGATCCGGAGCCGGCGAGTTCCTTGCGCAGCCGCCAGGTGAGCGGGAACTGCGGGTCCACGAGCCAGTCCTGAAGGTACGTCACCCGCAGGTGCCGCAGCCGCCCGAGCCGGCCGTCCGCCACCAGCTGCCGGGCGAACGCGGTGGCGGGCACCCGGCGGTAGTTGAACCCGGCCATCGCCAACTGGCCGCGCCCGTGGGCCTCTTCGGCGGCCCGGGTCATCTCCCGGGCCTCCTCGACGGTGTTGGCGAGGGGCTTCTCGCACAGCACGTGCTTGCCGGCCGCGAGGGCGGCGAGCGCGATCTCGGCGTGGCTGTCGCCGGGGGTGCAGATGTCGACGAGGTCGATGTCGTCGCGTGCGACCAGCGCCCGCCAGTCGGTCTCGGTGGACTGCCAGCCGTGCCGGTCCGCCGCCGCGCGGACCGCGTCCGGGTCGCGCCCGCAGATCGCGGCGAGGACCGGGCTGAGGGGGAGGTCGAAGACCCGGCCGGCGGTGCGCCAGCCCTGGGAGTGGGCGGCGCCCATGAAGGCGTAGCCGACCATGCCGACGCGCAACGGCGGCTTCCCCTGTGCCCCGGCCGGTCCTGTCGGCTCCTGCGGCTGTTCCATGCGGTGGTCCTCCTCGTTCGTGGTGCGCGCGCGGTGGCGGTGCCGAGTTCGTGGTGCGCGCGGTGGGGGTCGGCCCGCGGCTGTCGTCCGCCGCCGGCCGGTTGTGTCACCTGAAGCCGGTGGGCAGGTACTGGTCGACGTTGGTCTTGTCGACGACGGCCGAGTAGAGGGTGATCGAGGCGGGGATCTCGAACTCGGCGAGCCCGCCGACGCCCTTGCCCTGGCCGAGGGCGCGGGCGAGGTCGATCGCGGAGGCGGCCATCGTCGGCGGGTACAGGACGGTCGCCTTGAGGACGCCCTTGTCCTGTTTGATGGCCTGCATCGCGGAGAGGGAGCCCGCGCCGCCGACCATCAGGAAGTCGTCGCGCCCGGCCTGTTCGACGGCGCGCAGCGCGCCCACACCCTGGTCGTCGTCGTGGTTCCACAGGGCGTCGAACTGGGGCTGTGCCTGGAGGAGTTGGGCCATCTTGGCCTGGCCGGTCTCGACGGTGAACTCGGCGGCCTGGCGGGCGACCTTCCTCAGGTTGGGGTAGTTCTTCAGCGCGTCGTCGAAGCCCTGCGTGCGCTGCCGGGTCAGCTCCAGGTTGTCGATGCCGGCGAGTTCGACGACCTTCGCGTTCGCCTTGCCCTTGAGTTTCTCGCCGATGTACCGGCCGGCGTTGAAGCCCATGCCGTAGTTGTCGCCGCCGATCCAGCACCGGTACGCCTGCGGGGTGTTGAAGATCCGGTCGAGGTTGACGACGGGGATGCCGGCCCGCATCGCCTTGAGGCCGACCTGGGTGAGGGCCTTGCCGTCGGCGGGCAGGACGACGAGGACGTCGACCTTCTTGTTGATGAGGGTCTCGATCTGCCCGATCTGCTGCGCGGTGTCGTTGGAGCCCTCGGTGATCTCCAGCGTGACGTCGGAATACTTCTGGGCGCGCTTCTTGGCCTGGTCGTTGATGGCGTTGAGCCACCCGTGGTCGGCCTGGGGTCCGGCGAACCCGACGGTGACCTGTTTGCCGGGCTGGTCGTCGGCGGCGGGCTGCCCGCTGCTGCCGGCGTCCTGCTGCTTGTCGTCACTGGTTTCGTTGCTGGTGCAAGCGGCGAGGACGGCGGTGGCCGAGACGGCGGCCGTCCCGAAGAGCAGCCCTCTGCGGCTGGGGATGTATGACATAGGACAGGACCCTTTCCTCAGGTGGTGCTCGCGGTACGGCGCTGGACCAGCACGGCGGCGACGATGATCGCGCCCTTGGCGATCTGCTGGACGTCGCTCTGGAGGTTGTTCAGGGCGAAGATGTTGGTGATCGTGGTGAAGATCAGCACCCCGAGGACGGAGCCGACGATGGTGCCGCGACCCCCGCTGAGCAGGGTGCCTCCGATGATCGCGGCGGCGATGGCGTCGAGTTCGTACAGGTTGCCGTTGGTGTTCTGGCCGGAGCCGGACAGGACGATCAGCAGGAACGCGGCGATCCCGCAGCACAGCCCGGACAGCAGGTAGAGGTACAGCCGCTGGCGGCGGACGTCGATCCCGGCGAGCCGGGCGGCCTCCGGGTTCCCGCCGACCGCGACGGCCCGGCGCCCGAACGTGGTCCGGTTCAGCAGCAGCCACCCGACGACCGTCACGAACGCGAACACCAGGACGAGCGGCGGGACCCCGAGGACGTACGCGTCGCGCTCACCGAGCTTCAGAACACTGTCGATCGTGACGATCTGGGTCTGCCCGTCGGTGATCTGGAGAGCGAGCCCGCGCGCCGAGGCGAGCATGGCGAGGGTCGCGATGAACGGCACCATCCCGCCGTAGGCGATGAGCACCCCGTTGACGAGTCCGCAGCCGAGGCCGACGAGGACGGCGGTGAAGAGGATCCCGGCGAACCCGTACTCCTGGGTGGCGACGGTGGTCGCCCACACGGAGGCGAGGGCGACGATCGCGCCGACGGACAGGTCGATGCCACCGGACATGATGACGAAGGTCATCCCGACGGTGACGACGCCGATCACCGACGCCTGGGTCAGGACGAGTTGGAGGTTGCGGGTGTCGAGGAACTCGTCGGGCTTGGTGATCCCGCCGATGACGACCAGCACGGCGAGGACGCCGACCAGGGAGACGATACGGAGGTCCGCACGGGCCAGCAGACCGCGCCAAAGCGTTGCTCGGGGCACGTCCGGCATCTTGTCGGCACTGTCCCGCGGCGGGGAGACGGGCTGCGTCATGACGCGGGGCTTCCTTCCATGACGAGGTCGAGGACACGGTGTTCGTCGAGTTCCCGGGCGGGAGCCGTGTGGACGACACGGCCCTCACGCAGGACCAGGACGCGGTCGGCGAGGCCGAGAACTTCGGGCACCTCGCTGGAGACGAGCAGCACGGCCAGCCCTTCGTCGGCCAACCGGCGCACCACTGCGTAGAGTTCGGCGCGCGCCCCGACGTCGACGCCACGGGTCGGCTCGTCGAGGAGGAGCACCTTGCAGCCGCGCAGCAGCCAGCGGGCGAGGACCGCTTTCTGCTGATTGCCGCCGGAGAGGGTACGGACGGCGGCTGACGGATTGTCAGGACGCAGGGAGAGTTCACGGGTTGCCGCCCGCGCGGCGCCCCGCTCGGAGGCGCGGTCGATCCAGCCGACGCGCGCGAAGCGGGAGAGCGTGGACACGGAGACGTTGCGGGTGACGGACTCCAGCATCAGCAGGGCCTGCGCCTTGCGCTCCTCGGGAGCGAGCCCGAGCCCGGCACGGACGGCCGCCGGTACGCTGCCCGGCCTCAACTTCCGCCCCTCGACGAGGACCTGACCGGCCGTCGGCTTGCGGGCGCCGTACACGGTTTCGAGGATCTCGGAGCGCCCCGAGCCGACCAGACCCGCGAGCCCGACGATCTCCCCGGCCCGCACCTCGAAGTCGACGGGCGCGAACTCCCCGTCCCGGGCGAGCCCTTGGACCTGGAGCACCGGAGCCCCGCCGGGCGCCTCGGCCGGCCGCTCCGGAAACACGTACTCGACAGTGCGGCCCGTCATCAGCGCGACGACTTCCCGCGTCGGCGTCGACTCGGCGGGCAGCCCGCCCGCGACGGCCCGGCCGTCCTTGAGGACGGTCACCCGGTCCCCGATCCGGCGGATCTCCTCCAGCCGGTGCGAGATGTAGACGACGGCGACGCCGTCGGCGGTGAGGTCGGCGACGATCCGGAACAGGTTGTCGACCTCGTCCGGGTCCAGCGCGGCGGACGGCTCGTCCATCACGATGAGCCGCACGTCGTGCGAGAGGGCCCGCGCCATCGACACGATCTGCCGCTGCGCCGCCGACAACTGCCCGACCAGCTTGCCCGGATCGACCTCGGGGTGTCCAAGTCGCTTGAGCAGAGCAGCCGTCGAGGTCTTCGCCGTCCCTCTGCGGACGACGAACCCGGCGGCCGTGGGCTCGTGGCCCAGGTGGACGTTCTCGGCGACCGACAGGTGCTCGACGAGGTCGAGTTCCTGGTAGATGGTCGCGATGCCGAGGCGCATCGCGGCGATCGGCGAACGCAGCGTGACCTCCTCGCCGAGCCAGCGGATCGTGCCGCCGTCGGGCTGGTGGGCGCCGGCCAGGATCTTGATGAGCGTGGACTTTCCCGCGCCGTTCTGGCCGAGCAGACAGTGCACTTCACCGGCCTGGACGTCGAGGTCGACGCCGTCCAGGGCACGGACGCCGGGGAACGACTTGGTGATGCCGGACATGCTGAGCAGCGGTGGCTGTGGTGCCATGTGGTTCCCCTCGGCGGGCAGTGCGGGCCTGTGTCAGGGCGTGCCGGTCTGCCGGGCGGGTCGACTCGGGTGCCGGGCAGGCGTGGTGGAGCTGGCGGGTGGAGAGGGCGGCGCTGTGCAAAAGGGCGGCGCTGTACCTACGCGGGTGAGAAGAGATGGTCGCTGATCAGCCGGGCCGCGCCGATGACTCCGGCGGTGGGGCCCAACTCCCCCAGGACGATGGGCAGGTTGCCGGTCGCCAGAGGCAGCGACTGGCGGTAGACCTGGGTGCGGATCGCGGCGAGCAGGGTGTGGCCGAGTCCGGTCACCCCGCCGCCGATCACCACCAGGCCGGGGTTGAAGAAGGAGACGAGACCGGCGATGACCTGACCGACCTGACTGCCCCCCTCACGGATCAGATCGAGGGCGGTGGTGTCCCCGGCGACGGCCGCCGCGGCGACGTCCGCACCGGTCAGGGTGCCGTGCGCGGCGAGCCGTTCGGCGAGTTCGGCGGACAGCCCCTGGCGGGCCGCCTCCATCGCGTCCCTGGCCAGTGCCGCGCCGCTGAAGTGGGCTTCCAGGCAGCCCCGGTTGCCGCAGGCGCACGGGCGCCCGTCGGGAACCGCCCGGATGTGGCCGATGTCGCCCGCGCTGCCCGTCGTACCGCGGTAGACCTGCCCGCCGACGACGATGCCGCAGCCGATACCGGTGCCGATCTTGACGCAGAGGAAGTCGACGACGGACCGGGCGACCCCGGCGTGCTGTTCCCCCATCGCCATCAGGTTCACGTCGTTGTCGACCATCACCGGGCAGCCGAGTTCCTGGCTGAGCGCCTCCCGCACGGGGAAGCCGTCCCAGCCCGGCATGATCGGCGGGGCGACGGGGACGCCCTCCGGGAAGCGGACCGGCCCCGGGACTCCGATGCCCGCGCCGTCGATGCCCTCCGCGAGGCCGGTGGCCCGCAACTTGGCTGTCATGGCGAGGACTTGCTCGAAGACGGCGACCGGTCCCTCACGGACGTCGAGGGGCTGGTTGAGATGACCGAGGATCTCCAGCTCGGCGTTGGTGACGGCGACGTCGACCGAGGTCGCGCCGATGTCGACGCCCAGGAAACGGAGTCCGGGGTTGAGGCGCACGTTGTGCGAGCGCCGTCCGCCCCGGGAGGCGGCGAGGCCGTCGGCGACGACCAGTCCCGTCTCCAGCAACCGGTCCACTTCCACGGCCAGTTTGGACCGTGAGAGGTCGACCTGGTCACCGAGCTGGGCCCGGGAGCTCTGGCCGCCGTCCCTCAAGAGGTGCAGCAGCCGGGCCTGGTGGGCGTTCGCGGGCCGTGCCGTCATCCGTCTCACGTGTCCCTCCCCGCCTCTGCTCGCCTGCTCGCCGTGGGCTCCGGGCTTTCGAAGGGAACGTAGCAGCGGGCGCCGGAGGTGGGAAGAAGTTGTGCAGGGATTGCCGCCGACTTTCTCCACTCACAGGACAAAGGCGGGGGTGAGATCGTCCTCCGGTTCCGAAGGGGCGGACATTTCCGCGGAGTTGGCGGCGGCGGAGGGACGGCAACGCGCGAGGTGCGGGAGAAGCCCGCGAGGGAACTGGCCCACTCCCGCGAGGAGTTCCCCCGCAGCGCCCCGAACTCCCGCCCCTCGCCCTCCGCTTCCCCCGCCGCTACTTCTCCCGCGCGTGATACGACCGCCGCGTCTGCTCCGTGTGCTCCCGCATCAACCGCGTCGCCAGCACCCCGTCCCGCCCCTCGATCGCCGCGATCAACTCCCGGTGTTCGTCCCAGGACTTGCGCCCCCGCTGCCGGGCGATCGGCGTGTAGTACCACCGCACCCGGCGGTCGACCTGCGCGGCGAGTTCCGCGAGGACCTTGTTGCCCGCCAGTTCCATGACGGTCGTGTGGAAGCGGGCGTTGAGGGCGACGGCCGCGTCGACGTCGTCGCGGGCGACCGCGTCGAGGCCGAGCCGCTGGATCTCCCGCAGCTCCGCGAGCCCCGCCTCGGTGGGGTCGGCGGCAGCGAGGCCCGCCGCCTCGGCCTCCAACAGGGTCCGCACCGTGAGGAGTTGGTCCGCCTCCTCCTCCGTCGGCTCGTGCACGAACGCCCCCTGCGCGGGCCGCAGATCCACCCAGCCTTCGGTGTTGAGCCGCTGCAACGCCTCCCGCACCGGCTGCCGCGAGACCCCGAGCTGCCCGGCGAGTTCGCTCTCGACGAGGTGCTGGCCGGGCCCGAGCGCACGCGTGATGATCAGTTCGAGGAGTGCCTCGTAGACGCGGTCACGCAACGGCCCGGGCCGCTCCAGCCGGGGCACCGCACCGTGCGGCAGTCCAGACGACAACATCGCGGTCCCCTCCTGGGCGGTACGCCATACATCACGCGTCACACATCACGCACCGCGCATCGGCACCGAAGACCCAGTATCGATTGTCTTTCGTCTACAGTCTACGGCGCGAAGGAGCCCCGACCGGGCGGTGGTACAGCACACATCACGCATCACACCCCACAGCCCCTCAAGGGCAGCGCACCACCTGCCCCGCATACGACAGATTCCCCCCGAACCCGAACAACAGAACCGGGTCCCCCTTGGAGATCTCCCCCCGCTCCACCAGCTTCGAGAACGCCAGCGGAATGCTCGCCGCCGACGTGTTCCCCGACTCCACGACATCCCGTGCCACCACCGCGTTCACCGCCCCGATCTTCTCCGCGAGGGGCTCGATGATGCGCAGGTTGGCCTGGTGCAGGACGACGGCCTTGAGGTCGGCCGGCGTGAGTCCGGCACGCTCGCAGGCCTGCCGGGCGAGCGGCGGGAGCTGGGTCGTCGCCCAGCGGTACACGCTCTGCCCCTCCTGGGCGAACCGCGCGGGCTGCCCCTCGATCCGCACGGCGTGCCCCATCTCCGGCACCGACCCCCACAGCACGGGCGAGATCCCGCTCTCCTCGGACGCCTCGACGACGACGGCGCCCGCCCCGTCCCCGACGAGGACGCAGGTCGTGCGGTCGCTCCAGTCGACGACCTCGGACATCTTGTCGGCGCCGATGACCAGCGCCCGCTTCGCCCCGCCCGCGCGCACGGTGTGGTCGGCGGTGGCGAGCGTGTGGGTGAACCCGGCACACACGACGTTGAGGTCCAGCGCGGCGGGCCCGGGGATGCCGAGGCGGGCCGCGACCCGGGCGGCCATGTTGGGCGAGCGGTCGACGGCCGTGGAGGTCGCGACGAGGACGAGGTCGATGTCGTCCGGACCGAGCCCGGCGGCGGCGAGGGCCTTGGCGGCGGCGTGCGCGGCGAGCTCGTCGACGGGTTCGTCGGGGCCGGCGATGTGGCGGGTGCGGATGCCCACCCGGGAGGTGATCCACTCGTCGCTGGTGTCCACCATGCCCGCCAGCTCCGCGTTCGTGAGCAGCCTGGCGGGCTGGTAGTGGCCGACGGCGGCGATGCGAGAGCCGTTCATCTGGGGGTCCCCTTGTGGCCTTGGGTAGCGGGATTCCCCAGTCTGGTCAGTGACTCACGGGTACGCGGACAGGTGATGCGACAGGATTCCGGCGCCCCTGTTGTCGGCTTCCCTCACAACAGCGGGCGCGTCGGAGCCGTAACGGTGAGTACTAGCCGGTAAACAACTTCGTGGCTTTCTGTACGAGTTCGTACAGGCCGTAGGCCAGCGGCGCCCCCACCCACAGCCAGGCGAAGACGATCAGCGGACGCCGGTCAGGCGGACTCGGGCTGCTGTCGGGCTCCGGCGTCGACGGCATCGACGGCCTCCTTCGGGGTGGGGGTGACGTGGTGGCGGGGGTGGACCGGCCGGACGAGCTCGTTGGCGACGAAGCCGACGGCGAGCAGCCCGATCATGATGAACAGGGAGAGGGTGTACAGGGAGGCGCCGCTCTTGCCCGCCTCCTCCTGACGGTCGGCGATCCAGTTGACGATCAGCGGGCCGAGCACGCCCGCCGTGGACCAGGCGGTGAGCAGACGGCCGTGGATCGCGCCCACCTGATGGGTGCCGAACAGGTCCTTCAGATAGGCGGGGATCGTGGCGAATCCGCCGCCGTAGAAGGAGAGGATCACCAGCGCGCAGATCACGAACAGCGGCTTCGAGGAGTCCCCGAAACTCGCGATCAGCCCGTACATCAGCGCGCCGACACCCAGGTAGACGCGGTAGACGTTCTTGCGGCCGATCAGGTCGGACGCCGACGACCAGCCGATCCGGCCCGCCATGTTCGCGGCGGACAGCAGCGCGACGAACCCGGCGGCGGCCGTCGCCGACACCGTCTGCGAGGTGTCCGCGAAGAAGTCCTTGATCATCGGCGCGGCCTTCTCCAGGATCCCGATCCCGGCGGTCACGTTCATGCACAGGACGACCCACAGGCACCAGAACTGCGGGGTGCGCACGGCGCTGTTCGCGGAGACCTGGGGGCCGGTGACGGCGGCCTGCGAGGCGGCAGGAGCCACCGCCGGGGCAGAAGGCACCCGTACCAGCAGCACCCCCAGCGTCATGAACACCGCGTACGTCAGCCCGTGCACGAGGAACGCCAGCGCGATCCCGTCGCTGTCCGAGCCGAACGACTCCAGCATCTGCGCGGACCACGGCGAGGCGATCAGCGCGCCGCCGCCGAAGCCCATGATGGCGATGCCGGTGGCCATGCCGGGCCGGTCCGGGAACCACTTGATCAGCGTCGACACCGGGGAGATGTAGCCGATGCCGAGGCCGATCCCGCCGATGAACCCGTAGCCGAGGACGATCAGCCAGTACTGCTCGGTCGCGGCGCCCAGTGCGGAGACCAGGAACCCGGTGGAGAAGCAGACCAG
This sequence comes from Streptomyces sp., assembly GCA_036569285.1. Classification (GTDB taxonomy): domain Bacteria; phylum Actinomycetota; class Actinomycetes; order Streptomycetales; family Streptomycetaceae; genus Streptomyces. The sequence continues at coordinate 29,609 of DATCQX010000425.1, forward strand.
CGCGACCGTCATCGCCCAGCGCGGGCCGTTGCGCTCCACGAGGGTGCCGCCGAACGCTGCGGACAGCCCCAGCATGACGATGGCGAGCTGGAACGGCAGCGCGCTCTGGGTGCCGCTGAGGTCCAGCGCGGACTCCAGGGGCGGCTTGAACACGCTCCAGGCGTACGCCTGGCCGATCGAGAGGTGGACGGAGAGGGCGGCGGGGGGAACGAGCCAGCGGCTCCAGCCGGGCGGCGCGATGGGGGGACTCATGAATCCGGAACGGTAGGAATCCGCCCGGGTGTTGAGAACCCTGGCGCGGGCCGTGTGCGGTGAACGGTAGGCGCCGAGCGCCGAACGGTCCGGCCGATCGTTTCCGCAGGACCGGGGGCGTACGGGACACTGAAGGGCATGGGACGAGTCACCGAACGCCGCAGAGTGGTCCGGATCCGGGACGGCGCCGTGTCGGCGCGGGCCGACACCCTGGTGGCCGAGGAGCCGCTGGAGATCCGCCTGAACGGCAGACCCCTCGCCATCACGATGCGCACCCCGGGCGACGACTTCGCGCTCGCGGCCGGCTTCCTCGTGAGCGAAGGGGTCCTGGCGCACGCCGGCGACCTCCAGAACATCGTCTACTGCGCGGGCGCGACCGCCGACGGCGTCAACACGTACAACGTCGTCGACGTCCGCACCTCCCCCGGCGTCGTCCTGCCCGACATCACGCTGGAGCGGAACGTCTACACGACGTCGTCCTGCGGGCTGTGCGGGAAGGCGAGCCTCGACGCCGTGCGGACGACCGCCCGCTGGGGCATCGCGGACGAGCCGCCGCTCAGGATCGGCGCCGGGCTCCTCGCCGAGCTGCCCGACCGGCTCCGGGCGGCCCAGCGGGTCTTCGACCGGACCGGGGGGCTGCACGCCGCGGCGCTCTTCACCGAGGAGGGCGAGCTGCTGGACGTGAAGGAGGACGTCGGCCGGCACAACGCCGTCGACAAACTGGTCGGACAGGCCTTGCGGAGCGGGGAGTTGCCGCTGTCCCGGTGTGTCCTGCTGGTGTCGGGGCGGGCCTCCTTCGAGCTGGCGCAGAAGGCCGTGATGGCCGGTGTCCCGATGCTGGCGGCGGTGTCGGCGCCGTCGTCGCTGGCGGTGGACCTCGCGCAGGAGACGGGGCTGACGCTGGTGGGGTTCCTGCGGGGGGCCTCGATGAACGTGTACGCCGGGGCGGAGCGGGTGCTGGTGGGCGCGGAGGTCGCCCAGGGGTGACTCCGGCCGGGCCCGAGCGCGTAGGGGCACCGGTGCGGCGGGCGTAGAAGAGTTCGTCCGGCCCGTCTGTCCGTCACCCTGACCGGAATGTTCCGCGCGCCGGAGAATACCGGTCATGAACGGGTGGAAGAGAACCACGGCTGTCGTCTGCTGTCTCGCGCTCACCGGGGCGACCCTCGGCACCTGGCTCCTGGCCGACCTGGACACCGCGGGGCAGACGGCGAGCGTCGTCGGGTGCGTCGTCGGGATCGCGGGGCTGCTGTTCACCGTCCTCCAGCCGGCCGGCGCGACCCGGCGGGCCACCCGTACGGGGACGGCCACCGTGTTCGGCGGCGGCAGGGCGAACACCGGCGTCGCCTCCCGCCAGGGCGGTGAGGCGGCGGACACCGGGGACGCGCGCAGTGACGGCGGTATCGCCAACACGGGGGTGGCGGACGGCCTTTGAAGAGCGGTGCGTTCCCAGTCCGTCTCGCACACCGGCCCCGCGCAGGTCGGTACCGGCATCGCCAGCACCGGCATCCTCATCGTCAACAAGCCCACCTGGCGGACGGACCTGTCCTGGGAGTCCCGGCTGCGCGACGCGGCCGACGCGCTGGCCCGGCACGCCGAGCGGGAGGGCCGACGGCAGGAGGAGCTGCGCGGCGTCTGGGACCCGCCGCCCATCCGGCTCCGTGTCACCGCCGCCCCGGCCGACCTGGTCGCCCAGCGCGCGAACATCCTCGGTACGGGCCTCGACGACCCCGGCGCCCCGCCCCCTGACCTGGATCTCGACGGACACCTCGACGACATGGACGCCGTCTACCGGCGTTCCGGCGGCCGGCTCGTCGTCCTCGGCGAACGCGGCTCGGGCAAGTCGGTCGTGGCCCAGCGGCTGGCCCTGAAGCTGCTGGAGGCCCGACGCGGACCGGAGGACCCCGTCCCGCTCGTCCTGCGCCTCCACACCTGGGACCCCGCCGTGTCCCTGCGTGACTGGCTAGTCGCCTCTCTGACCGACGGCTACGACTACAACGGCCTGCGCACCACCGGCCCCCGGCACCGCGCCCTGGCCGAGGAGTTGGTCGACCGGGGTCTGCTCCTGCCCGTCCTGGACGGCTTCGACGAGATCTCCCCGGGCCTGCACGCCGGGGCCCTGCGCGAGCTGAGCCGCACCCCCGTTCCCCTGGTCCTGACGAGCACGACCGACGCGTACGCGCGAGCCGTCCGCGAAGGCCGCACCCTCGCCCGGGCCGCCGTCGTCGTCCTCTCCCCCGTCACCCCCGTCGACCTGCGCCGCTACCTCCCGAGGACCGCCCACAACGACGCCTCGGCCGCGCACTGGACCGCGCTCCTCGCGCCGGGCCTCCCGGAGCCCCTGCGGCAGGCGCTGTCCACTCCGCTGATGGTCGGCCTGACCCGGGCCGTCTACAGCGACGGCCACGAGGACCCCGGGGACCTGTTCGACACCGAGCGCTTCCCCACCCCCGGCTCCGTCGAGACGCACCTCCTGGAGCGTTTCGTGCCCGCCGTCTACGAGCGCGGCGCGTCCTGGCGCACCGAGGACGTCCGGCGCTGGCTCCGCTACCTCGCCCGGCGTCCGGACCGCCGGGACATCGCGTGGTGGGACCTCGCGGACACCGTGCCCCGGTTCTGGCGGACGCTCGCCTTCGCCGTCCCCGGCGCCGCGCTCGGCGCCGTCACGGGCCGGCTGGTCTTCGGGAGCGGGGAGGGGACGGCCGGGGTGGCGGTGCTGCTGCTGGTGCTGGGCGCCGTGACCGGCTGGTCCCGCAGTCCGGTCCCCGCGCGGATGGAGCTGCGGGTGTCGGGGCGGGCCCGGCACGTGTTCGCGCAGTTGTCGGTGGGGCCCGTCGGGGGCGGGGCCGCCGGGCTGGTGGGGTATCCGGCGGTCCGGGAGTGGGGCTGGCTCGCGCTGGCCGCCGCCGGGGCCGCCGCGAGCGGGCTCGGCGGGCTGCTCTCCGGGTGGGCCCGGCGGCGGGATCCGGAGGCTCAGGCGCGTCCGCTGCGCAAGGAGATCGGGTTCGGGGTCGTCGGCGGGGCGATGGGCGGGGCGGCGATCGGCGCGGTCTGTCTGCTGGCCGGGCTGTGGGCGCCGACGGGGTCGTTCGGCGTGTGGGTGTTCCTCGGCGTCGAGCTGGGGCTGTCGTTCGCGCTGGGCGCCGCGCTGCTGGCGCCGACCCGGCTGGACACGGTCGTCACCCCGCAGGCGCTCCTCACGTCCAACCGGCGGTACGCCCTGTTCCAGGCGGTGACCGTCGGCACCGGCTACGGGCTGGTCCCGGCGCTGCTGTTCGACCCGTTCGCGGGGCTCGTGTGCGGGGTCGCGGTCGGGGTCGCCTTCGGGATCGGGGCGCACGCCTGGGGCCGCTGGCTCGTCGTCGTCCGCTGCTGGCTCCCGCTGACCGGACGGCTGCCGTGGCGGCTGCGGTCCTTCCTGGACGACGCCCACGAACGGGGTGTCCTGCGGCAGGCCGGCGCGGTGTACGTGTTCCGGCACGGCCGCGTCCAGGACACCCTGGCCGCTATCCCGCCGTCACCGTCGCGTGGTCCGGTGCCGTGACGGGCTCCTCGGCGTCCCGGGCCCGGCGTTTCGCGATGACCGCGCACACCATGAGCTGCATCTGGTGGAACAGCATGAGCGGCAGCACGGCCAGGGACGCCTGGGGGCCGAACAGGACGCTGGCCATGGGGAGGCCGGAGGCGAGGGACTTCTTGGAGCCGGCGAACTGGATGGTGATGCGGTCCTCGCGGGGGAAGCCGAGGGCCTTGGAGCCGTACCAGGTCAGGGCCAGCATCACCGCGAGGATCACGGCCTCCACGGTCAGCAGGGCGCCCAGGCGGGCCGGGCTGACCTGGTGCCAGATGCCCCGGACCATGCCCTCGCTGAACGCGGAGTAGACGACCAGGAGGATCGAGGCCCGGTCCACCAGGCCCAGGATCTTCTTGTGGCGGGTGAGGAAGCCCGTCGTCCAGCGGCGGGTCAACTGGCCCGCGGCGAACGGGACCAGGAGCTGGAGGACGATGTCGAGGAACGAGTCCGCCGAGAAGCCGCCCGTGCCGCCCAGGAGGGCCGACGCGAGGAGAGGGGTGACGACGATGCCGATGATCGAGGAGAAGGAGCCCGCACAGATCGCCGCCGGGACGTTGCCCCGGGCGATGGAGGTGAACGCGATGGAGGACTGGACGGTGGAGGGGACGAGGGTGAGGAAGAGGAGACCCTGCTGGAGGGGGTCGGTGAGGACCGTGGGGACCAGGACGGCGGTGGCCAGGCCCAGGAGGGGGAAGACGACGAACGTGCAGGCCAGGACGGTGATGTGGAGACGCCAGTGGCGCAGGCCGTCCAGCGCCTCGCGGGTCGACAGGCGGGCGCCGTAGAGGAAGAAGAGGAAGGCGATGGCGCCGGTGGAGACCCCGGAGACCGCGTCGGCCGTCCCGCCCCGGGCGGGGAGGAGCGCCGCGAGGCCCACCGTTCCCAGCAGGAGGAGGATGTACGGGTCGATCGGCATCCGCAGGGGCCGTCGCAGGCGTTTCAACTGTGCTCCACGTGCGCGTTCGTCGAAGAGGTGCTCAACAAGGTGATCAAGGGCGGTACGCCCCTCTCCATGGTCCTCCGCCTCGCCGTGATCGGGAATCCGTCATACCGCTCTCACTGTTATCGCCACCCGCGATGACCGCCTACGCTGGGGCCATGTACGACCCGTCCCACCTGCGTACCTTCCTCACCGTCGCGCAAACCCTCAGCTTCACGCAGGCCGCCCGCCGTCTCGGCCTGCGCCAGTCCACCGTCAGCCAGCACGTACGCCGCCTGGAGGACGCGGCCGGGCGCACCCTGTTCACCCGGGACACGCACTCCGTCGAGCTGACGCAGGACGGTGAGGCGATGCTCGGGTTCGCCCGGCGGATCCTGGCCGTGCACGAGCAGGCCGCCGCGTTCTTCACGGGGACCCGGCTGCGGGGGCGGCTGCGGTTCGGGGCGTCGGAGGACTTCGTGCTGACGCGGCTGCCGGAGATTCTGGAGGGGTTCCGGTACGAGCATCCGGAGATCGATCTGGAGCTGACCGTCGAGCTGTCCGGCACGCTGCACGAGCAGCTCGCCGCCGGGAAACTGGACCTCGTCCTCGCCAAGCGGCGTCCGGAGGACCCCCGGGGCGAGCTGGTGTGGCACGACGAGCTGGTGTGGATCGGCGCCGAACGGCTCCGGCTCGATCCGCAGCGGCCCGTCCCCCTCATCGTCTACCCGCCGCCCGGCATCACCCGGGCGCTCGCGCTGGAGGCGCTGGAGCGGCAGGGGCGGGCGTGGCGGATCGTGTGCACGAGCGGCAGCCTGAACGGGCTGATCGCGGCGGCGCGGGCGGGGCTCGGGGTGATGGCGCATTCGCGGACGGTGGTCCCGCCGGGGCTGGTGCGGGTGCCGGACCGGTTCGGGCTGCCGGAGCTGGGGCCGGTGGACTTCGTTCTTGTGCACGGGCGCGGTCTCACGAAGCCGGCCGCGGCCGACGCCCTCGCCGCCGCCATCCTCGCCGGAGGTGTCCGCCTGCACCGGCCGTGACCCCGCGCGGGTGGATTCCGTGGAGATTGACGCCCTGACACTTACCGAACCGTCGGTTTTCTGTCCGTTCTCTTCCCCCGTGCACGGAATCTCCCGCCCCGGACCGCCCGTACGCGAGCATCACTCCGTTTTCGGCCCCCTCCCGGCGTTCGCCCCCTTGGGGTAGCTTTCACCGCGCAAAACGGCCGGGAAGAAGCGGGGTGCGAGGTTGCGCGAGTTCACCAACCCTCCGTTGGCGTTGGCGCCCCCTGTCGGCGGCCTCGCCGACTCCGTGTTCCGGTACGCCGAGGACGATCCCGCGTACATCGCGCTGGGCCGCCGCGACGAGGGCGGCGCGTGGCGGGACGTCACCGGCGCCGAGTTCCGTGACGAGGTCCTGGCGCTCGCCAAAGGTCTCCTCGCCCGGGGCGTCCGGTTCGGCGACCGCGTCGCGATCATGTCCCGCACCCGTTATGAGTGGACGCTGTTCGACTACGCGCTGTGGACGATCGGCGCGCAGGTGGTGCCGGTGTATCCGACGTCGTCCGCCGAGCAGTGCCTCTGGATGCTGTACGACAGCGACTGCGTGGCGGCCGTCGTCGAGCACGAGGACCACGCGATGACGATCGCCACCGTCATCGACCGCCTCCCCTCCCTGCGCGAACTGTGGCAGCTCGACACCGGTGTCGTGCAGGAGTTGTACGACGACGGCGCGCATCTGGACGACGAGGTGGTGCACCGGCACCGGGAGGCCGTCACGCCACAGGCGGTGGCCAGCGTCGTCTACACCTCGGGGACCACCGGGCGGCCCAAGGGGTGCGTGATCACGCACGGGAACCTGATGTTCGAGGCCGACACCGTGATCCGCTACTGGGAGCCGGTCTTCCGCTCCCGGCGCGGCGACGAGCCGGCGACGCTGCTGTTCCTGCCGCTGGCGCACGTCTTCGGGCGGATGGTGCAGGTCGCGGCCCTCAGGGCCAAGGTGCGGTTCGGGCACCAGCCGCAGATGCAGGCGTCGGTGCTGCTGCCGGACCTGGCCGCGTTCCGGCCGACGTTCTTCCTGGCCGTTCCGTACATCTTCGAGAAGGTGTTCTCCGCCGCCCGCCGCAAGGCCGAACGCGAGGGGCGGTCGGCGCCGTTCGAGAAGGCCGTCGGCATCGCCGTCGCGTACGCGGAGGCCGTGGAGGCGAAGGCGTGGGGGACGGGGCCCGGGCCGTCCGCCGGGCTGCGCCTGCAGCACCAGGTGTTCGACAAGCTGGTGTACGCGCAGGTGCGGGCCGCGATGGGCGGCAAGGTGCGGCAGGCCGTCTCCGGCGGCTCGGCCATGGACCGGCGGCTCGGGCTGTTCTTCGCGGGCGCCGGGGTGCAGATCTACGAGGGGTACGGCCTGACGGAGACGACGGCCGCGGCGACCGCGAACCCGCCGGGCCGCACCCGCTACGGCACCGTCGGCCAGCCGATCCCCGGGACGACCGTCCACATCGCGGACGACGGAGAGGTGTGGCTGCGCGGCGAGAACGTGTTCCCCGCCTATCTGAACAACCCGAAGGCGACCGACCAGGCGCTGCACGACGGTTGGCTCGCCACCGGTGACCTGGGCTCCCTCGACGAGGACGGCTATCTGACGATCACCGGCCGCAAGAAGGAGATCATCGTCACGTCGGGCGGCAAGAGCGTCTCGCCGGGGCCGCTGGAGGAGCGGGTGCGCGACCATCCGCTGGTCGGGCAGTGTGTGCTGATCGGCAACGACCGTCCGTTCGTCGCCGCGCTGATCACCCTCGACCCGGAGGGCGTCGAGCACTGGATGCGGATGCGGGGGCAGCCCGGCGCCCTCTCCCCCGCCGAACTCGTGCACGACCCCGAACTGGAGGCCGAGGTGCGCCGGGCCGTCGTCGCCGCGAACACGCTGGTCTCGCAGGCCGAGCAGATCCGTACGTTCCGGATCCTCGCCCAGCCGTTCACCGAGGAGCACGGCCTGCTGACGCCGTCGCTGAAACTGAAGCGC
>DATCQX010000426.1:0-3187 GCA_036569285.1 Streptomyces sp.
GCGCTCCGCGTACAGCTCGCCCCACCAGGCGCGCACCCGCGCGCGCGTGAAGTCCGGGAACACCGACTCCCCGGGCCACACCACCCCGCGCACCACCCGCCCGGAGGCGTCCCGCACGAACGCGTCCAGGGCCGTCCCCGCGTCGTACACCTCGTTCCCCGGCTCCGCGCGCACTGCGGGGTCCACGATCGACACCAGCCGCACACCGTCCCGGCGCAGCTCCTGCGCGAACTGCGGCAGCTTCGGGAACCGCTCCTGGGCGACGGTGAACACCTGATGGCCGTCGTAGTGGTCGATGTCCAGATGGACGGCGTCCAGCGGCAGCCCGTGCTCCCGGTACCCCTCGACGATCCGGCGCACCTCCTGCTCGCTGCCGAAACCCCAGCGCGCGTGGTGGTACCCGAGCGCCCAGGACGGCGGCAGCGCGGGCGCGCCCGTCAGCGACGCCCAGCCGAGCAGCACGCGCGCGGGAGTGCCGACGACGACCCAGCAGCGCAGCGGACCGCCCTCCACTCGCACCTCGCACGCACCGCCCCGGTCGTGCCCCGAACCGGCCCCTTCCTCGCCCTCCCGGAGGGTCACCGAGCCGTCCCAGGACGTGTCGTGGAACACCAGGTGCGTGCCCGCGTCCGCGACGACCATCTGCACGGGCATCGTCAGGTACAGCGGATCGTCCCCGGGCCCGAACGAGCCCCCCGGATCCGTGTTCCACAGCCGGTACGTCCCCGCCCGCAGCCGGGGCCCGGCCGCCCGCCCGCCGAGCCCGAAGAACCGCGCGTCGGCCGTCACCTCGGACCGCTGCATCCACCGCGCGGGACCTCCGTCCACCGGCTCCCACCAGCGCGGCGGCAGATCCCGCCGCAGCAGCACCCCGCCCGGCGTGCACACCTCGATCGCGCCGTGCCGCGACACCGACACCGTCACCCGCTCGGCCACCACCCGCCAGCCGCCGTCCTTGTCCGGCTCCAGCACCGCGCGCGGGTCGGGCTCGGGAGAACCGGCCAGCGCGTACGACGGCTCCGGCTCCGCGCCGTCCCAGCCCCAGAACACGGCCCCGCCCGCCGCCACCAGGATCCGCAGCCGAGACCGCTCGAACAGGACGAGGCCCCCGCCGGGCTCCGGCTCGGCCCCGCGCACCTGCCCCGGCACCCGCGCCCGCTCCGCGCCCCGGGAGGGCAGCCCGGAGGCGTCCGCGCGCCTCCTGCGCCACGCCGAGCGCACGGTACGCAACCTCTGGGCAGCCCCCACAGAACCGACCGCCTTCATCGAACGCACCAGGTCACGACCGTCCATGCTGCTCACCCTGCCATTGACCGCTCCCCGCGCGCGTGTCGTTCAACTCCCGTTCACCCACGACGGGATCACGGTTCACAAAACCGGCGCGGCGGAGCACACCCTGGTGCAGAAGTCGATCACATGGCATCGTCCCTGTCAGCCGCCGCCCTCACGCGCACAGCCCGGGAGCCGCCCCATGTCGACCCTGAACCCTCGGCCGCTCTGGCAGCCGGACGCCGAGCGTATCGCCCGCGCCAACGTGACGAAGTTCCAGGTCTGGGCGGCCGAGAGGCACGCCGCCCCCGCCGACGGCGGCTACCCGGCCCTGCACGCCTGGTCCGTCGCCGAACCCGAGGCGTTCTGGACGTCCGTCGTCGAATGGTTCGACGTCCGCTTCTCGACGCCCTACGCGCGCGTGCTCGGCGACCGCTCGATGCCCGGCGCCCAGTGGTTCCCCGGCGCCACCCTCAACTACGCCGAACACGCCCTGCGCGCCGCCGCCACCCGCGCGGACGAACCGGCCCTCCTGCACGTCGACGAGACCCACGAACCCCGCCCGGTCACCTGGACCGAACTGCGCCGCCAGGTCGGCTCCCTCGCCGCCTCCCTCCGCCGCCTCGGAGTACGCCCGGGAGACCGCGTGAGCGGCTATCTCCCGAACGTTCCGCAGGCGGCGGTCGCTCTGCTCGCCACGGCCGCCGTCGGCGCCGTATGGACCTCCTGCGCCCCCGACTTCGGCGCCCGCAGCGTCCTCGACCGGTTCCAGCAGGTCGAACCGGTCGTCCTGTTCACCGTCGACGGCTACCGCTACGGCGGCAAGGAGCACGACCGCCGCGAGACCGTCGCCGAACTCCGCCGCGAACTGCCCACCCTCCGCGCGGTCGTCCACATCCCCCTCCTGGGCACCGACACCCCCGAGGGAGCCCTCGACTGGACCTCCCTCACGGACGGCGACGACGAACCCGTCTTCGAACAGGTCCCCTTCGACCACCCCCTGTGGGTCCTGTACTCCTCCGGCACGACCGGCCTGCCCAAGGCGATCGTCCAGTCGCAGGGCGGCATCCTCGTCGAACACCTCAAACAGCTCGGCCTGCACTGTGACCTCGGCCCGGGGGACCGCCTCTTCTGGTTCACCTCCACCGGCTGGATGATGTGGAACTTCCTGATCTCCGGCCTCCTCACGGGCACCACCGTCGTCCTGTACGACGGCAGCCCCGGGTACCCTGACACGGGTGCCCAGTGGCGCGTCGCCGAACGCACCGGCGCCACCCTCTACGGCACCTCCGCGGCGTACGTGATGGCCTGCCGCAAGGCCGGCGTGCACCCCGCGCGGGACTACGACCTCTCCCGCGTGCAGTGCGTCGCCACCACCGGCTCCCCGCTGCCCCCGGACGGCTTCCGTTGGCTGCACGACGAGGTCGGCGCCGGCACCTGGATCGCCTCCGTCAGCGGCGGCACCGACGTCTGCTCCTGTTTCGCCGGCGCCGTCCCCACGCTCCCGGTGTACACCGGCGAACTCCAGGCACCCGGCCTCGGCACCGACCTCCAGTCGTGGGACCCGCAGGGCCGCCCGGTGATCGACGAGGTCGGTGAACTCGTCGTCACCAACCCCATGCCGTCCATGCCGATCCGCTTCTGGAACGACCCCGACGGCAGCCGCTACCACGACAGCTACTTCGACACCTATCCCGGCGTCTGGCGGCACGGCGACTGGATCACCGTCACCGCGCGCGGGTCGGTGATCATCCACGGCCGCTCCGACTCCACGCTGAACCGGCAGGGCGTACGGATGGGCTCCGCCGACATCTACGAGGTCGTCGAACGCCTCCCCGAGATCAAGGAATCCCTGGTCATCGGCGTGGAACAGGCCGACGGCGGCTACTGGATGCCGCTCTTCGTGCACCTGACACCC
>DATCQX010000427.1:0-5157 GCA_036569285.1 Streptomyces sp.
GTGTCCCGTAGACGCATCGCCTTGCCGTCGACGAGGAACACCTTCTGCCCTCGGTCGTCCTCGATCCAGTAGTCCTCGCCGAAGCCGAGGAGCCGGTCGCGTACCAGGAATCTCATGCCGGTACGGCTTCCCCGCCGCCGGGTCCGAAACGCCGCCTGTACGCCGAGGGGCTGAGCCCGGTCACCTGCCGCACGCGCGCGCGAAGGTTCGCCGCCGTCCCCAGCCCGGTGCGCGCGGCGACGACGTCCAGCCGCATCTCTCCCCGCTCGATGAGCCGGCATGCGAGCGCGACCCGCTCTCCGGTCAGCCAGGCGAGCGGCGTCGTCCCGAGCTGCTGCCGGAAACGGCGATGCAGGGTCGCGGACGACACGGAGGCGCGCGCGGCGAGGCCGGGGACGGTCAGAGGCTCGTCCAGGTGTTCCTGGGCCCATTCGAGGAGCGGTGCGAGGGACTCGTCGGGGATGTGGGGGACGGGGCGTTCGACGAACTGGCGTTGCCCGCCATCCCGGTTCGCCGCGAAGACGAGCCTGCGGGACACAGCGTTCGCGATCTCGACGCCGTGGTCACGCCGGACGACGTGCAGCCCCAGGTCGAGCGCGGAGGCGCTGCCGGACGCCGTGAGGATGTCACCGTCGTCCACGAACAGGACGTCCGGTTCGAGCCGCACGCGCGGGAAGCGCGTCCGGAACGACTCCTCCCACATCCAGTGGCACGCGGCCCGCCGCCCGTCCAGGAGCCCCGCCTCGGCGATCGTGAACGCGCCCGAGCAGAACCCCATCAACCGTGCTCCACGCGCGTACGCGCGCCGGACGACGTCGAGTACGGCACGCGCGCGTGGGGCCTCGACGTCGGGCCGGTTCGGCACGATCAGCGTGTCCGCCTCCTCGGCGGCCTCCAGCCCGGCGACTCCGGTGAGCGTGAAGAAGCCGTCCCGCATGCGGGTGTCCGGCTCCGCCGCGCACAGAGTGAAGTCGTACAGCTCACGCCCCAGTTCGGGACGGCGCAGCCCGAAGATCTCGATCGCGCAGCTCATCTCGAAGGGGTTGGAGTTCTCGTCGACGACCAGGACGACCCGGTGTGCTCGGGGGGTCGGTCGCTGCGAGGATTCTTGCGCCATGTGCGATTCCTAGCACTCGTCGGCCCCGCCGACCACCTTGCAGCATGATCGGCATGACCAACGAACCCATCTCCCTCCCCGCCGCCCTCGCCTCCTTCACCCAGCAGTGGAGTCCCCGGATCGTCACGACCGTCAACGACTACGACGTCCGCCTCGCCCACGTCGAGGGCGAACACCTCTGGCACGCGCACGACGACACCGACGAGTTCTTCCTGGTCCTGGAGGGCGAGTTGAGGATCTCCCTGCGGGAGCCGGCCGGCGAACGCACGGTCGTCCTCGCGAAGGGCTCCGCGTTCACGGTCCCCCGCGGAGTGGAACACAAGCCGTATGCCCCCGTCCCCTCCGACATACTCGTCTTCGAACCGTCCGGCACGCTCAGCGTGGGGGACCGGCATGAGGAGGTTCCGGGATATGTGGATGTGACGACGGGGCATGCGTTGGCGTGAGGGGGGGTGGGTGGTGCTGAATTCGCTTTGCTTTCAGCCTAGTTGGGCTCGCGCGTTGCCGAACTCGTGTCAGTTCCTCCCTCAGGGGCGGGGATGCTGTCGGGCAGGGCGGCGGGATCGGGCCTGATCGGCGTTGAACCCGCTTCGTCGACAGCCGAGTTGGGCCTGCCCGTGGTCGGAATCGCGGCGGTGCCTCCATCGGGGGTGGGGGTGTTGTCGGGCGAGGTGGCGGAGCCGATCGCGCCAGGTGCCGAGCTTGCATCGGTGTCGGCTGGGTTGGGCTCGTGCCTTGTCGTGCTGGGCAGGGCCGTGGAGTTGGGCGCGGCAGGTGTCGGACTCGCCTCGGTGTCAGCTGGGTTGAGCCCGGCCCTTGCCTAACTTGCCTCGCTGTCCGCCGAGTTGAGTTTCAGCTCCGCCGGATCCGGCTCCCGTCCCCACACCGGCAGCACCAACACCCCCGCGAGCGCCGTGAGGCCGGCGCACACCCAGAAGACCTGGGTGTAACCCGTCCAGGTCGCGACCGTGCCGACGGTGAGGCCGCCCAGGAACATGCCCGCCTTGAAGGCGCCGGAGTACAGCGCGGAGGCGGTGCCGAAGCGGCCGGGCAGGCTGTCTTGGAGCATCACGACGGGGATGTTCAACGCGACCGCCGCCCAGGCCGAGTTGAGGGGCTGGAGGGCGATCAGGGCGGACTTGTCGGTGCCGGCGAGCGGGAGCAGGGCGAAGAACGCGGTCGCGCAGACTGTCGCCGCGATGAGCAGCCGCCGCTTGCCGAGCCGGTCCGCCCACACGCCGACCAGGACCATCAACGGGATCTCCAGCGCCGCACTCACCCCGAGCAACAGCCCCGCGAACTGGCCGCTCATCCCCAACTCGTCGGTGATGTAGAGCGGCAGGTCGATCTGGTACATCGCGTTCGCGCCGAGCAGCAGGACGACGGACCCCAGCACCAGCAGCGTGTGCGGCCCGACTCCGCTGAACAGGCCGCGCTTATCGGGGAGTTGCTCGACGCCGGCTTCCTTCGGCGCCGTCCGCGTAGAGGGCAGCCCCCAACGGCACAACCCCGCCGCGACCAACGATAGCCCCGCCGTCACGCCGTACAGCACCGCGAACGACCACTGCGCGACAACCCAGAACGCCAACGGCGGCCCGACCACCCACGCCAGGGAGGTCACGGAACGCAGAAACCCGTTGAAGAAGGGCGCGTCGACCCCGCGATCGTCAGCCAACTCCCGTGTGTAGGCGAAGAGTTGCCCGAAACAAGCCCCGCCGAGCCCGAACAGCACCATCCCGGTGACGAGCAGCAGCGAATAGTCCCGCAGAAACGTGTAACACAGCGCACCCGCCGCATTGAGCAGCGCCGTCAGAACAAGAACCATCCGCCGGTCCCGCAACCGATCGGACACCCCGCCGACGACAACATCCGTCCCGATCTCGGCAACGGACCGCGCCGCGAAGAACAGCCCCACCATCAACGGCGTAGCCGCGACAGCCTCGTTCAGGAAAAGGCTGGTGGTCGGCACGACGAACGCCCCCGCCACCCCGACCGCCCCGGTGGCCGCGATCAGATTCCGCACGGCCGGATCCGCGACCACCCGCCACCGACCGCCTCGCCCCACTCCGGCGCTCACGCGACGCCCCCGTGAGTCAGGGCAGGAGTTGAGGCTGGAGCCGGAGCCGAACTCCGCCCCACCAAACGGAGTTCGCCCTTCCCGTCCTCCCAACTGAGCAGACCTGCCCGCTCCCCCCGGACGGCCTCCCCGACCCCCCGCTCCGACAGCCCCCCACCGCTGATCACATTCACCGCACAGCCCCCATTTCAGCCACTCCACCAACAAACCGACTACCCCTACCTCGCCCGCTATGCCCGTGATGCGTCACCCGCGAGCGAAGCCATTCGGCGCAGGCCGAATCTTGCACCCCCAACAGGGCCCCCGGCGGCGATCCAGGCGGAACAGAGCTGCATCTGGGCATGTATGCGTTCACTTTCCAGTTCGACGGCAGAAGGAATCAGCCTCGTGGGAGCGCTCCCAAGACCCTCCCGGCGCCGACCCGTCCCTGTCAACGCCCCCGGGGCGACAGATCGCCGACGCCCCCCCCGTTGTCCGGAAAGCGGCGGCGCTTGACAGGTGTGAGGGATTGGGTAAGCCTGCTTGGGAGCGCTCCCACGAGGGGGGTGTGTACGTCGTGAGCGGTACGACTTCGGGGTGGGGGCGGAGTAGGGGGAAACCCGTACGCCGTAGGTCGTACCGCCGACAAGGAGGCGGAACGGATGACCGCTACGAGCGCGGAGCCCGCGGGCAGCGAGGCGGTACGAGGGCTGCCGGCAGACTTCGTCTGGGGCGCGGCGACCGCCGCGTACCAGATCGAGGGAGCCGTCGCGGAGGACGGCCGGGGACCGTCCGTCTGGGACACGTTCAGCCACACCCCGGGAAAGGTGACCGCGGGCGACACCGGGGACGTGGCCTGCGACCACTACCACCGGATGCCCGAGGACGTGGCGCTCCTCTCCGAACTCGGCCTGGACGCCTACCGGTTCTCCGTCGCCTGGCCCCGCGTCCAGCCCGCCGGGAGCGGCCCGGCGAACGCGGCGGGCATCGCCTTCTACGACCGTCTCGTGGACCAACTCCTCGCCAAGGGCATCACCCCGTGGGCGACCCTGTACCACTGGGACCTCCCGCAGCCCCTGGAGGACGCGGGCGGCTGGCCGGAGCGGGCGACGGCGGAGCGGTTCGCCGAGTACGCGGGGCTGATCGCGGGCGCGCTGGGCGACCGGGTGAAGCACTGGATCACCCTCAACGAGCCTTTCTGCTCAGCCATGTTGGGCTACTACTTCGGCAACCACGCGCCGGGCAGGCAGAGTTTCCCGGACTTCACCAAGGCGGCCCACCACCTCCTGCTGGGCCACGGTCTCGCCGTCCAGCAACTCCGCGCGGCCGTGCCGGACGCCCAAGTCGGCATCACCCTCAACCCAGTTGTGGCCCACCCCGCCTCGGACGCGCCGGAGGACGTCGAGGCGGCGCGGCGCGCGGACGCGATCGGCACGCGGATCTACCTCGACCCGGTGCTGCTGGGCCGCTACCCGGCCGACCTCCTCACGGACCTGGCCCGCCAGGACGCGCAACTGCCGGTGCTGGAGGGTGACTTGAAGACCATCGCGCAGCCGCTGGACTTCCTCGGGGTGAACTACTACTTCCGCGAGGTGGTCCGCGCGAGCGACGAGCCGCACGGCTACGAGGGCGTTCCGCAGACCGGCCGTCCCGCCACCGCGATGCCCTGGGAGATCTACCCGGAGGGGCTGACGGCCCTCCTCACCCGCATCACCCACGAGTACCCCGCGCTGCCGCTGTACATCACCGAGAACGGCGCGGCCTTCGACGACTCCCTCTCCCCCGTCGACCCCTCGGGCCGCATCCAGGACGCCGACCGGACGGCCTACCTCGCCGACCACCTCACCGCGGTCGGGCTCGCGCGGGCGGCCGGGGCGGATGTACGGGGCTACTTCTGCTGGTCCCTGATGGACAACTTCGAGTGGGCGTACGGGTACGAGAAGCGGTTCGGCCTGGTCCACGTGGACTACGAGACCCAGCGCCG
>DATCQX010000428.1:0-2273 GCA_036569285.1 Streptomyces sp.
TCGTCGCCGTTCTCCATGACCGCACTGCTCATGAACCGCACAGCAGCGGGCGAGGGAACGAACGAGTCCCGCAGCCACTGGGCGAACAACGCGGCCTCGCCTGCCGTCACGCCCACCAGGGTGACGTACGCGTAGTCGGGCTCCGGCATGGCCGCCGTCCCCACCACCACGACATCCGCCGCCACCTCGACCTCGAAGTCGAGCACGGGATCACCTCGCAGCGAGGACGAGGCCGGTTCCAGGAAGGCACCGGGAAACGCACGTGTCAGCGCGTCCCCGAAGACCTCCAGACCGACCCGCCAGGCGGCACCCCGCGCAGGCGAGAAGACGAAGTTCGACCTCGGGTCTCGTCCTACCCCAGCCTCAAGGACACCCCGCAGTCTCAAGAACACCCCACAGTCTCAAGGACACCCCGCCTACCCCTACCCCTCCGCAATCACCACCGCCGAAGCCACCCCCGCATCATGGCTCAACGACACATGCCACCGACTCACCCCCAACACCTCAGCCCGAGCCGCCACACTCCCCCGCACCCGCAGCCGAGGCTGCCCGGATTCCTCGACGTAGATCTCCGCGTCGGTCCACAGGAGCCCTCCGGGCGCACCGAGGGCCTTCGCGAGGGCTTCCTTCGCGGCGAAGCGGGCCGCGAGGGAGGCGGGGCTTCGGCGGGTGCCGTTGGGGAGGAGTAGCTCGCTGTCGAGGAAGAGGCGGGCGGCCAGGCCGGGGGTTCGTTCCAGGGACGCCGCGAAGCGGTCGATGGCGGCCACGTCGATGCCGACGCCGATGATGCTCATGCGGAGCACCTTAGGGGGAGGGGTTCGAAAAGGGCTCTCTCAGGGGGACTTTCGGGCCCGTGTGCTCCTTTTACGGAACGTTCCTGAATCTTTGTGCGGGCTACATTCTCTCGCCCGCTGTGAGGGACAAGATCGACACGCGGCCGTCCTCGGGCGGCCCAATCCCCCCACACGCAGCGGAGATTCGCATGCACAACAGAAGAGTCGCCCTCACCGGATCGCTCCTGCTGAGCGTTCTGGCCCTGACGGCCGTCCCCGCGACGGCCGCCCCCGCCGGCACCCCACAACGCGTCATCGTGCTGCTCCGCGACCAGCACCCGACCCTCTCCCCCCGCACGAACGCGGCCCGCCGAACCGAAGCGGTGGCCCAGGACCAGGCCCCGATCCTGTCGCTGCTCAAGAACGACGGCGCGAAGCGCGTCAAGCAGCTGAGCCTGGTGAACGCCGTCGCCGCGACGCTGACGCCCTCGGCGATATCCCGCATACGCGCCGACCAACAAGTGGCCGCCGTCGTCCCGGACTTGCCGCTGCCGCCACCACGCCCCCGGCAGCACACCGCCGCCACCACCGAGGCCGACACGCCCCCCGTCGCCTGCCCCAAAGACCCGCAGCACCCGGTCATCGAGCCGGAGGCCCTCTCCCTGACGAAGACGGACGCCGCGCACAAGCTGGCCACCGGCAAGGGCGTGAAGATCGCCGTCATGGGCGACGCGATCGACGTCGACAACCCGGAGTTCGTCCGCCCCGACGGCAGCCATGTGATCACCGACTACGTGGACTTCACCGGCGAGGGCACGCACGACAGGCCGAACGGCTTCGAGTCCTTCGGTGACGTCAGCGCGATCGCCGCGCAGGGCAGCCGGACGTACGACCTGGCCGAGCAGTTGCCCAAGGCCAACCTGCCCAAGGGCTGCACTTTCCGCATCCGCGGCCTCGCGCCGGACGCGCAGCTCATGGTCCTGAAGCCCTACGACGGCCACGGCACCACGTCCGGATACGTCGCCGCCGTCCAGTACGCGGTCGAGCACGGTGCCGACGTGCTCAACCAGTCCTTCGGCTTCAACTCCTCCCCGGACCCGGCCACGGACCCGGTCCGGATGGCCGACCGCGCGGCCGTCGCCGCCGGTGTCACGGTCGTCGCCGCCGCCGGTGACAACGGCCCCTCCGGCACGGTCATCCACCCGGCCAGCGACCCGCAGGTGATCGCGGTCGGCGCGTCCACCGCGCTGCGGCTGTACGCCCGAGGCTACGGATACGGCGGCTGGACCAGCGACAACATCGCCGCCCTCTCCTCCGGCGGCACCACCCTCGACAACAAGCTGGTCGACATGGTGGCGCCGGGCGCCTACGACATGGCCGCCGCAGCTCCTGAGGTCAACTCGTCGCTGCCGACCCAGGTATTCGGCGGGACGAGTCAGTCGGCGCCCTTCGTCGCCGCCGCGGCGGCCGACGTCGTCCAGGCGTACAAGGACACCCACG
>DATCQX010000429.1:0-3828 GCA_036569285.1 Streptomyces sp.
CCAGCGCCGTCCAGGACACCGCCGACGACCTGGGCCGCGAAGCCGCCGTCACCGGCACCCTCCGCCGCGACGAAGGCGGCCCCCAGCGGCTGTTGCTCTCCCTCGGCGAGGCCTACGTCCACGGCGCCCCCGTCGACTGGAGCGTCTTCCTGCCGGAGGCCGACAGCGTCGACCTGCCCACCTACCCCTTCCAGCACAAGCGTTACTGGCCCGACGTCTCCGCCGCCCTCGGCGCCGGACGACGGCTCGTCGATGACTGGAAGTACCGGGTCGTGTGGCGGCGCGGGACGATCGCCGAAGAGGCCGTCCCGGACGGGCGTTGGCTGTTGGTCGGGACGCCTGAAGGTGTCGCGGAGACGCTCCGTGCGGCGGGGGTGGAGGTCGTTGAGGCCACCAACTCCCTAGCGGAAGCTGGAGAGTTCGCCGGGGTCCTGGCCGCGCCCGGCACCGTCGAGAACGCGCTGACGCTCCTGAAGGACCTCGACGCGGCCGGTGTACGGGCCCCGCTGTGGTGGCTCACCGAAGGCGCCGCCGCTGTCACCGCCGACGAGGCGGTACGCCCCGAAGCCGCCGCGCTGTGGGCGCTCGGTCAGGTCGTCGGCCTCGAACACCCCGACTGGTGGGGCGGGTTGATCGACTGGACGCCTGAAGCCGGCCCGCTGCCGGTGAGCATCCTCGCGAGCGGAGCCGGAGCCGGTACCGAGGATCAGCTCGCCGTCCGCGCATCCGGCACCTACACCCGCCGCCTCATCCGCGCCGCCCGCCCCGCCCGCGAGGCCCGCCCGTGGCACCCGCACGGCACCGTCCTGATCACCGGCGGCACCGGCGGCATCGGCGCCCACGTCGCCCGCTGGCTCGCGAGCGCCGGCGCCGAGCACCTGATCCTCACCAGCAGGCGCGGAGCCGACGCCCCCGGCGCGCCCGAACTGGGCCGGGAACTGGAGGCCCTCGGCGCGTCGGTGACCATCGCGGCCTGTGACGTCTCCGACCGCGACGCCCTCGCCGCCGTCCTCACGGACGTCCCGCTGACAGCCGTCGTCCACGCGGCAGGCATCGCCACCTTCGGAGACGTCCTCTCCGCCACCGCCGAGGACCTCGCCGAGGCCACCTCCGCGAAGGTCGACGGTGCCCGGCACCTGGACGAGCTGACGGCCGGGATGGACCTGGACGCGTTCGTCCTGTTCTCGTCGGGAGCCGCAGTGTGGGGGAGTGCCGGGAACGGCGTGTACGCAGCAGCCAATGCCTACTTGGACGGCATAGCCCACGAGCGCCGCGCCCAGGGCCTGCCCGCCACCTCCCTAGCCTGGGGCGGCTGGGCCGACGGCGGCATGCTCGGCGGCACCAACCAGGTCGCGGACCAACTGGAACGCATGGGCGTCCGGCGGATGCGGCCCGAGCCGGCCATCGAGGCGATGCGCGAGGCCGTCGAGCACGGGGAGACGACGCTCACCGTCAGCGACATGGACTGGGAGCGGTTCGCGCCGGTCTACGCGATGTCCCGGCGCCGCCCCCTGATCGAGGAGATCCCCGAGGCCGCCCGCGCCCTCTCCGGCACCGGCGACAGCACCTCGGAGGGCGACGACAACCGGCTGCGCGAGACCCTCTCCGGACTCACCGCCCTCGAACGGCACGACACCCTCGTCTCCCTGGTCCGTGAGCAGGCCGCGGCTGTCCTCGGCCACACAGGGCTGGACGGCGTCACCGAGGACCGCCCCTTCAAGGACCTCGGGTTCGACTCGCTCACCGCGACCGAGCTGCGCAACCGCCTGAACGGGGCGACCGGCCTGAAACTGCCCGCCACCCTCGTCTTCGACCACCCCACCCCGACCGCCCTCGCGGAACTCCTGGCCCGGGAACTCGCCGTCGGAGCGGTACCCGGGGACGCCCTCCACGCCCAGCAGGACCTGGACCGCGCGGAACAGTCCCTGCTCAAGGCGGCCGAGGCACCCGACATGGACCCGGACACCCTCGCCGACATCGCCCAGCGGCTGCACGACCTCGCGGCCCGCCTCACCGGCACATCGGCCCCTGTCCACTCGACGGCCCTGCTGGACTCCGCCACCGACGACGAGATCTTCGACCTCATCGACGGCGACCTCGGCGTCGCCTGAACCGCCCGCCCGCCCGCCTTCCGCAGGACGCCCCACCACACCGAACTGGAGTCGGCCACATGACAGAGGACAAGCTCCGCACCTACCTGCGGAGGGTCACGGCGGAGTTGCAGACGACCCGGGAGCGGCTGCGGGAGTCCGAGGAGAAGTGGCGCGAGCCCCTCGCCGTCGTCGGCATGGCCTGCCGGCTGCCCGGCGGCGCGGACTCGCCAGAGAAGCTGTGGCGGATCGTCGACGAGGGCATCGACACCACGGGCGAACTGCCCACCGACCGGGGCTGGGACCTGGACGGCCTCTACGACCCCGACCCCGACAAGCCCGGCAAGACCTACACCAAGGAAGGCTCCTTCCTGTACGACGCGGGCGACTTCGACCCGGCGCTCTTCGGGATCTCCCCGCGTGAGGCCCTGGCCATGGACCCGCAGCAGCGGCTCCTGCTGGAGACCTCCTGGGAGGCCATCGAACGCGCCCGCATCGACCCCACGTCCCTGCGCGGCTCCCGCACCGGCGTCTTCGTCGGCGGCCTGCCCACCGGGTACGGCGCGATGCTGCTGGACTCCGAGGAGGACCAGGGATACGCGCTGACCGGCGGCACCGGCAGCGTCATGTCCGGCCGCGTCTCCTACACCCTCGGCCTCCAGGGCCCGGCGGTCACCGTCGACACCGCCTGCTCCTCCTCGCTGGTCGCCCTCCACCTCGCGGCCCAGTCGCTGCGCCAGGGAGACTGCTCCCTCGCGCTCGCCGCCGGCGTCGGCATCCTCGCCACCCCGGCCGGGTTCGTCGTCTTCGCCCGGCAGCGGGGCCTGGCCGTCGACGGCCGCTGCAAGGCGTTCGCGGACGCCGCCGACGGCATCGGCTGGGGCGAGGGCGCCGCCGTCGTCATGCTGGAGCGGCTCTCCGACGCCCGCCGCAACGGGCACCCGGTGCTGGCCGTGATCCGGGGCTCCGCCGCCAACCAGGACGGCGCCTCCAACGGCCTGGCCGCCCCCAGCGGACCCGCCCAGCAGCGCGTCATCCGGCAGGCCCTCGCCACGGCCGGCCTCGCCCCCTCGGACGTCGACGCCGTCGAGGCGCACGGCACCGGCACCCGCCTCGGCGACCCCATCGAGGCGCAGGCCGTCCTCGCGACCTACGGCCAGGGCCGCGACAGCGACCGCCCCCTGTACCTCGGCTCGTTGAAGTCGAACATCGGCCACACCCAGGCCGTCTCCGGCGTCGCGGGCGTCATCAAGACCGTCCTCGCGCTGCGGGCGGGCGTCTTGCCCAGGACCCTCCACGTCGACCAGCCCTCCACCGAGGTGGACTGGACCGCCGGAAACGTCGAACTGCTCACCCGGGCCCGGGAGTGGCCCGAGACCGGACGTCCGCGCCGGGCGGGCGTGTCGTCCTTCGGGATCAGCGGGACGAACGTCCACGTGATCCTGGAGGAGCCGCCCACGGACACCCCGGAAACCCCGGAGGAGACCCCGGCCGCACAGCCGTCCCCCGCCCTCCGCACCGACCTCCTCCCCTGGACCCTCTCCGCCGCCACCCCGGCCGCCCTCCGCGACCAGGCCGCCCGCCTCCACGACCACCTCCTCACCCACCCCGACCTCACCGCCCCGGCCGTCGGCCACTCCCTCGCCACCACCCGCGCCGCCCTCGAACACCGCTCCCTCGTCCTCGCCACCGACCGCGACGGCTTCCTGACCCGCCTCCAGGCCCTCCAGAACGGCAC
>DATCQX010000430.1:0-4835 GCA_036569285.1 Streptomyces sp.
CCCAACCAGGCGTCCAAGAGCTGGATCACCTCCCAGTACGACCACTTCGTGCAGGGCAACACGGTGCTCGCCCAGCCCGAGGACTCCGGGATGATCCGCATCGACGAGGAGACCGGCCTCGGCGTCGCGATCGCCACGGACGGCAATGGCCGCTTCGCGAAGCTGGACCCTTACACGGGCGCCCAGTTGGCGCTGGCGGAGGCGTACCGCAACGTCGCGACGACCGGCGCGAAGCCGCTCGCGGTGTCGGACTGCCTGAACTTCGGCTCCCCCGAAGACCCCGCCGTCATGTGGCAGTTCGCCGAGGCGGTGCGTGGACTGGCCGACGCCTGCCAGCAGTTGGGCACGCCGGTCACCGGTGGCAACGTCTCCCTGTACAACCAGACGGGCGAGGCGGCGATCCACCCGACGCCGGTCGTCGCGGTCCTGGGCGTCATCGACGACGTGGCCCGCCGCACGCCCGTCGCCTTCCAGGAAGAGGGCCAGCTCCTCTACCTCCTCGGCGACACCCGTGAGGAGTTCAGCGGGTCGGCGTGGAGCCAGGTCGTCCATGACCACCTGGGCGGCCTTCCCCCCAAGGTCGACCTGGAGCGCGAGCGCCTCCTCGCCGAGATCCTCATCTCGGCGTCCCGCGACGGCATGATCGACTCCGCCCACGACCTCTCGGACGGCGGTCTCATCCAGGCGGTCGTCGAGTCGGCCCTGCTCAGCGGCCTCGGCGCCCGTCTCGTCGTCCCGGACGGGCTGGACGCGTTCACGTTCCTGTTCTCCGAGTCCGCCGGGCGTGCCGTCGTGGCCGTCCCGCGCTCGGAGGAACTCCGCTTCAACGACATGTGCGGTGCGCGGGGGCTCCCGGTCACCCGCATCGGCGTCGTCGACGGCGAACAGGTGGAACTCCAGGGCGAGTTCACGCTCCCGCTGGCGGAACTCCGCGAGGCACACGAGGGGACGATTCCGGCGCTGCTGGCGTAACTCTCCTCGCACGAAGGTCCCGTTCCTCTACTGGGGGGCGGGACCTTGTTGCGTGTCGCGGAGGCTGCCGCAGGTCGGGGTGGGGGTCGAGTCGCGCCCGGTGATCGTGTGTAGCGCGTGCTCCAAGTACCCCCTCATCACCGTGAATTGACGCGATCTGGCGTACACGCACCACCGGATCGCCAGCACGGCCCTCTCCTCGTCCTCGTCCGCGAAGACGGCCGGTGACCCCACGAGCAACTCGTGGTCGGGCTTGTCCCGCACCGCCTCCTCGACGTCCCGCAGCGGAATGGCGTCGAGCGTCTCGACGGACGCCGAACTCCCCGCGGCGACGGCGTCCTTGACCACGGCGTGAAAGACGATCCCGGCGAAAACGCCGAACAGGAAATCCCCCCGCTCGGCCCCCATCCCCTGGAACTTCTCCCACCTGCTGTCCCGCCGCCACCTCTCCTCGTCCATCAACGGCAACAGCCGCCGCCCCAGCACCAAACACTCACGCCAGACCTCTTGTCGCGCACTCTCCCCCATCAACTGGCCTCCCCTCAGGCCTCATTGTCGGAGCAACCCCACCCCGAACCCTCCGGCTATCCCCATGGCACCCCCCGCCCAACTCCTCCTACTGTCCCCCCATGTCAAGATCCACGACCCTCCTCCGCGCCCTCTTACTCCTACTCGCCCTGACCACGACGGTGTTGACCGCACCCCTGGCCCAAGCAGCCCCCGTCCAACTCGAACTCCCGCGCCCCACAGGGCAGTTCGCGGTCGGCCGGGACACCCTGCACATGGTCGACACCAGCCGCCGGGACCCCTGGGTGCCAGAGGCAGGCGCGCGAGAGCTGATGGTGTCCCTCTACTACCCGGCGCGGCCCGGCACCGGGACCCCGGCCGCGTACATGAGCACGGCGGAAGCGGAACGGCTCCTGAAGGACCGGGGGTACGACGGCCTCATCCCGGCGGAGTCGGTCAGCGCCACGCGGACCAACTCACGCGAGAACGCCCGCCCGGTGCGGGGCCGTTTCCCGCTGGTCCTGCTCTCGCCCGGGTTCACCCTGCCGCGCACGACCCTCAGCCTCCTCTCCGAGGAACTCGCGAGCCGGGGGTACGTCGTCGCGGCGGTCGATCACGCCTACGAGTCCGTCGCCACGACCTTCCCCGGCGGACGGCTCCTGCCGTGCGTGGCGTGCGAGAGGGACGAGGAGACGAGGATGACCACGGTGACCGGGGTGCGGGCCCGGGATCTGTCGTTCGTGACGGATGAACTGACGGCGCGGCCCTCTCGCTACTCCGCGATGATCGACCCCCGGCGCATCGGCGTCGCCGGGCACTCCGTCGGTGGTGCGACGGCGGTGCCCGCCATGGCCGCCGACCCCCGCTTCCGCGCGGGCGCGAACCTGGACGGCGGCTTCTTCAGCCCCGTCCCGCCGTCGGGCCTCGGCGCCCGCCCCTTCCTCATGCTGGGCACCCACTCCACCCACCACCCCGGCAACGAGACCTGGGACCTCGCCTGGGCCCGCCTCGACGGCTGGAAACGCTGGCTGACCGTCACCGACGCCGGGCACTTCACCTTCACCGACCTCCCCGTCCTGGCCGCCCAACTCTCCATCACGGACCCCGAATTCCCCCTCCCCGGCCCCCGCTCCGCCGACATCACCCGCTCCTACCTCGCCGCCTTCTTCGACCTCCACCTCCGCCACGTCCCCCAGCCTCTCCTCGACGGGCCCACTCCGGGGAACCCTGAAGTGACCTTTCAGCACTGGTGATCCTCACTCGAAAGGGTGATCGTCACTCGATTGGCGGATATGGGGTGGGAACTCGGGCCTACGCTCGCGGCGTTCACAGTGAGTAATCGATGAAGGACGCCGTGGTCAGTTCACCGCATGAAGCAATGCACCGGATCTTCCAGGAGGACCCCGGTATCTTCGCCCGCGCGGCGAGGGCGATCGGGATTCCGGTCGCCGATGTCGTGTCCAGCACGGAGCTCTCCGTCGACGCCAGCGAGAACTTCGTGCTGGAGCGACGCATCGACACGCTGCTGTGCCTGGAGACCGTCGACACCGAGAAGTTCCTGCTCGTCGTGGAGGCTCAGCGCAAGAAGGACAGGGGCAAGCCGGCCAGCTGGGCCTACTACCTCGCCTACGTCTACGCCAAGTACGGGATTCCTCCGGTCCTGGTGGTCGTCTGCGAGGACAGTTACACCGCGGAATGGGCGGCCCAGCAGGTGGACATCGGCCCGAAGTACTGGAAGTCCCTCATGCTGCGCCCCATCGTCCTGGGGCCGGACAACGTTCCGGTGTTCACCACCGCGGAGCAGGCCGCCCGGGACATCCCCATGACCGTTCTGTCCGCGATTCTGCATAACGGAGACCCCGAGGTTCGCGCCATACTGGAAGCGCTGGCGCCCGCTCTGCGGGGCTTGCAGGAACGTGACGAGACCGCCGCCGAACGCTATGCCGAACTCACCGCCCAGGGCTTGGACCGCAGCCCGTACGCCGAATTCTGGAGGGAACTCGTGGCAATCGACACTTCGTTCTTCGTCTCCTCGATGTCCGAAGGCATTCGGGAGGAGGGCCGTGAGCAGGGGCGCGAGCAGGGCCGTGCAGTAGGCAGGGCGGAAGCCATCCTGCGCCTGCTGGACCGCCGGGGCGTACCTGTCTCCGACTCCGACCGAGACCTCATCACCTCCTGCACCGACCTCCCCACCCTGGACCGCTGGTTCGACCGAGCCATCACCGCCACCACAGCGGACGAGATCTTCGCCGGAGACTCCTCCCTCTGACGGTGAGGATCCCTGAGGCGTGCGTCAGAACGGCCGGGCAGAACCTCCCGCCCCCGCACGCCTCCCCGGGGAAACAGCAGCGCCACCCCCACACATCCCCCCATCACCCCGGCCCCGCACAGAAACACGCCTTCCAGCCCGCCCCCGGCATGCCGCATCACCGCCCCGAACCCCGCAGTCTGGAAGTACCGCAACGAGGTCGTGGCGACGCCGAGTTGGTCGCGGGGAGCCGCTCGTTGGGTCAACTGGAGCGTTTGGCCGAGGCATTGGCCGAAGCCGGTGCCCATGAGGAAGAGGGTGAGGTCGGAGAGCAGTAGGAATGCCAGGGCGGTCACCGTGGAGCCTGCGATCACGAATGTCCGTTCAGGGAGGGCGAGTCGGTCGGTGATCAGGCTCGTGAGGCTCATTCCGGCGGACGAGCTGCTCACGCCGCGGACGACCTGGAGATACACCATGACGTAGTACAGCGCGCAGACCAGCCCGGCCCCCATCAGCACCTGGAAGACGAACCCCCACCGCAACGCGGCCACCCGGAACATGGACAGGGGAAGGATCGGCTCCTCGGCAACCCGCTGGCGCCGCAGGAACAGCCCCAGCGCCCCGGCCGTCACCCCCACGAGCCCGGCGATCTCCGACGACCCCCACCCGTACCGCTTCCCACCCCAGTCGGCGACCAGCAACAGCGCGGAAGTGAACACAGCCGCGAGCAGCGCCCCGGGACAGTCGATACGGCGTGGACGCGAGACGGCGGGCAACCGCAGCGCCCACCACCCGGCGCCCAGCACCGCCACCCCGAGCGGCAGGTTCACGTAGAAGATCCACCGCCAGCTCGCATGCTCGGCGAGAAGCCCCCCGACCCAGGGCCCGAGCGCCATCCCGCCCCCGGAGACGACCCCGGCGGCCCCGGCCCCCGTTATCTACTTCGCGGTCCTGCAAGAGGGCCGCTGGCCTCCGGGCCCGGCCCCGGCCCTACCGGGCCCGGCCCCGGCCCTACCGGGCCCGGCCCCGGCCCTACCGGGCCCGGCCCCGGCCCTACCGGGCCCGGCCCCGGCCCTACCGGGCCCGGCCCCGGCCCTACCGGGCCCGG
>DATCQX010000431.1:0-2451 GCA_036569285.1 Streptomyces sp.
GGGATGCGGGGTGGGGGTGTCACGTAGGTCGGGGGGACTTCGGTGATCTGGTGGGGGCTGGGGCGGTAGGTCACTCTGCGTGGGCCTCGGCGTGGTGGCGGCGGAAGTTGACGTTCGCGTCGGAGACGGCGCTGTAGTCGAACTCCTTGGCGGCGGACCTGCGGAGGGTGGCGAGTTCGTCGCAGGTGCCGCAGTCGGGGTAGGGGCGGGGGGCGACGGTCAGGTCGACCACCGGTTCCAACTGGGGTTTCTTCGAGGGGCTGTTGAGGCTCTGGTGGTTCGCGGCCTTCACGCCGGCGCGGAGGCGTTCGCCGTCGGTGGCGAGGCGGAGGTTCTTGGGGTCGGCGGACCATTCGGTGCCGCCGCCGACGGGGCGGAGCATGGCGTACTTGCCGAGGCTGTCCTGGTACTCGCCGACCTTGTCGGTGGCGGTGTCGTAGTAGAGGGTTCCCGGTTCCATCTGGTATCGGCCCTTTCGACCAACATCTGTACGGAATGCGGCAGTTGTACTACTCTGCGTGTTCCTGGGTAAGAAGAGGATGGCCCAGGTTCAGGTGTCGGTGCAGCCGGAACGGGCGTTGGTTCCGGATGAGGCGGCCAAATTCCATAAACGCCGGGAGGGGACGAGGTGCCACAGCGGAATGCGGTCACGGGACGCAGTCAGGAGCCGAGGAAGAGGTTCGCGCAGGAGCTGAGGAGGCTGCGGGACGAGAAGGGGGAGACGCTTCAGCAGGTCGCGGAGCAACTCGGTTGGGACGCTTCGACGTTCGGGAAGCTGGAGAGTGGGCGGAACCTGGGAGGCCCCGAGATCGTGGAGGCGCTGGACCAGCATTACCGGACGACGCCGTTGCTGATGGCGTTGTGGGAGCTGGCGATCCTGGACATGCTCCAGTTCAAGGCGAAGTACCGGCAGTACATGAAGTGGGAGTCCGAGGCGGTCAGCATGTGGCACTACGGGCCGTCCAACTTGCACGGCTTGCTCCAGACCGCCGACTACGCCCGCGAGTTGCTTGCCACCGGCGGACTGGAAGGGGAGGAGCTGGACACCGAGGTCGAGAACCGCAGGGCCCGGCGCGAACTGCTGCTCGCGGACGATGCCCCGCCCTTCCGCAGCATCATCCCGGAGAGCGTGCTGCGTACGCCGCTGAAGGAGCCCCCCAAGTGGTGCACGCAGTTGGAGGACCTGCTGGAGATGTCGGAGCGCGATAACGTCACCATCCAGGTACTGCGCACGTCAGTCGGGCTCCACGCCCTGACGAACACAGACACCATGTTCATGCGCAACCCCCTCGGGCAGGTGGGCGTGTGGGTGGAGACGGGTTACACCGGCGAGCTCCTGCAAGAATCCGCAGAGGTCGAAAGGCTTCAGCTCGGATACGATCGGGTACGCGATTTGGCCCTATCACCGGACGAATCACGCGAGTTCATCCGGCAGCTGTTGGAGGAAGTGGTCCGTGCGATCCATCGATCTGAGTAACCTCTCGTGGCGCAAGAGCAGCTACAGCAACCAAGATGCTGGCGCCTGCCTCGAAGTCTCCGACGACCTCCTCAACACGGCCGACTGGCGCAAGAGTTCGTACTGCAACCAGGACGGCGGCCAGTGCCTCGAATTCGCCCCCAACCTCCCCTCCCTCGTCCCCGTCCGCGACAGCAAAGCCCCCTCCCTCGGCGCCCTCCTCTTCACCGCCGACTCCTGGAACACCTTCGTCGACTCGGTCAAGTAACCGCGCCGACCTCACGCCGAGGCCCCGCCCAGGAAACCTTCCCGGACGGGGCCTGTCGCGTCTCCCTCGCACTCAGCCAGCCGCGTGTTCCACGAACCGCGCCGCCGTCTCCGCGAGGAGTTCACGGCCGTCGCGAGCCCACAGGTCGTCGTTGAACAACTCGACCTCGATGGGGCCCGTGTAGCCCGCCTCCTCCACGTACCCCTTCCACTCACGCATGTCGATCGCGCCGTCACCGATCTGACCACGGCCGTTGAGGACACCCTCGGGCAACGGGGTGATCCAGTCGGCGAGTTGGAAGGTGTGGATGCGGCCGGAGGCACCCGCGCGAGCGATCTGCGCGGGCGCGTTGTCGTCCCACCAGATGTGGTACGTGTCGACGGTCACGCCCACTTGGTGCGCCGGGAAGCGTTCCGCGATGTCGAGGGCCTGGGCGAGGGTCGAGACGACGCAGCGGTCCGAGGCGAACATCGGGTGGAGGGGTTCGATGGCGAGGCGGACGCCGTGTCGCTCGGCGTAGGGGGCCAACTCGCCCAGGGCGTCGGCGATTCGCTCGCGGGCTCCGTGCAGGTCCTTGGAGCCTGTGGGGAGACCGCCGGAGACCAGAACCAGCGTGTCCGTGCCGAGAGTTGCCGCCTCGTCGATGGCGCGGCGGTTGTCGGCCAGGGCCGCAGCGCGCTCCGCCGGGTCGATCGCCGTGAAGAAGCCGCCACGGCAAAGGGTGGTG
>DATCQX010000432.1:0-12244 GCA_036569285.1 Streptomyces sp.
TTCGCCGTCTGACCTGGTCTTTCGCCGGGTGGCGGGAGCGTAGCGGGACTGCGGAGGCGGTCTCACGGAGACCGCCCCTCGATCGTGCGACAACGCCGCAGGTAGTGACAGCAGCGGGCGACTGCTTGGCGTCGGCGACGCCAGTTCGACCAGCTCAGCGCGTGGTGTCGTCCGCGGTGTCCGCTCAGGTGCGGGGGTCGGGCACGACAAGCTGCCAGGAGTCGCCGAACCCCGATGGCCCCGGGTGTCTCACCGGTTCCGCCCCTTTTTTCTCAGGCCTGGTGTGCCGTGGCGGCCAGGAAGGCGTGGGCGAGCATGGCCAAAGTGATGTGCCGGTACCAGCCCACGTAGCGGCGGACTTCGTACTGGTCCAGGCCGCACTCGTTCTTCGCGGCCTGGAAGCACTCCTCGATCGCCTAGCGCGCCCCGGCGACCCGCACCAACTCCTGGACCGTGGCCTGAAGGGGGCGTAGGCGAGGTAGTAGGCGATCTCGTCGGGCCTGCTGATGCTGCGTCGGGCCAGTGCCCACCGCATTCGGCGGGGGACCTCGCCCTGGCAGTCGAATTCGGCGACGGCCGGCAGCCGCACCGCCGCCCAGTGGTAGACGCGGGGCCCCGTCGCGCCGTCGCCGCAGGAGATCTTCTCCCATGCCTCGTCGGGGACCTGCGCGAACAGGCTCTCGATCAGTGAACAGCCCACGCTGAACTGGGACTTGGGGACGGCCAGTACGTAGCCGGCGCCCGACTGCTCCAGCAGCCGGCGAAATCGGTCGTCCTGACCGTAGGCGGAATCCTCGGTGACCCAGGCAATGAGCAGCGGCGAGGCGAGGGCCCGCAGCACCATGTGCCGGGCCAGTTCGCCCTCGGTGGCGAACTCCCGCTCGTCGGGGACCCGTGCGGTGCGGCAGCGTTCCCGGTCCTCGGTCCAGGATTTGGGGAGGTAGAGCTCGCGGTCGACCAGAGCCCGGCCGCGGGTGGAGGCGTAGGCGGCGAAGACGCCGATCTGGCAGTTCTCGGTCCGGCCCGCGGTCCCGGAGTACAGGCGCTGGCCCCCGGCGGAGGTGGTGCCCTTCTTGATGAACCCGGTGTCGTCGATGATCAGTACGCCGTCGTTCTCGCCGAGCTTGTCGGCGACGTATTGCTGCAGGTCGTCGCGGATGTCGTCGGGCTCCCACTTCGATCCGGCGAGGAGGTGCTGCAGGCCGTCGGGCGTGCGATGGCCGGCCTGTTCGGCCGGCTGCCAGCTGTTCTTGCGGGCCACCGGGGCGAGCAGCCCGCGCACGTAGTCCCGCATGCGGCGGCGGAGCTCGACGCGGCCGAAGCGGTGCCCGATGGTCAGGAAGAGATCGTCCAGTTCGAGGTCCCACTGCGCGGCGGCAGACTCGGTGATCACCCTCGGAGGCTGCCCCGCCGCTGTCACTACCTGCGGCGTTGTCGCACGATCGAGGAGCGGTCTCCGTGAGACCGCCTCCGCACGACCGAAGTCCCGCTACACTCCCGCCACCCGTGCCGGTCCGGATCGGTCGAGATCGCAGCCCCGGAGGCCGCTACGGCGAACCTTCTCGGCGACCTGCGAAGCGCGAGGCTAGGCGTGATCTCCAGGTCCATCGCCTCGCACACCTGGCGCGCCCGCAGCGGCATGTCGGCTGCGGATCGGGCAGCGCCATCAGCGTGTTGCGGGTGATCCGGACCTCCTCGGAGGCCCGGCCGGGTCTGCGCTATCACGACGTCCGGGAGGAATTGCTGGCGGAACTGTCAGGCTGCCGGCCTCGGGCACCATTTCCCCAACCTCCCCGGCACTCGGCAGGCCCATGATCCCGCTGAGGTACGGATCAGCCCGCCGCGGTCACCGTGGCAGTGAACAGGAGGTGCGTGACGAAGCGCTCCTCCCGCGACGGACGCTATCTCAGCACGATGCGCCAGCGGTTGTCGGCGGAGCCGTCGTCCGCGTCCTGGACCGCGAACGCGCCGACGGCGGTGGAATTGCCCGCGATGGCTAGCAGCTTGCCGCTGTTCACGTTACGGATCTTGTAGGTTCCGTCGCCCTGGTCGAGCAGGGTCCACTTGTGGTCGGCGGTGCCGTTGTCCGACCACTGCAGAACGGTGGCGCCGTCTGCCGTGTCCATGTTCAGGACGCCGAGGACCTTTCCGCTGTTGGCGTTGCGGAAGCGGACCGCGCTTCCGTCCGTGATCATTTCCCAGTCGTGATCGGCGGTGCCGTTGTCCGACCACTGAAGAGCGCGGCCGCCGTTGGACGTGGACATATTCTGGATGCCCAGCAGGAGACCGCTGCTCGCGTTGGCGAGACGGACTGTGTTACCGGTGGTGTTCCAGTAGACGGTGTAGTTGAAGCCGTGCGCGTCGTAGAACGGCCCCAGGTTGACCGTGGAACCGCTGGAGGTGGCGGTGAAGGCGAGTGAACTGCTGCTGGTCCGTGTGATCGAGGACGTGGTCAGCGCGGGGAGGGAACTGAGCGGGGAGTCACCGTAGTTGCCGGACAGGACCACCGGCCCGTAGGTGATCGCGGCGACGTTCGCGTTGTCGTTGGCCGGTCGGATGCCGATCCGCATGGGCAGGCGGACGGTGACCGTGTCGCCGGAGGCCCACGAACGGTTCAGGGTGGCGTAACTGCCGGGCGTGGTGGTGATGGTTTGCGCGACGCCGTTGACGCTGATGGTGGCCCCGCTGGTCCAACTCGGTATACGGATGCGCATCGCCCACGTTCCGCTGACGCTGCCGGTGACCTGAAGGGTCGTTGTGTCGCCGACAGGGTAGGCCGTCGTCTGGGTGACGGTGATACCGCGCTCCGTCCACGTGAGCACCGACGGCACGAACAAGTTCACGGTCAGTGTGGTGTCGTTGCGGAAGTAGATGGAGTCCATCAGCCTGGTGTGCATCTCCAGGCCCGTGCCCTGGCAGCACCAGAAGGTGCCGTAGTCGGTGCTCCAGGTGCCGCCGCCCAAGGCCGGGCCAACGCCGCGTCGGCCTCCCGGCTTGAGGGGGGTGAAGTAGGTGACGTGGCCGTGGTCGTCGGCCGGGTTCTGCTGGCCGATGATCTGGTTGAGCCACGCCCGCTCGTAGTAGTCGAACAGTGCGGCGCGGTTCGGGTCGAGCGTGAACAGCTCCCGGGTGAGGGTGAGCATGTTGATGGTATTGCAGCTCTCGCACGTGTCGTTGGTCAGATAGCCGGCGATGGCGTTCGGGGCGCGGAAGTGCTCCGCCTGACTGTTGCCGCCGATGGCGTAGGTGTGCGCGTCGACGGTGATGTTCCAGGCGTTGGTGGCGATGTCGCGGTAGCGGGTGGTGCCGGTGGCCTTGTACTCCCGGGCGGCACCGATCCACTTGGGCACCTGGGTGTTGGCGTGCAGTCCGTTGAACTGGTCCTGGTTGGCCGCCAGTGGGTCGAACACGGCAGCGTGGTCGAACCGCTGGGCGACGGCGAGCCACCGCGCGTCGCCTGTCTGCTGGTGGAGATCGGCCAGCACGGCGTTCATGCCGCCGAACTCGACACGCAGCATGGTCTGCATCTGCTGGGTGGTCAGCCGGCCGGTGCGCCAGTCGACCCATCCGGCCAGGGCGAGGAGCACGTCCCGGGCCTGTGTGCTGCCGATGTGGCGCCATACGTCCAGCAGGCCGGTGAGGGTCTTGTGGATGGTGTAGTACAGGACCTCGCCACTCGTTCCCTGCTCGAGAGCGGTGAAGTTGGACTCGGGGTAGCCGGAGAGGTACCCGGGGTTGAAGCCTGCGACGCTGTTGTTGGCCTGGCACTTGGCCAGTTCCGCGACCATGTAGGTGGCCTTGTCCCGGCAGGTGGTGTCCCCGGTCGCGGCGTACGACTGTGCCCATGCCGTGAGGAAGTGTCCCTGGATGTGGGTGCGGAAGCCGAAGTTCGGCGCGTCCCAGCCGCCGTTGGCGGCCGCGCCGTTGGTGGACAGCTTGTGGGCGGCGCGGAAGTTGTACAGCAGCCGGTCGACATCGATGAACCGCAGGTAGTTCTGGGTGCGGTTCTGGTTGTCCAGCCACCGGCTCGCGGTGAGCCGGACCTGGCCGAGTTCGAAGGGGTGCGCCAGGACTCCGATGTCGGTCCTCGCTGGGGCGATGGCCGCTTGGGCGGGAGACGCGCCGAGGAGAGGCCCGGTGGCAGAGGCGACGGCGGTGACCCCGGCCAGGTGCAGGAGACGACGTCTGCTGACGGAGGGAGACATCTTGATCCTTTCAGTAGCGCAGGGCGACCGCTTGGAGTTCTGATGTGTCGGGCACATGTCCGGCGCTTAGACACCGCCTCAAGTGCTTCGACTGCTCAAACATTGTTCGACATATGGAACACGGCTCTTCGCTGACACTCTGGAGGATTAACGGGCATGGACGTCGCCTGTGTCCAGCCTTGTGACACAAAAACTCCGACAGGCCGCACGGGGCATCTCGCAGGGGCGGCTCGGGGTTCGGGTGAGCGATGGATCGCCTCATTCGCGCGTTCGGTAAATCGGATGTGTCGGACGTATTGACGCGCTCTCTTTTCCGGATCTAATCTCTGTCCGATTTCGCGAACATCGTTCGAAATATCGTTCAACCTCCCTGATGGGACAGCGAGTTGCTTATGAAGGCTTCCGGCCGAAGCGCCACCCGCCTCGAACGACTTCACGGCCGCTGAGACGACTGACAGACACCCGGCCCGAGCCGCAGCCGCCCCACCTGGGCCGAAGCAGGTACTCACGCGCTCTGCCCCGCCGTCACCACGAAGTGCTGGGCGCAGCGGTGAGACACCGCCGTTCGGATCCCCCCGTCCGGCCCCCGGCGGTGTCCGGGTCCCCTCCCGCCCACTCCGAGACCACGTTCCCCCCCGCCGCCCCGCTC
Source organism: Streptomyces sp. (assembly GCA_036569285.1). GTDB lineage: Bacteria > Actinomycetota > Actinomycetes > Streptomycetales > Streptomycetaceae > Streptomyces. The sequence goes on from DATCQX010000432.1 coordinate 4,855, forward strand.
CCATTTCGCCCAGTGGTGGCATCCGCACCCGACAGGAGATCCGATGACCGCGCTCCGCGCTCGGCTGACCGTGGTATTGCTCGCCGTCTGCCTCCTCTTCACCGGACAAGTCCTGACCACGCCCCAGCGGGCGGCCGCCGCCGACCCCGGATACCTGATGGTGCACTTCACCGGCGACTCCGCGACCGGTCAGATGTTGTACGTCGCGCACAGCACGGACGGCCTGCACTGGAACGACCTCAACGGCGGACAGCCGGTCCTCAACTCGAAGATCGGCACGAAGGGAGTGCGCGACCCCGCACTGGTGCGCTCCCAGGACGGCAGCAAGTACTGGATCATCGCGACCGACCTGTGCGTCCGCTGCGGCTCGACCTACCAGAACGGCAGCCCCAACTTCGTGGTGTGGCAGTCGACCGACCTGGTGAACTGGTCGGACCCGTGGCTGCTCCCCGCCGCCTCACTGGTCCCCGGCGGAAAGAACGCGTGGGCGCCGGAGGCCATCTGGAACCCCGAGACCAACGACTACGTCCTGTACTGGGCGACGAACGCCACGGTGAACGGCATCAACAAGTACCGCATCTACGCCGCCCGCACCACGGACTTCCACTCCATCACCACCCCGCAGATCTGGATCGACCCGCCCGGCAGCACCGCGGTCGTCGACACCCAGATGACCGAGGTGCCCGCGGGTACCGGCCCCTACCGCTACCTGAGGGTCTCCGGCGACGGCCAGAACAACGTCGAGGGCAGCAACTCGATCCTCGGGACGTGGACCAACCTCGGCAACCTCTCCAGCATCGGCCTCACCGGCAACGTGGTCGAAGGCCCGGTCTGGATGAAGTTCCAGAACAGCAATCAGTGGGCCCTCTACATCGACTACAACAGCCCGCAGGGCGTACGCGAATACCGGCCGATCCGGACGACCAACCCGTTCGACGTCAGCACCTACCAGCTCCAGCCGGCGGCCGACTACGACATGGGCGGCACCGCCAAGCGCCACGGCGCGATCACGCCCCTCACCTCGGCCGAGGAGAGCCGCGTCCTCGCCCGCTGGCCCAACACCCCGGCGCAGCGGCTCCAGTCGTACAACTTCCAGGACCGCTACGTACGCCAGACCAACTTCGACGTGCGCATCGACCCGAACGTCACCCCCGTCGAGGACTCCCAGTTCCGGCTGCGGCCCGGCCTGGTAGGTACCGGCACCGTCTCCTTCGAGTCGGTGAACTACCCCGGCTACTTCCTGCGCCACCAGAACTACGACTTCCAGCTCGTCCGCAACGACGGCTCCGCCCAGTTCGCCGCCGACGCCACCTTCAACAAGGTCGCCGGGCTCGCCGACCCCACCTGGTCGTCCTTCCAGTCGTACAACCACCCCGACCGCTACATCCGCCACTACGCCTACCAACTCCGCCTCGACCCCATTGCCACCGCTCTGGGACGCGGTGACGCCACCTTCCGTCTGACGAACTGACCCGCACCGCCAACGGTGCCGGCGCCTCCAGGCGGGCGCCGGCACGGATGCGTCACCTCGCACGTCCGCACGGCCCGGGACGCGAGTTGGCTCACCGAGGCGTCCTTGAGCTGACGAGGCATCGAATCTGTGGGCGAGGCCGCCCAGAGGCTCTGGAAACGGCCGCACCCTTCCTACGACGACCCGGAGGCACGAGATGAGTGCGACACCCCGCCCGTCGCGCCGGCTCTTCCTCGGCATGGCCGCTACCGTGCCGCTGTCCATCACTGGCGTGCCGACCCTCGGCAGCCGGTCCGCGAGCGCCGCGACGGCCTCCCCGTTCGTCATGGCCTACTTCACCCAGTCACCGAGAAACCTCGGTACGGACTACGGCCTGCACCTCGCCGTCAGCACCGACGCGCTGCAGTGGATGCCGCTGAACCAGAACAACCCCGTCGTGACCCCGACCGCGGGCGACCTCGGTCTGCGCGACCCCTTCATCCTGCCCAAGCAGGACGGCACCTACGTCGTCCTGGCGACCAATCTGAAGGGCACTGACTGGACGAAGAAGACCCCTTACATTCACGTCTGGGACTCCGCCGACCTGCGCTCCTTCGACAACTACCGCCTGCTGAAACTGCACGACACAGCCACCCACACCTGGGCGCCCGAAGCTTTCTGGGACCCCTCCCGCGGCCAGTACGCCCTCACCTACTCGGCCGTGAACAGCAGCGGACACAACGTGATCATGGTGAACTACACCACGGACTTCCAGACGGTGACGGCACCGCAGGTCTTCTTCGACCCGGGCTACGACATCATCGACGCCACCCTGGCCAAGGACGTGAACGGCGTCAACTACCTGTACTACAAGGGCCACAACAGCCTGACGGGTGCGAAGTCCACCTCGCTCAATCCGGGAAGCTTCACCCAGTTCACCTCGGGCCTGGCACCCCAGGGAGGCATCGAGGGCCCGATCCTCGCCGAGGCCGCCGGCACCTGGTACCTGTGGGGCGACGCCAACGCGCTCTTCTACGCCTACCAGACCGACGACCTCTCCACTGGCACCTGGACCCCCACCGACCGGCGCCGCTACACCCAGCCGCTGAACTCCAAGCACGCCGACATCAAGCAGATCCCCCAGACGGTGTACGACAACATGGTCGCCAAGTGGGGAAAGCCGGCCTGGAACCGGCTGAAGTCCTACAACTTCCCGGACCGATACTGGCGGCAGGCCGACTCCCTCGGCCGCATCGACCCGTACCCGTTCGATCCGTACACCGACTCGCAATGGAAGCTGGTGCCGGGCCTTGCCGACCCCTCCGGCGTCTCCTTCCAGTCCCTCACCCAGCCGACCCGTTATCTGAGGCACTTCTACTACCAGCTGCGACTGGACGCCGACGACGGCACCGCGAAGTTCGCCCAGGACGCCACCTTCCACAAAACTGCCGGACTCGCCGACCCGTCCTGGTCCTCGTTCCGTTCCCACAACTACCCGGACCGCTACATCCGGCACTTCGACTACGCGCTGCGCATCGACCCGATCTCCACCGCCACCGCCAGAGCCGACGCCACGTTCTCCGTCTGGTACTGAAGCGACGCGCCCGCTCCGAGTGCCCCCGGACCGTGGTGTTCGGGGGATGCCGATCTCTTTGTGTGACAGCTCTCGGAGAAGAAGACCGGAAGGCCGAGGGGGACTCATTGGGTGGTGTCGGCGATCCTCGGGGTGCCGCTCGTGTTCAACGGTGAGGTGCGGGTGCTCGCGGTCGCCCCGCTGCTCCCGCTCTGGCCGAGGCCCAAGCGCAGCACCATGCAGCTCACGACAGCCAGGGCGGGGGTTCTCGCCCCGCTGCGGTGCGTGGTGTTCTAGGGCTGTCGGCAAGCCCCTTAAGGGGGCGTTTTGCAGGTCAAGGCTGTTATGGGGCTTCCGTGAGCACCCGACTCCGATGCAGTTCGTCTTGTAGATGCCGAATATCCCAGGAGTGGACGCGAGCCTGGGCGCCCGTCTCATCCGCTTCTGCGTCCGGAAACCCGCCTGACGTAGAGACGCGACAGAACTTCTCGCTCCGTTGCGGAGCAGAACCTTCCGCCTCGGTCGCGATCACGCTGCGCCGTGAGTGAGCGCAAGCCGTACCCCAGCGATCTGTCCGACGCCCGATGGACCCTGGTCGAGCCGACGTTGACGGCATGGCGAAACGCCCGCCTCGAACGCCGGCCAACAGGACAGCCGGCCAAAGTCGACGTGTCCGACGCACTCCTCTACCTGAACCGCACCGGAATCCCCTGGAAATATCTCCCGCACGACGTCCCCGGCCACGGCACCGTCTACTTCTACTACGCCGCCTGGCGCGACGAGGGAATCCGACCGCCTCCGTCATCGACACCCAGAGCATCAAGACCTCCAACACAATCGGCCTCATCCTCGCCGTGACAGTCGCCGGCGCGGGCCTGTCCGAGAACTCCATGGGAATACGCCCCCTCGACCAGGCGAAAAAGACCTACCAGACCATCGCGAAAAGCTGGGTCGACACCGGATTCAAGAACGCCGTCGTCGAGCACGGGGCCGCACCGGCGCCTCGCCCGCGACTACGAGACGCTCACGGCCAGCTCCGAGGCAATGATCCACATCGCCTCGGTCGACAACCTCGCCAGGCGCACAACGGACGAGACCACACCAACCTGGCGAGGAACTTAATAGGGCGTACAGGGTAATACGCCTAGATCCAACGCCCTCTCAGACCCAGCGAGGTGCGTTTGCTCTGGACTACGGCCGCGACGCGGTGTCCCCGCTGCGGGCGGTCTACCATCCGGCCGCACCGCCGTGGCTGCGTCAGCTGCCAGCGGTCCAAGCGCTGCGGCGGATCACCGTGCAGAGCTACCTGATCACCACCGGCAGCAGCGGGGCGGAGGTGCTCAAGCGGCGGGAAGAGGACAAACACGGTCTCCCGCCCGGCAGTTGGCGGAGCCCTTGAGGGCCGGGGCATGCTGCCCGCCGAGCACTACCTCGACTCCGGCTACGCGAGCATCCGACTCATCATCGGGGCCCAGGCCACTACGGCATCACCCTGGTCATTCCACCGCTGACCGGCACCTCGCGCCGGTACCGGGAGAATCTCGGCTACCAGCGCGAAGCCTTCGCTGCCGACTGGGACGCTCGCCGGGCCACCTGCACTCGGTGAGCCACCAGCCGGTTCTGGAGCCCGGCCGAGCAGAAGGGCCGCGACGTGATCGTGGTCCGCTTCGACCAGGCCGACTGCGCCCCCTGCCAGGTCAGAGCCGAATGCGTAAACGCCACCCGCTGGGGCCGCCACCGGCAACCGCCGGGCCCGCTACCGCGGGCTGGGGGAGACCTACCTTGAGCACGTCTACTCCGTCGTCGCCCTCAACCTGATCCATCTCGACTCCTGGTGGAACGGCCAGCCGCTCGACCGTACCCGCACCAGCCATCTCGCCTGACTCGACCTCACACTCACCGCGCAGCCCCACATTTGGCCAGCAGGATCTGCAAGGCATCACCGCAGGGGCATGGGGACTTTCATGAAATCGGGTATCCGTTCGCACCGGAGCGGTTCGTCTACTGTCCGGTGACGCGTCGGAAGGTCCACTGCTGGTTGGTGCTGCCCCTGTCGGAGTACTGGATCAGCGCGGCACCGTCGGCCGTACTGCCACCGGTGACATCGAGCACCTTGCCGCTGTTGCGGTTGACCAGGGCGAACGCGCCGCCGTTCAGTGGACGTAGCTGCCACTGCTGGCTGGTGCGGCCGTCGGCGGTCGACTGCACGATCCGTGCGCCGTCCGCGGTCGAGGAGCCTGATACGTCGAGGACCTTGCCGCTGCGGACGCAGGTGATGGTGTGGTAGCCGTCCGCGGTGGACTGGAAGGTCCACTGCTGGTTCGCCGCGCCGTTGTCGGGCCATTGGATCAGTCCGGCGCCGTCCGCGGTCGATCCACCGGCAATGTCGGCGACCTTGCCGCTGCGGACGCTGACGCATGTGTAGGCCCTGGTAGGGGCGATGGTGTACTGCACGGAGTCGACGTCGACATAGCCGGTGTTGTTGGGGTTGTAGGTGTACAGGCCGATCCGGTCGCCGCGGTATCCGCCCCAGGTGAGCTGATAGGTGCCGCCGAAGGCGGTGTAGCCGGTGCCGTCGAGGCTGTAGGAGAACTGGCTGACTCCGTTGACGTCCCAGGTGGTGCGCAGCCAGACGGCGTCCTGCGTGACCGCCGGGCCGTTGGTGAGGGTGCCGCCGACGTTCAGGGCGATCGTGGTGGAGGTCCCGGAGCGGCGGACGCCCAGTCCGGCGTAGGTGGCCGCGTAGTGGCACAGTCCGGCGTGCTGGCCGTCGGCGAGGCCGGCCAGTTCGAGACGGACGGTCACCGTCGCGCCGCCCGCGGTGCGCAGTACCCGTTGGGTGAGGGTGTTGCCGACCTTGGTCAGGTTGTCGGTCGCCAGCGGGGCGAACGCCTTGAGCCGGAGACAGCCGGGGCGTTCGGTCAGGGACCAGTGGTCCGCGCGGGGCTGGTAGTACCACTCCCACTGCGGCTTGACGCCGGTGTCGGTGAACAGGTCGCTGGTCACCACCGGGGGCAGGGCGTCCAGGGGCAGACCCGGCGTGCCACCGGCGGGCACCTGGCCGTTCCACACCATGGTGCCGATGCCGTCCGTGCCCACCGTTCCTATGATCGGCCAGCCGTCTGCCCAGGTCACCGGCAGCAGGGACAGCACACGCCCCTCCCAGTCACCGTGGCCGTGATGGGTGACGAAGTACCAGGCGCCGCCCGGAGTCTGCACCAGGCCACCCTGGTTGGGCTCGCGGTCCACCGAGGAGTTGACATGCAACAGCTGCTTGGTCTCGAACGGGCCGTAGAGACTGGTGCCACGGTTCATCATCAGCACCCGGCCCTCGGACTTCACCTCGCTGTACAGGTGGTAGTAGAGGCCGTTGATCTTGTACAGCTTGTTGGCCTCGCTGCCCGGCGACTGGTGGATGACCGTGGGCGAGCCGACCAGCGACTTCCCGTCCGCGGACAGCTTGAACAGGTTGACCTTGTAGCCGTCCGAGTAGTGCGAGGTGACCAAGTAGCCTTGACCGTCGTCGTCCCAGAACGGGCACGGGTCGTCCCATCCGGAGGTCCGCCACACTGCCGTCAGCGGATCCCACGGCCCTTCCGGTGACGCGGCCGACGTCATGAAGAAGCCTTCGTCGGGGGTGTTGAAGTACACCCGGTACCGGCCCGCGTGGAAGCGGATGGCCCCGGCCCACACGCCACGGCCGTAGCGGTTCATCCGGTCCCAGTTCAGCTCCGGCCCGATCTGGGTCACATCACCGACCGCGCCGCCGAGTGTGCGCCAGTTGACCAGGTCCTTGGAGTGGAGCACGGCGACGCCGGGCGAATATCCGAACGTGCTGGTGATGCCGTAGTAGTCGTCGCCGACCCGGATGCAGTCCCAGTCGCTGAAGTCGCCCGGGAGGATGGGGTTGACGTAGGTGCCGTCGCCCTGGTCGCCCCACTTGCCCGCCGACAGCGCGGCTGCCGCTGCTCTGCCCTCCGGCAGCAGGCCTGGCAGCAGGAGTGCCCCGGTGCCGACCGCGGCGAGTCGGCCGAGTTGTCGTCTGGTGATGTCCACAAGTCCCGTCCCTTGGTAAGCGTCATCGCATGCGCGGCGGTGGAGGTACGCGGGGACGGCGCCGGTCACCGTCCCTCGCACCTCTTTGGCTGGCGGGTCAGTCGACGTTGGCGGCTTTCCACAGCTGGCTGTCGGCGTTCGTGTCCGTGTTCTGGACGAGCTGGGTGCCTGCCGAGGACACGTCGAGCGCCTTGCCGCTGTTCACGTTCTTGATCTTGTAGTAGCCGTTTCCGGTGGCGGTCAGGGTCCAGCGCTGGTTCGCGGCGTTGGTGTCGGACGACTGGACGACGGTCGCGCCGTCCGCGGTGGAA
>DATCQX010000433.1:0-8135 GCA_036569285.1 Streptomyces sp.
GACCGCGCCGTTGAACTCGGTGGCCAGGTCGGGGTGCCAGCCGCCGGCGAGGACCGTGGCGTAGCGGTCGCGGTGGTGGGGGTGGAGGAGGGCGAGCGTCTCCGGGACGACGGTCAGAGGGGCGTTCCCGGTGAGGGCGGCCCGGATCAGCTCGTGCAGGGCGGCGGTGCCCTCCCAGGCCGCGGGGTCGCCGTGGGTGAGCGCGGAGAGTCGGCGGCCCGCGTCGAGGGTGGCCGCCTGTCCCCGGCCGGCGAAGTACACCGCCGAGGTGGCCGCCCGCATCAACGCGCCGTTCCCCGCCGCTCGCCGGCTCACCTGGAAGTGCAGCGCGGCGGCGGTGTCCCAGGGATCCCCGCTCGTCAGGACCGCCTCGGTCTGGAGGCCGATGTCCTTGGGATCGGCCGCAGCCCACCGCCGGAAGCGGTCGAAGACGTCGGCCGGGTCGAGCCCTCCGCGCGCCAGGAGGGACTCCCCGACGAGGACGGCCATCTGCGTGTCGTCCGTGGCCTCCCCGGGGTCCCAGCCTCCGCCGCCGCACATCTCCTCGGCGGGGACACCCGGCGGGAACCGCGCGGAGAACGCCTTCTCGGGGCCGAACTCGAAGGGTGCGCCCAGCGCGTCCCCGACGGCGGAGCCGAGAACGGCGCCGACGGCGCGGGAGAGCCGGAGTGCCTCCTTCCGTACCGCTGGCACCGAACCCCCTCTACCGCCGCGCTGCCTCGGGATGCAGCCGGACCCACCCCTCCCAGGCGGACGAGATCATCTCCCGCACGTCGTGCTTCGCCTTCCACCTCAGCTCGGTGGCGATCCGCTCGGCGGAGGCGACCACGCGCGGGGGGTCGCCGGGCCGGCGCGGGTGGAGCGTCGGGGGCAGGGCGTATCCGGTGACGGCGGAGATCTGGTCGATCATCTCGCGGACGGAGACACCCTCGCCGCGGCCGATGTTGAGGGTGAGCGTGCGCCCCGGGGACGCCTGGAGCGCGCGGGCCGTCGCGACGTGCGCGTCGGCGAGGTCGACGACGTGGATGTAGTCGCGCACGCAGGTGCCGTCGGGGGTGGGGTAGTCGGCGCCGAAGACGCGCGGGGCCTCACCGGCGGTGAGGCGCTCGAAGACCATGGGGACGATGTTGAAGACGCCGGTGTCGGCGAGGGCGGGTTCGGCCGCGCCCGCGACGTTGAAGTAGCGCAGGCACGCCGTCGACAGCCCTGTCGCCCGCGCGGTCGCGTTCACCAGCCACTCGCCCGCCAGCTTCGTCTCCCCGTAGGGCGACATCGGCACGCACGGCGTCTCCTCGGTGACCAGGTCCACGTCGGGCATGCCGTAGACGGCCGCCGAGGAGGAGAACACGAAGGACGCGACGCCCGCCTTCGTCACCTCGTCGAGCAGGACGCGCAGCCCTTCGACGTTCTCCCGGTAGTAGTGCAGCGGGCGCTCCACCGACTCGCCGACCTGCTTCTTCGCCGCCAGATGCACCACGCCCGTCACCCTGTGGTCGGCGAGCGCCGACGCCACGCGCTCCGCGTCCAGCGTCGACCCCTCCACCAGCGGCACCCCCGCCGGGAGCCGCTCGGCGATGCCCGACGACAGGTCGTCGTACACGACCGTCCGCTCGCCCGCCTCCGTCATCGCCCGGACGACATGCGCCCCGATGTAACCGGCGCCCCCCGTGATCAGCCACGTCATGTACGGCCTTCCCCTCCACGTCTCGACCTCGCTGCCCCCCAGTCAAGCAGGCGTGGGCTCCCGGCGCAGAGCCTGTGGATAACTCTCCGTACCGCCCTCGGCGCGGCCCGTGGTCGCTCGCCAGAGGCGGACGAAGGACAGCGCCGCGGCCGTCAGCAGCAGGCCGTTGCGCAGCAGCATCAGGAAGCAGCCGGCCCAGGAGCAGTCGACGAGCGTGAAGTACAGACCCGGGTACACGGCCGCGCTGACCGCCGTCGCCGCCAGGACCAGCGCGGCGACCGGCCGCTGGACGGTGTGCCGGGAGGTCAGGCACACCGCGGACAGGCCGACCAGCCAGATCATGTACTGCGGGCTGATCACCCGGCTGGTGACCGTGAACAGCAGCACGGCGCACAGGGCCGCGTCGAACGGCGTCGCGGACGTGTGCCGCCGGGAGCGCAGCCGCCACAGCAGGAGCAGCGCGAAGGCGACGGCCGTCAGCGCCAGGGAGGCGTCGGCGACGGCGCCCACGCGCGGGCCGACGAACTCTATGGCGCCGTACTGGTAGCGCACGACACCCGGCCAGCCCGCGTGGGTGGCGAACATCAGGAACGTGCCGCCCAGCGACTCGATCTGCACACCCCGCCCGCCCTGCTGCCGCAGGAACGAGAACGGGTGCGCGAAGGCCGCCGCCAGGACGGCGAGGACGGTGACGGCGGTGACGGCCGCCCCCGCCCACGCCGCGCGCGTGGGACGGCCCTTCGGCACGCCCAGGAGCAGCAGCGCCGGCCACACCTTCACCAGCGCCCCGAGCGCCGCGAAGGCACCGCCCACGCGCGGGTGGCGTGCCGTCGTCAGCAGGGAGATCACCGCGAGCATGGTGACCTGGACGTCGTAGCGGGCCAGCGGGGTGTGCAGCAGGAGCGGCAGACCGCACACCCACAGCGCGGCGCCGGCCAGGGAGCGGCCCGGCGCGTACCCGGCGCGCGCGAGGACGGCCGTCGTCACCGCGTCGCACAGGAGCGTCAGGACGACGAACGCCTGGAGGTAGGAGAGGAACGGCAGCAGCGCGGGCGAGAGCATGACCGCTCCGGCGCCCGGCGGGTACTGCCACAGGGGATCATGGGTGGGGAACGTGCCGTGGACGAGGACGAGGTACCAGTCGTGGTACAGCTGCGCCACCTCGCGGGTGACACTGCCTTCGCCGAGCCATCGCGAGTCGCCGTGTGTGAGCAGCCAGAGCATCCACGCGCGCGTGGCGAGCCATCCGGCGCCGAGGAGGAACAGGCGGTGACGTTTCTTCGCACCGCCTGGGGGGCGGGAGGAAGGGGTGGTCATTTGCCGGATCGTAAGCGGGCCGTATCCCGTTGCTGCACCAATGGACACCTAGAACACAGTGAATCGCAGGTAAGACCGCTCCTATGGCTCAGATGACGCAGAATCGGCCCGTGACGACCACTCGCTTCGCGCGCTCGCGTCTTTCCGCCACCGCCGCCATATCCGTGCCCGTCGTGGCCATGACCGCCCTGGGGCTGTGGCGGATCGACCGCGGCGGCATGTGGCGCGACGAAGCGGTCACCTACGAGGTCGGGCAGCGGTCGCTGCCGCAGATCTGGCGGCTGCTGCACGAGGTCGACGCCGTGCACGGCCTGTACTACCTGTTCATGCACGTCGTCCTCGGCGTGCACGCGAGCGAGGTCACCCTGCGGCTGCCGTCCGTCGTCGGCGCCGCCGTCGCCGCCGGGCTGGTCGCGGCGATCGGCACCCGCCTCGCGCGCCCGCGCGTCGGTCTGTGGGCGGGCCTGCTGTTCGCCTGCACCCCGATGGTCTCCCACTACGCCCAGGAAGGCCGCTCCTACGCCCTCGTGGCGGCCGGCGCGCTCGCGGCGACCCTCCTGCTCCTGCGGGCCCTGGACGGCCGCTCCTGGTGGCCCTACGGCTTCACCCTCGCCGTCACCAGCCTGCTGCACGAGTTCGCCGTCCTGATCCTGATCGCCCACGGCGTCACCCTGCTCCTGTCCCGCGCCTCCCGACGGGACTGGACGCGCTGGATCGCCTCCTCCGGGGCGGCCGTGCTGGTCCTCCTGCCGCTCGTCTACGTCTCCAACGGGCAGTCCAAGCAGGTGTCCTGGCTGGCCCGCCCGGACCTGGAGCGGGTCGAGAGCCTGACCCGCATGTTCTTCGGCACGTACGGCGCCGTCTACTGGACGAGCCTGCTGCTCGCCCTCGTCGCCCTGCCGGGCGGGCGCCGCCTGTCCGTCGCGACGGTCGCCGCGCCCCTCCTCGTCCTGCCGCCCGCCGTGCTGCTCCTGGCCTCCCAGGAGAAGCCCATGTACGACGACCGGTACGTCCTGTACGCGCTCGCCGGGGCACCGCTGCTCGTCGCGGCGGGCGCGGACCGGTTGCTGTCCCTCGCGGCGGCACTGTTCTCCCCGCGCGCGGGGAGCGCCGTCGTCGAAGCGCTGCCCGCGCGCGTGGACGCGCCGACCCTCGCCCTGCGGCTCGACCCGGTACCGGCGGGCGCGCCCGCGCGGGGTGACGAGACCGGGGAACGCGGCCCGGCCGGCATGCCGGTGCCGCCCTCGGGGCCGCCGTCCGGCGCGCCGCCCGCCGGACAGGCGCCCGCACGCAGGCGCGCGGTGCTCCAGGGGGCCGTCGCCCTCGCGGGGGCGCTGGCGATCGCCGGGGCCTTCGTGTTCCAGCTCCCGGAGCAGCGGCACGAGCGGACGACGGCCTCGCGCGCGGACAACCTCGGCGAGGTCGGCGCCGCCGCCGCGCGGATGATGCGCCCCGGGGACGCCGTGATGTACCTGCCGGCGATCTCGCGCCGCGCGGAGCTGGGCTACCCGGCCGACTTCCGGGGCACCCGGGACATGACGCTGGCCGTCCCGGGACCCGAGTCCGGGACGCTCTACGGGACGGAGCTGTCCCCCGAGAAGGTGCGGGCCGGCTTCCGGGGCGTCGACCGGCTCTGGGTGGTCTCCCAGTCGTACACCCTGTGGAAGGGCAGCCGGTGGGCGCCGTCCGACCCGGTCGAGAAGGCCAAGCTGGCGATCGTCAAGGACGACTTCGTCGCCGCGCAGCCCTCCCAGGTCGCCGTCCTGCGCGGCACGGTGATCCGGCTGTACGTCCGCAAGGACCGGGGCAGGTCCTAGGGGCGGGACTCCGTGAGGGCGGCCTCGTCCAGCGCGGTGGTGAGCGTGTCGAGCTGGCTCTTGAGGCGGCGGATCTCGTCGGGGTCGAAGCTCGTCGCGGACAGGATGCGGCGGGGCACCTGGAGGGCCTGCTCGCGCAGGGCGGCGCCCTCGTCGGTGAGGAGGACCTCCACGGAGCGTTCGTCGCGCGCGCTGCGCTCGCGGCGGACGAGGCCGGCCGACTCCAGGCGCTTGAGGAGCGGGGAGAGCGTGCCGGAGTCGAGGCGCAGGTGCTCGCCGAGCTTCTTGACCGGGAGGGGGCCCTCCTCCCAGAGGACCAGCATCACGAGGTACTGGGGGTAGGTCAGGCCGAGGTCCTTGAGGACCACTCGGTAGACGCCGTTGAAGGCGCGCGAGGCGGCGTGCAGGGAGAAGCAGATCTGGCGGTCCAGGCGCAGCCAGTTCTCTTCGGCTGCGGCGGGCGTCGGCGTCGTCGGGCTCATGGTTCAAGAGTAGCCCTCGCGAGCCATTCAGTTGTGCACAACTTAGTTGTGTGCTCTACTTATCTCCGTGAGGCGGTCCGGACGCGGAGACGCGGAAGGGCCGGCCACCCCCGTCACGACTTACCCAGAGGGATGGTTCGAAGCATGGACGCGCTCTACACCGCTGTCGCCACCGCAACCCACGGCCGCGACGGCCGCGCCTTCACGAACGACGGCAAGATCGACGTCGCGCTGGCGCTGCCGACGGAGCTGGGCGGCAACGGAGAGGGCACCAACCCCGAGCAGCTCTTCGCCGCCGGTTACGCCGCCTGCTTCGGCAGCGCGCTGGGCCTCGTCGGCCGCAACGCCAAGGTCGACGTCAGCGACGCCGCCGTCACCGCCGAGGTCGGCATCGGCAAGCAGGGCGAGGGCTTCGGCCTCAAGGTCACCCTCCGCGTCGAGCTGCCCGAGACCGTCGACGAGGCCACCGGCCGCAAGCTCGTCGAGACCGCCCACCAGGTCTGCCCGTACTCCAACGCGACCCGCGGCAACATCGAGGTCGACCTCGTCATCGAGTAATCGTTTCGCCTGAGGGTGGGTCCCCCGACCCACCCTCACCGGCGGCCCCAACGGCCCCGGCGAAGCCCCCAGAAGGCCCCTCAGGCCGCCCGGTGGGCCGCTCCGTCCAACATCCCCCGGCTGGACGGAACGGCCTTCCAGGCGCCCTGTGGGGCCTTCGGCGTGTCGCACCGGAACGGACGAGAGAGCGACTTCCCCGGCGCTGCGACCCGCCCCGTAGCGCTTTGCCCCCGTCCGCCAGCGAGCGGCACTCCCACCCCCGCCTAATACCGCACCCGCGCCAGCACCTCCCCCGTCCGCCGGCTCCACGCCACCACCACCGCCTCCTCCGGCACCCGATGCCACCGCGTCAGCAGCAGCCACCGCACGCGGTACCGGCGCCCCAGTACGGCCCGCCCGGCGGGACCGGTCGTGGGGGACAGGTACGCGCGCACGTCCGCGAGACGCGCCGCGCGGACCCCCTCGGGGACCGACGCGTCCGGCCAGACCGGAGCGGCCAGGTTCGCGCCGTACCCGGCGATCGCGTGGACCGCGTGATAGCCGTCGGTGATCACCACCTCGCCGGGGCGGATGTGACGGGCGGCCCAGTCGTACGACGGCCAGTCCGGGGGCTGGTCGAAACCGACGGGATCCAGCGCGCGCGGGACGACGGCCCCGGCCTGGACCGTCCAGAAACCCAGGCAGACGGCGAAGGCCGCGCACCCCGCGAGGACGCGGCGGCCGACGCGCCAGGGCCGGGGCGCCGCCAGCTCCACGGCCAGCGCGAACTGGAGCGGCACCAGCGCGAGCCCCAGCACGCGCCCGTACGTGTAGTGCCCGCTGAACCAGCCGTACGCCACCACCGCGCACTCCAGGACGAACAGCAGCACCAGCGGATCACGCGCCGAGTGCCGCGCCCGCGCCCACAGCGCCGGGAGGCCCAGCAGCGCGAGCCAGAAGTGGCCCCACAGGCCGTCGTACAGCCGCTTGTGGATGCCGTCGACGCCGGTGTCGCCGGCCAGCGCGAACACGTCGTACCAGGGCCAGGCCCCCGCGACGGCGACCGCCACCGCACCGGCCGTCGCCCAGCGCGCGAGCGCGCCGGACCGCCACCCCCGCTCCCACCCCAGGACGAAGGCGGCACCCCCGAGGAACGCGGCCACAGCGGTGATCGGATGCACCAGGAGGATCACCCCGTACAGCGCGCCCACAGCGGCGTACCCGGTGAAACCACGCATCCCGCGCGGGCCGACGAAACGCACCCGGCGCACGTCACGCGCGCGTGCCCCCGTCAGAGCCCACGCCCAGAAGGTCAGCCCGACGGCGAACGCGGACGGATAGGGCAGCGTCCCGGTCATCGACATCAGCCCCAGATAACCGCTCCACCAGGCGCGGTCGGTGCCCCACAGGAGCGTCATCGCGGCCAGCGCCAGCACGGGCGCCCAGGGGCGCGGCGTCAGCACCCGCACGAGCCGGCCGAGCCCCGTGAGCAGCACCAGCAGGTTCAGCGGGGCGGCGAGCCGCAGCACCTCCCAGCCCGTCAGCCCGGTCAGCCGCGCGAACACGGCCTGCGCGAGCGCGTACGGCGAGTAGTACGGGCTGCCGGTGCCCGGCAGGTCGGCCGTCGGGTGGCGCGGGTTCAGCAGGTCCGCCTTCAGCCGCTCGATCACCGCCGCGTGCTGCCCGGCGTCGCAGCACAGGGGCACCCGCCAGCACGCCAGCGTCATCACCAGGAAGAACCCGAACCCGACCACCTGATAGGGGCTCGGCCGCCACACCCGGCCACCGCGCAACGCCGTCGCCCCGCGCGCGGGACGACGGGTCAGGGCCTCGGCGCTCACCGGGCGGGGGACAGGAGGGGGATCAGCGGCATTCCGAGGGTGTTCCCGGCGAGGGGACCGGCTTTAGCTGACCATCACCCAGTCGGGTGATCACACCAGAACCCCCTCGCGCCGACCCTGCCGACCCCTCCAACAACAACGGCACCCCCACCACCGCCACCACCCACACCAGCACCACCAGCCGCCCACCCCAGATCCCGATGTCCGGATGCCCCGCCTGCGTCAGCACCCCCGTTCCCGCGACGGCGACCGCGAACACCCCGAACTCCCGCCGCCGCGCCACCCCCCACACCCCGGCCGCGACGGCGACGAGCAGCAACGGCTCCCGCGACTGCCGCCGCAGCCACTCCACCCAGAACCGCCCTTCAAGACGTACCAGCTCCGCCCACGGCCGCGCCCGGTCCGTCTGCGCGAAATGCCCGGTCAGCAGGTCCGCCTTCAGCCGCTCGATCACCGC